>NZ_CP178619.1:1823446-2127353 GCF_047305935.1 Bdellovibrio sp. HCB288
TAAGTGATAATAGCATTTGATTCCCAGCTTCTGGTCCAGCTATCAGGGGGGATGTCAAAATTTATCAGCCTTATATTTCAATACAGCCTCAAAACCCGCATCCCTAGGCCTTTCGACGGACATTTAATTGACTCACGTTCACCGTATGAATTTGAGACGATTGTTTCATGGCAGGAATACGAATTACAGGCATGGCCTCTGGGCTACCACCAAATATCGTCGAGCAGCTGATGGATGCTGAGCGTATTCCTGTGAAGCAAATGGAAGGAAAGAAGTCCGAGAAGGATGACAGGTTGAAGCTTGTCAAAGAACTCGAAACTAAGGTGATGGAAATCACCAAGAATCTTTCAGAGCTGACCAACGTTCGCGGATTTGCGGATAAGAAGTTTACCACAAGCGATAACACGGTCGTTGACGGTCAGCTTGATCCGAATACAGCAATGCCGGGTGAGTATAACTTGGAAGTGGTTGAGCTGGCAGAAAAGCCCGCGGCCATTTCGAATGGTTTCCCCGATAAGAATGAAACGCAAATTGGTACGGGATATATAAAATTTGAAACACACGAGGGGACTAAAGAAGTCTATATCACGGGCAAGAATTCCACATTGGAAGGTGTGGCAAATCAGATCAACAATGCCGACGTCGGTTTGAAGGCGCAGGTATTGGAGGATCGCAAGGATAAGGAAAATCCTTTCAAGCTTTTGGTTTCCGGTATGGCGACGGGCGATGACAACCAGGTTGCATTTCCAAAGATTTATCTTTTGGACGGTGATCAGGATATGTACTTCGATCAGTCCCGCGCTTCCAAGAATGCGAAAGTGAAGATCGACGGTTTTGAAATTGAGCTTCCTGATAACAAGGCAAAAGATTTGATTCCAGGCGTGGTGCTGGATCTGAAATCCGCAGCCCCAGGCAAGAAGATCAGTATGTCGGTGAAAGAGAATCTGGAAGCCATCAGCGGTAAAGTTAAGAACTTCGTTGATGCTTACAATGCGGCTTTGGGGTTTATCCAAAAGCAGAATCAGATTCAGGGCGGAGATAAAAGCGGAAATCCAAAGCTGGGCCCATTGGGCGGTGACGGACTGTTGCGCACGATCGAGAGCTCTTTGCGCTCGGCCATTTTGAATCCAGTTTTGGGGGTAGAGTCTCCTATTCACCGGATTAATGAGCTGGGAATTACGTTTAATAGAAACGGTACACTGGAGTTGAACCAGGATAAGTTCAACAAAGTATTGAATGAGAACCCGGTGGGCGTTGGCGCGTTCTTCCGTGGCGACAGTTTTAAAACTGGTTTTGTTCAGGTTATCAAGCAGACGGTTACTAATTTGACCAACGGACAATATGGCGGCATCGCCAACCGTAAAAGAGGTTTGGAATCGCAGATCAAACAGATTGATCAGCGAATCGATACCAAAGAAAGACAGCTTCAAAGAAAGGAAGAGGGACTTCGTATGAAGTTTGCCAACCTGGAAACGAAGATGTCAGAGATGCAGGCCCAGCAAGCCAAGTTCGCAGCTATGGCTCAGCAGGGTGGCGGATAGAATTGGAAGTTAAACAGGACGTTTACTGTTAGTTAGAGGAAGAGGAAACGATGAATAAGAACGCGTATCAAAAATATAAAAACACCTCGGTTCAAAGCGCCAGCAAGGAAAAAATCCTTTTGATGCTGTATGAAGGTGCCATCAAGTTTACCAAACTTGCGGTTAAGGCCATTGAGGAAAAGAAAATCGCTGATCGCGGTCAAAACATCGGCAGAGCATTCGATATCATCATGGAACTTAATAATACTCTTGATCATAAAGTTGGCGGGGAAATCGCTTCCCAGTTGGAACAACTTTATATGTTCATGATGGAACAATACACGAAAGCCAACATCAGTGGAGATGCGGCACCACTTCATGCGAACTTGAAGTTGCTGAATACTTTGTATGATGGCTGGGTTCAAGCAGTGGAAAAAATTAAAAGAGAAACAGACGACGGAAAGAAAGCGGGTTAATACCATGGAGGGTAACGTGACCAGAATCATCAGCCTGTTGAACGAAAAGAATCATTACCTTGAAAAGTTTTATGCTTTGAATGAGGTAGAGCTTGTAAACTTTGCGCAAGGATTGTTCGACAATGTGGAGCACTTTTATCAAACGCGTGAGAAAATTCTGGATGTTCTAAAGTATGTTGATTCACAAATCGACAAAGCTCATAACGAAATCAATCAAGACGCTGTAATGGCTCAAGAAGATCGTAAGCAGATCAAAGAAGCTCTGATGATTAAAGATGAGTATGTTAGCCGTATTATTGAGCAGGATATTCAAGTCTTGGCGTGCATCGAGATGGCAAAAAATTCCATCATTCGTGAGCTTCAGGATGTTCGTCGCAATCGTAAGGCAATCGGCGGTTATAAATCCAAGTCGTTTGATCAGCAATTGGATGAAGAAGCCTAGACCCGGCAATTTTTTCCCGACAAAAAGCTGACGGCAAGGACGGTCTGGGAGTCAAACTCCTGAGCTGAACTTGCCTCAACTTAAATTAAACGCACTTCAAAGTTTGGCATCTGTGTTGCTCTTCTATTTCTTCGGAGGAGATCCATGCAGATGTTGGAAAATCAGATCGTTCAAAAGTCCAGTGATAAAACTCAAACCGGCACTTCCGCGGAAACTAACCAGGAAAGTGCAGGCAGAGTCTATTTTGATTCTGTGCAAGCTCTTGCTGACTTTGAATCAGAAACCACAATTAAATCCCAGGAAATATCAGATCCTCGTATATCCAAGTGTCTGCAAAATGCAGAGGTGCTGTCCAAGCACGGTGAATATCACTTGGCATTGAATCTACTGCGTCAGGCTTGCAACCTGAATTCGAAACATCCCGCAACTCTAAGTATGTTATCCCGTAATCTTGAAAAGATCGGCAAACATGACGAGGCACTTGTTGCTCTGAATGCCTGGAACAAAGTTGATTATGGGTTTGAGAGCCTGGCATTTCTGGCGCATGCCCTGTATCGCATGGGACGTGATCAACAGGCATTGGAGAAGTACTTCGAAGCTTTGTCAGTTTTAACTGAAGAAGATGATCAACTTTTCGAGGTCTATAAAAACATCGGTAATATTTATGTTCGCCAAGGTGATTTCGATGGTGCCGAAGAATACTACAATAAAGCTTATACTATTAATACGACGTCGGACGTGTTGCTGGTGAATTTCGGCACACTTGAAGTTCAGCGCGGTGACTTTGATAAATCCCTGTACTGCTTCCGTAAAGCTGTTGAAATCAATCCTGACAACGATAAGGCGTGGGTTGGGCTTGCAATGGTTCATCAACAATTCGGTGATACTGAGTTGGCCTGGGCGAACATTGAAGCCGCATTGGATATCAACAAGAAAAATCGTACTGCGGTTCATTTAGCCGCGAATTGGGGTCTGCGTGACCGCCAGCTGCATAAAGCTATCGAAGCTTTGCAGGAATACCTTTCAAATGTGGAACAGGACGAGGATATGTCCTTGGTTCTGATCAATTTGCTGTGCACAGCAGGACAAATGGATCAGGCGATGCTTGAAATTGAACGAGTGTTGCTGTGGAACCCCGATCACACCGAAGTTAGAAATCTAAAAAAGAAAATCACACCTACAGTAAAGGCAGCTTAATCATGTCTATGATCACTTTCTCTGAAAATCAGGAATCTTCCCTTATCGCTTTTGAAGCTGGCGTTCCTTTGGCAGCAGTAAACACGCCACGCGAGGAAGCTTTAAAGTGGACGTACTCTTTGGGGCCGATTCCATCGTCACATGTGGTGATCGTCGGACTTGGTTCGGGATTCCATGTTGAAGCTCTTGCTGACATGGACACTAATGTTCAAATCACTATCGTTGATTCCCGTGACTCCCTGGTGCCGGTGTTCAGATCCCAATTTCCGGAATTGGCGGAACGAGTGGAGATCGTGATCGCCGACAGCGTTCAGGATCTGATGAAGAATGATATCTATGCAGACGTTGTGGCTAATCGCGCATACGTGGTCTCTTTCCGTGAATCGTGGGGCGAACAAATGAATTTGTTTGCGGAATTTTTCGGTCATTTGACGGGTCGTACGGTTGAGGCGGTTAAGTACCATCTTCAGGATCTGGAAATGAACATGAAGTCTTTGTACTTCCAAAACAATAACAGCCTTCTTTCAATCAAGGATATTCTTCCGGTGGTTGAGGCATCCCAAGTGGCAGAGGAAAAAAAACAAATCTTCCGCATGCTGGGTGAATTGGTTAAATAGATGAAGATATTGGTCGTCTCTTTATTGCGTCTGGGGGACGTCATCCAGCAACAGCCTCTTTTGAAGGCTTTGCGTAATGAGAACCCTCAGGCAGAAATACATTTGTTGCTGAATCGCCAGTTCTCTCAGGTGGAGAACTTGTTGGGCGATATGGTCGACAAGTATTTCTATTTCGATCGGGAATCCTTGCAAAAGGGTCTCGGAGAGGCGTCCTACAATATTTTGTGGTCACATCATCAGCTGGAATCTTTGGTTGAGGACTTGAATCACGAAAGCTATCAAAAAGTTTATAATTTTACCCATAACAAGTTGAGCGCCTATTTGCTGGGCGCAATTCAGTCACCAGTGAAGCTGGGGCTGTTTCATGGTGAAGGACGCTTTCAGGGGTTGAACAATCCATGGTTGCGTTACTTCAATGAGCGATTTTCAGGTACCCAGCCTTCATTGTTTCACTACGTGGAATTGTTGGGAAACTCCTTCGGTCTGCCGGTGGAGAGAACAGCAAATGGCGCTTCGGGAAAAAGTAAAAAGATCCTTTTTCAGTGTCTGACCAGTAACGAAAAGAAGAATTGGCCTTTGAAGCGCTTTAAGGAACTCAAAGAGACAATCGAAAGCTCATTGGTTGACTATAAAGTGCAGATTCTTTGCGCTCCATTTGAAAAAGAAGCTTTGCTGAAACAATTCTCAGATTCAGATTTGCTGGTTTGTGATCTTGATTTGGCGCAGTCCGCTTTACGCGAAAGCTGTCTTTTGGTTACTGGCGATACCAGTATTAAACATCTTGCAGCTCAGAGTGGTGTTCCGATCATTGAATTGGTTATGGGTAGCAGCGATTGGACCAAGACTGCTGCTTTTTCCAAGAATTCCGAAATTATCACGGCGCAAGTGGCTTGTGCGCCTTGCTCTCACACTCAAGCTTGTTCGCAAAAATCACAGATTTGTGCCGAGCAAATTTCAGTGGATCAGGTCTTTGCAGCAGTTTGGGACCGTCTAAGTAAGAAATCTCAGCAAGCAGGAGTCACTTTGCGTGATGTTGAGAGAGTAGTATGGACAATGCAGTTGAATGAAGTGGCGACTACGGAAGTGATTCCATACGCCAATGCTGCATTAAGATTTACGGAGGAATACTCCAAAGATTCTGTTCGCCGTATTCTGGCGTCTTGCCGGGAAACACAACAGCGGAATGAATCCTGGCTGACCCGTCTGGAAAAGGCATTTCCGACCTGGAGTTCCCTGGCTGGAAAGTCGCAACTGAAAAGTCAGGATATCGGGGAGTTTATTCTGGTAGCCCAGGAAATTGTAAAATCAAAACAAGACACGGCTGGTTACTTCCAGTTCGTTGTGGAAACTCTTATGGCCCGTTTTTCGAGCACGTTGCAATTTCATGAAAAAATGCAGAGTGCGCTTGCAGAGGTCCGTGGACTTGTACAAGCACGAGGTCAGTTCATTCATTCATTAGAAATAGTTCTCAAGGAAGGGGTCTATTATGCAGCAGGAATTGGACAACTATCTATCGACGGCTTTGAAGAAGCTGGAAGAAGCGTATCGCGAGATCGTGAAGACGCAGCCATATAATCAGGAAGCTGAAACCGTAAAACTTGTTGCTGAACTGGCAAAGGAACAAATTAAAGATGAAAATTCTAATTCTGCAACTCGCTAGACTTGGCGATATCTATATTTCCTGGCCTGCGATTCGTGCGGTTCGCCGTATGTATCCGGATGCAGAGATTCACTTCCTGACGCGTCCTCGTTTTGAGGGGGCTGTTGAAGGTTTGACTGCAATTGATCGCCATCTGACTTTGCCAAGTGGTCATATTCTTGAACCATTGGTGCAGGAAAATGCAAATACTGAAGAATCCCTGAATCGCATGGAAGAGTTTGTTGAGACCGTGCGTACCGAAAACTATGATCAGATCATCAATCTGACATTTTCCCCGTTTTCAAGCTATTTGACCCATGCTTTGACGATGCCGCATACGTCAGTATTGGGATACACACGCTTCAGAGACGGATTCTTCTGCGCAGCCGATGAGGTCAGTGCTTACTTTTATGCTCAAGTGGGTGTGAACAAACCAAACCGTGTGCACATTGCCGATATCTTCGCTTCGATGATTGGTACTGAGTATGTGGAGCAGGATTGGGAAGCGCCACAATTACCAGATGTGAGCATCGATCTTCCAAATTTGTTTTTGACAGTTCACGTGGGAGCAAGTGAAGCGCACAAAGCGTTGAATGCCGAAGCGTGGGGGCGTGCTCTGGATTACTTCAGTCGTCGCTATCAAGGTATGCCCATTGTTTTGATAGGCGCACCAAATGAGATAGAGATTGCTGGCGAAATTATTCAGAAGGCGCCAAACGCCAACATCGTAAATCTCGTTGGTCGTACGAAAATGCACGAGTTGTTTGCAGTGCTGAAGCGCTCTGAGTTGCTGATTGGCTGTGACAGTGCGCCTATTCACATGGCTTCGTTGACCGATACCCCAACTCTGAATATCAGCGTTGGAAATGTAAACTTCTGGGAGACGGGTCCCAAGGCAACATTAGGTCTTATTTACCGAATTGAAGAAGGTCAGGATATCGTACCTGAACGCATCGGGGAAATAGTTGCGCAGCTTCTGGAAGGCAGCGCGGATCCGGAGCTTATCATGCGTACGCCGGGCCTTGCGAGTTATTCCAAAGTTGAATCAGATCAACAGGAATTCCGCTGGAAGCTGGTTCAGGCGATTTATCTGGGCGGTGAATTCCCAGTGGCTGATCGTATTGAAATTATTGAAGGTTCGATGAAACTGGATGAAATCAATGACTTCATGATGAGCCAATTTGCCTTGATTCCGGAAAAGGGTGTGGATGCCATTGCGCCGTTTATTGACGGTGGCGAAGATGTGATCAAATCAATTAGCCGAATTGTTCCTGAATTGCGTCCTATGATTGATTGGTATCATGCGGAGAAGATCCGTGTGGCGCCAGGCACGCAAGAGGAAATTATTGCAGCAACTTTGAGTGTCCATGAGCGTTTTAAACGCCATCTTCGTGTTTATGTTCCTCAGGATGAAAAAATCACGACAGTGGAGGCTGAAGATGGAACGCTTTAAAGTAACGGGTGAAGAGCTTCGTAATTTCTACCAAACCGAAACCGTTCTATCGCGCGTATTCGATGACATTGAAAACGAACTTCGCGAAACCAATCAAGTGGTTTGCAGATTTATCGTGAATGGAATGGAGATCAAGGAAACTGAAGAGGCACGTTTCGGTTCGGTTTCCCTGAGTGATGTGGAAACACTCGAGTACATGACAGAGAACAGTAACGATCTGGTGCTGGATGTGTTGCAGGCATGGATTGCGGCTTTGCCGGAGCTTCAGCAGAAAACAGAAAGTCTTTCCAAGCGTATGCGAACCCAAGGTTTCAGCGGCTTGCTAAAACCGATTCACGATCTGGTGCAAAACTGTGAATATTTGATTGATTCAGTCATGTCTTTGAAGATTTTGATGGGGGACCGTTACCTGGTTACGAGTCCAGTTGATTGGGTCAAGGCAGAGCAAAACAGTAAAACGACGGTTGTTGAAGCACTTCGTGCTCTGGAAAATAAGGATTTTGTTCTTTTAGCGGATGTCCTAGAGTATGATTTAAACAATGTTCTGCAAATGTGGAAAGAGCACTTGCAGCACTTGGAGAAGGCACTTAATGGGGACAGCAGCGGAACTTATCAATCCGAACAAAATAGATCCGATTCTATGGGTCGGAAGCGTATCGCCAATTAGGCTGCCTCATTACTTTCCGTTTCAAAAGCGGGAAGTAGAGATTGTTTTGCGGGCTTCGTTCGACGAAGCCCGTTCGCTTTTGCATTCTCAGAAGTTTTCCTCGATCTTGGTCCAGGACGATGGCACGAATGAGGCTTTCGAACTATTGATTCAGGCTCGTCACTTGCAGCCGATCGCCCCAAGATTTTTTATATCCAATGATCTTAGTGAAGAAAAAGTGCGTCAGGGAATCAACAAAGCCCAGGTGTATCGTTTTATCCGCTGGCCATTGCCAGAGCGTGAAATCTGGCAGCAGTTGGAGGACGCTCTTGAGAAGCACTCCACTTTTTTGTCGCGGTCCCTTCTGTTAAGGGAGTCCTCTTCCCAAAATAAAGAACTGGAAGCACTGACTCACTCCCTGGAAGGCCTCGTCGATGAACGAACCCAGGGTATTGAGATGTCGCACAAGGAAGAAAGCGACAAGCTGAACCGCGAGCGCAATTTGGTTCGCTTGATCAAGGATTTGGCGAATCAAAATTCATTTGAGGACGTGTTGGGGATTATCCGCAAGGAGCTGCGCAAGTTCCATAAAATCGGCGATCCCATCCTGGTGTATCGCACGGATAACACCAAAACTCATTTTATCAGCTTTCAACTGGGAGCGATGACTCAGTCAGAATCATCAATTGATTTTGAGTTCCCAAAAAATGCACAGGTGCCTTCGTCTGATCTGATTCGTCAGTTGGCGAATCATTTTGGACGCCCATTTGCAAAGACCTATGTTGTCCCACTGGAACTGCGTTTAACCAATCACCTGTTGGGCGGAAACAGTGAAGCGATTCTTTGTATCGAGAACTCCCTGAACGAAAAAGAAATGCCTCCTTTTGTGGAATTCATTTCAGATCGCATGCGTCCCCTTGGAATGACCTTGGATCGCGTTCTTTTGGAAAGTCAGCTTTCTGCGTTTTCTTATCGTTGGGAAAAGACCTTTGATGGCATGAGGGATCCAATTGCGATTATGGACGTGGACTATAATGTTATCCGCGCCAATCGAAAGTTTTCGGACAGATTCCCTGACAAAAAGATGGCTGGTGAAGCCTCGCCAGCGGCGCAGGCTTTGGCAGATGGTCAGCCCCATGTCGGACAAATTCAGGCAGACGGCCGGGTGTATCAGGTTCACAGCTATCCGGTAGTTTTGGATAATGGCGGTAAGGCGACCAATGTTGTGAATCAGTATGTGGATATCACACAGTCCCGCGAGCTTTATCTGCGCATGTTACAGAATGAAAAAATGGGTGCCATCGGAATGTTGGCTGGCAATATTGCCCACGAGTTGAATAATCCGCTGACTGGTCTGCGCTCGTTGACTCAGGTTTTATTGCAAGAGGCAGAGAAGAACACAAACTTGTACTCCGATCTGGTTGAAATTGAAAAAGCGGCGGCGAGATCGCAACGAATCATTAAAAATCTTTTGGATTTCTCCAAAGGAGAAGATCAGCCGGCCGAAGACATTACTGTTGATGAAATTGTGGAGAGAACGTTGCCGATGTTGAAATCGGCTTTGCGCACTCATAGACTGGAAGTCACTTTGCATAGCATTGAAAAAACTGTGCACGTTGAGCCACACCTTATTCAACAGGTGGTGTTTAATCTGATTAATAATGCGTGTCAGGCGATGAAAGACCCAGGGCGACTTAGAATCAATTCGTTCCACTCTGGAAACCAGGTGGTTTTGGAGATTGAAGACAGTGGCCCGGGCGTTCCAGAAGAGATTCAAAGACGTATATTTGAGCCTTTCTTCACGACAAAAAAAGAGGGACACGGAACGGGTCTTGGGTTAAGTATGTCTAAGTCCGTCATTGAGAAATTTGGGGGCAGTATCACGTATCAAACGGCGCAACCGCAGGGAGCCCGTTTTGTGATTGCCTTGCCTTGTAAGTAAGGATTCTTTTGTGAAGGTTCTAATCGTTGATGATGAAATATTGGTTCGTAGATCTCTTTCCCGTGCCTTCCGTGCCAAGGGGCATGATGTTGTTGAAGCAGAAAACGGCAACGAGGGCCTGGAACAGTGGAAGAAGACATCCCCTGATCTGGTTTTCTTGGACGTTCTAATGCCGGGTTTGACAGGACCTGAAGTTTTAAAAGAGATTGGTGCAGACCGCTCTGGCAAAGTGATTTTGATGTCGGCGTTTGCTGGTGAACACAATATGGAAACGGCTTTGCAAATGGGGGCCGAGATGTTTGTACCCAAACCGTTTGAAGATATTTTTGCCGTCGTAAAGATGGCCGAGGATTTGTTGTCATGAGAATCATTGCAGGGAAGTATCGTGGTCATCAGTTGGTGAGTTTTAAGGCGGATCATATTCGCCCCACCACAGATCGCGTAAAGGAAACCTTGTTCAATAAACTTCAGTTTGAGTTGGAAGGGGCTAATGTCGCGGACTTGTTTTGTGGCACAGGCAACCTGGGAATTGAAGCCTTGTCCCGAGATGCAAAATTTTGCACGTTCGTGGAAAAGAATCCCAAGTCTCTGACGATCACTCGTCAGAATTTCGAAAAACTTAGAGTTCCGGATTCTCAATATAAAATCATCAGTATGGATGTCATTGCGTTCTTAAAATCCTACTCGGGCGAACCATTTGATATCATTTTTGCCGATCCTCCCTTTACTGAAAAGATGGCTCACTTCGTGGTTGAGGCCGCCAGCACCAGCCAAGCTTTTGGTGCGACCACATTGATGGCTATAGAATCTGAGCGCAAAGAGCGCATGGAGGATCGCTATGGTCAGCTGGTTCGTTACAGCAAAAAAGAGTTCGGCGATAAAATCCTGAGCATGTTCTGCCATGAAAGTGCGTTGGAGCAGGATACGCAGGAAGAGGAAAACGACAATGAGTAGAATCGCAGTCTATCCCGGCAGCTTTGATCCAATTACTATGGGCCACGTGGATATCATCAATCGTGTGGCGCCTCTTTATTCTGAGGTCGTGATATTGGTGGCTCAGTCGGCGCAAAAACAATCCATGTTCACGGCGCAGGAGCGCAAAGAGCTGATTGAAAAATCCCTGTCTCATCTGAAAAATGTCAAAGTTGATTTCTTCGAAGGTTTGACTGTGAACTACATGCAAAAGCACAAGGCTCAGGTCATTATTCGTGGATTGCGTGCCGTTGTGGATTTTGAATATGAATTGACGATGGCTCAGATCAATAAAAAGATCGCACCAGAAATTGAAACCCTGCTGATGTTTGCCAGTCCGGAATGTTACTATATCTCCTCACGGGGAGTGAAGGAACTGGCAGTGAATGGTGGCGAACTAAACGGTTTTGTACCGGATGTTGTTAAAGAAGCGATTATAAAAAAATTGAAGAAGTAGGACTTTGCCACATGTTGCAACTTTCCAAACGCGCTTTGAACCTAAAAACATCTCCAACGTTATTTCTGGTTGCGAAAGCCAAGGAGCTTGCGGCTCAAGGACATGACGTGATCTCTCTGACTGTAGGGGAGCCGGATTGGCCAACCTTTGAAGTGCCGAGCAAAGCCGGTATTGAAGCTATCGAAAAAAACATCACCAAATACACTCCAGCCAACGGAACGTTGGAACTTCGTCGGGCCATTGCTGAAAAAATTAAATTTGAAATTGGTCAGGCCTATTCCACCAAGGAAATCACGGTGGCTTCTGGCGCCAAGTTTATCATCTTTGCGGCTTTGCAGATGCTTTGTTCCCCGGGGGATGAAGTTATCGTGGGCGCGCCTTATTGGGTCAGCTATCCTATGATGGTGGAGTTGGCAGATGGCGTTCCACGCATCGTTGAGTGTGGTGAGCGCGAAAACTACAAAATCACTCCAGAACTTTTGGAAAAAGCGATCAATGCGAAAACCAAGGCTCTTCTGTTCTGTTCGCCCAGCAATCCGACAAGCCTGCTGTACACAGCGGATGAGTTGCGAGCGTTGGCCGATGTCTTAAGAAAACATCCTCAGGTGGCGATCATTTCAGACGATATGTACAACCGCCTGGTGTTTGATGGCTCCAAGGTTGCTCCGCATATTTTGCAGGTGGCTCCGGATCTGAAAGACCGCACGGTGGCAGTGAATGGCGGCTCCAAAGCATACTCGATGACAGGTTGGAGAATTGGCTGGGCTGCGGGCCCGGAAAAGCTGATTACTGCCATGGCTGACTATCAAAGTCAGGCCACGGGATCACCTTCCAGTATCTCCCAGCATGCGGCGATGAAAGCCATTGAGCAATGTGAGCCTGATATCGCCGAAGTTGTCGGAAAACTGACTCTTCGTAAAAATTCAGGTTTAACAGAATTGCGATCTGTGCCGGGCTTTAAGGTTGCTGAGCCAGATGGTGCCTTTTATTTCTGGGTGGATATCAAAGCTCATATCGGGAAGACATACGACGATCAGTTGATTCGAACGTCCAAGGATTTCTGCGATATTTTATTGGAAAAGTTCTATGTCGCCACAGTTCCCGGAGCGGAGTGCGGCATGGATGGTTTCATGCGCCTGAGCTTCGCCGTTTCCGAGGAAACGATGAAGCGTGCAGTGGTTCGCATGAAGGAATTCATCAGTAAACTTGCTTAGTAGATCCAGATTAGCTTTTTAGCCATATCTTTCATTTTGCTGGCATGGACAAGGTAAGCACCTTGTTCCGGAAGGCAGATAATGTCTTTGCGGTAGTCGCAGGATTTGCCCCAGGAATTGCGAACCATGTAGTAGCAGGAATTTCCGATTTTCTTACGACCCACGATAGTGGAAGCGTGGCCTGCGCCAAAAATACCGCCGACGTCGGTGATTTCGGAAGCATCATACTCCAGAGAAATCAGCTTACGACGATTTAGCAACCAGTCGATCTGGCTGTTGATGGATTCAAACGGATGAGTTTTCTTGCTCCAAGTCTCATATTTCAAAGAGTTTGGAATTGGCGTCGCTTTGTAACGGCAGGAGTTGTCCAGGAAGAAGAACACCACATCCTCAAGACTTACATTTCTATGATTCAGAAGATACTTTCTGATTGTGTCAGGGGAAGTTCCTGGGAAAAAGCCCTCTGCCAGTTGGTTAAAGGACTTTTCGCACAAGTCCACGCATTTGCCTGCGCGAAGGTCCTTCATGCGATTGATTAAAAAAGCCATGCCGTTGTGAACTTTTGTTCTGGAAGACAAATAGACTTCTTTGGTTCCTTGAGAGGGAACGTCCTGCTCTTTGCAGGCATAACCCAGGTCATACATTTTTCTGACGGCCACACCCACCATGCCACCCTCTGGTGTTGTTGTTTTATTAACAACGCCACGGCCAATTTTACCAAGCACAGTGACTTCGCTGGCATAGTAAGCAGACAAATGAAGAGCGGATACAGGAGTACCCAAGGCCTGACTGATGATGTCTGCAGCTGTGTAACCGTAGCACCAACCGATATCGCCTTGGTCAGATGGAGTGGACATGAAAGTTTTAACATCAGCCGGAAGGCTGTCTCGAACGTCTACATTTGAGCAGTCATTGGAAGCAAAAGCATTCACCTGAAGTGCACAAATGAATGTTGTTAGGATGCTCAAATATTTCATGTAAATTTTCCCCTGCTTTTTGAAGTCCGAGACGTATCGCAAGTCTTCGCAGGTTTGTCTATTCCCAGTGTGACAAATTTGAGCAATGCTGACTTTTTTACTCTATTTGTTTCTGCTCTGTAATAACTACATTTCATTCAGGTCACTTGAAGTGGAATGTGAGAGAGGCTAATTTGGTGCCACTCAGGGAGAACAAAATGAAAGCGCTTGTTTTGGCATTCGTATTATTGGCGTCAACTGCAGCCTCTGCAGCAACTACTTGCACAGCAGTGACGGACCGTATGAACCTTCAAATGGTTCAAAAAGAAAACTCTGTGGCGATTAAATATCAAATGAATGCGCGTGAGTTTGGTAAAACAAATGAAACGGCAGGTTTGACGGTTTTGTTCCAGGAAGGCGTTGCTTATGATGTGCAAGGAACTAACTTGGATACTTTGAAACAGAATAAGACGGCGTTGACGAAGTTGGTAGTGGCGGCGATTTACCGCACGGCTTACTTTGGCGGCGAGGAAGACATGGCCTATGTCGAAGCGGGCGACCTGATTGCCGCACTGAAGTGCCAATAAATAAAAAACCCTGCTCGAGAGCAGGGTTTTTTTATGTCCGAATTTATTCAGAATCTAAAACAGGTTTTTAAAGAAGTTCATGATCTTGGTGAAGAAGCCGACTTCCGATTGTGGTTGCTCCACAGAGCTTGGAGTTCGGTTTGCATCACATTGGTATTTGATTTCGATTTTGCTGCCGGCAGGTACCGGAGTGTCGAAAACAATGCTCATACCCTGAACGCGGTAGCTGAGCGACGCCAATGTCGGAGTGATTTTCACGACAGGCGTTCCAACTGGAGTACATTCCAGATTTACACTGCCCAATGAATCAACGATCTTATCCACAAACAAATTCAAGTTCGTCCCGAAATCCGCTTCGCAGATGCTGCCGATACCGCCGCCCGTAAGGTTGGACAGAGTCGCGTATTGAACGCCATAGTGGCTTTTTGCTCCGCCAGCGTCCTGAGTTGTCATACAGGCTGCATCGCCTGGTTTTACGATGATTGAGTTCACCGTGAATCGTTTGTTCGCACCGAAAGTGGACTTCACATAGTCAACGAAGACCTGAGGCTTGTCTTCGTTCTCAAGGGCATAGTATTCGTCTTTATAATACTGCTGTGTTTTATCTCCACCGATACTGCGTTCATCTTCATCAGAGATAATCACGTAGGCAATCGCGGCATCCGCACGGTAGCAACCGCTCACACCAGAGTAACGATAGTCACCATTATAGACGTGGTGATAGGCCGCTTTGATCGCGCGCTCGTCATTGGATCCAGCCCAGCCAGCGCCAACGTAGTTAATTGTCTGAGCGAAGATCGTTGAAAGATTCGCAGTGCCTTTTTTAAGTACCAAACCCAAGGTGGTATTTGGAGAAGCCGAGTTGGTTTGCCAGTAGATGGAAGCACCCCACGCCACTGAATTTGCACCACTTGAAAGACCGCGAGTCACCGTCAAACACATTTGCCAATCCAGATTCTTGTTTGACTGAAGTGTCGTGACAAAACTTGAAAGTTTGGCAGCAAGCTTTTGGTTGTCTGCCAGCATCGAGTTGGAATCATCGACCACAAGAACGATATCAATCTTATTGTTTGAGGCTTCAACGGTGTTGCTGTAAGTGACATCACGAAGATTTGGAGTGGGTGATGGCGAAACCGTTGGAGTTGTCGTCGGGGTTGTTGTTGGTGTTTCAGTTGGTGTCGGAGTCGGTGACTCTGAAGTTTTAACTGATGGCGCGCTGAACTGTACCGGATTACAGGCAGTAAGACCAATTAGTAAAACTGGCACCACGGCAGCAGCCTTTTTATGCAAAGACAAAAACATACTTCCATTTCCCCTTTGGTGCAGAATAGCACAGGAAGCGACTTCGTCTCAAAATTTACCAAGTCCAGTCTGGGTTTGAGACAATCCAGACCTTCGTCTCATTGTGGGAATAGAGCTTAAAATACTAGAATTAAATCCATGTTCTTGTAGGAGGCTGGGTGAGCTTTTGGTTTTTAACTCAATTGTTGGTGAATGTGATTCTTTTGGCTGGCGTAATTGGCGTTTGGGTACGAATGAATCGCCCGGCTAAGGATGATCCTCGTTTGAGCAAGGGCCTGCAGCTTCTGCAAAGCAAAATCGCCGTTCTGGAGGATCTGTCCGATCGTACCGAGACCCAGGTGAATCAGCTGACAGCGCTGTTGGAACAAAAAGTAAAAGATATCCAATCCAAAATTCAGGCGTCAGAAAAGCAAATCGCCAAAATTGATCAAAGTATGCAAAAGAGTATGGAAGTTGCAAAAATCTTCCAGGATCGAATCCCTCATACTGAGATTGTGGAACGCCAGAATACCATTAAGTATGTCAAAGCAGCTCGTTTGGCCCATCAGGGTTTAAGCGTTGAGGAAATAGCCGGCCAGGTGGATCTTTCAATTGGTGAGATCGAGTTTATTGCCAAAGTGAACAAAGACCAGCTTATGTTCTGCGAAGACAGCCTGCCTGAATGGGCCAATGAAGAGGCGGATTCGGCGGATGCAGCAATGGCCTCTGACTTCAGCGATGTCGACAACATCTCTTTCATGCAACCGTTGCAAAGAGCGGGTTCTGATATCAGTAATGTATTTGCACTGCCGCAGAACGAAAGCGATTCGATGAAGAAACTGGGGGATGCATTCAAAGCAGCCTGCCAGGAAGTGGAAGAAGAACAGGCTGAGGCTGAAAAAGCGCCAAGTATTTTCGACGTCACTCATAATATAGCGCAGAACTTTCTGGGCGAGAAGCCGGCACCGGCCACTCCGACAGCTGTGACTTCAAAGCCGGCTCCGGCAAAAAATAATTCTGCAACAGGTCCGAATGTGCGCCCTGTTGAATTTCGCCGCATCGATCTTGTGAATGATCTGGAGTAAGCGGTGGCAAGTTCGGCGTTCCTGAAATCTCTGACCAAAGGGCAGATCCTGCATTCGGTTGTTGAAGAAAAACAATCGGGCCGGGATGTCCTGTGCAGTTTTAACGGGAACCTATTAAGAATTGCCAATCATAGCGGACAGCCCATGGACAAGGGGCAGATCGTCCGGGTGCAGGTAAAATGCACCGATCCACTTGAGTTTCAAATTTTTGATCCCAACACAATTAAGTTCGAACGTGTAATTTGAACGCCAAGACCCTGACTTGTTTGCGAGTTCAGGGTTCCGGTTGAAAACTGTAATTACCGTTCAGTATCACCATGCAAGGGGAAAGATATGCGAGCGTTTCGAGGCCTGCTGTTGTCAGTGGTATTCGTGTTCAGTCAGTCAGCTTTTTCACACGACATCGTTGGTGGGGTGGAAGCAGCACCCGGTGAATTCCCTTGGATCGTTTCACTCCTGGATAAAGACGGTAAAGCTTATTGTGGTGGCAGCTTGATCGCAAAAAAATGGGTTTTAACTGCCGCCCATTGTATGAAGTATGCTCCCGCGAAAATTTTGGTGGGACTGTATCAGATGTCAAATATGGAGGGTGCTGAAGTTCATACGGCTGCCCGGATTATCAATCATCCTAAAAAAGGCTACTTTTCAAATGATTATGATTTCGCACTGATTGAGCTTGCTGCGGAATCGGCGATCGCGCCGGTAGAGCTGAACACGCAGGAAATTCAAATCCCCACTGAGCCCTCGGCGCCAGCAGTGATGACAACAGTGGCGGGGTGGGGAACGCTGACCTCGAATGGGGCTGTTCCGGATATTTTAAATAAAGTCGATGTACCCTTGGTTCCTCAGGAGAGTTGCAACAAGGTGTATTCCCCGTTTGGATTTGAAGTTACCGACCGGATGCTTTGTGCAGGTTTGGAAGCCGGTGGCAAAGATTCGTGTCAGGGTGACAGCGGTGGTCCGATGATTTTAAAAACGACTGAAAAAACCTTATTGGCAGGAATCGTAAGTTGGGGAATGGGATGTGCTGAGCCCAATTACCCAGGTGTTTATGCCAAAGTGAATGCGGTGACTGATTGGATTAATCAAACAATGGCCGGGGAGGTGCCTGCTCCTATACCTTAGTCCAGAAAGCTGGACCAAGACACAGATTATACCCAATTTGGAACTAGCCTTTGGCACGACTTGAAAAACAAATAACAATGTCTAAGCACATTCATTTTTGAAGGATTCAAAAAGAGAGGGACACGGACATGAAAGTTTTAAACTACCTATTAATCACAGGTCTAGTATTTACAGGTGCAGTTTCCACAGCAGCGCAAAAAGTTGGCGCTAAAATCGTGGGTGGCGTTGAGGCGTCTGTTGGTGAGTTTCCATATATGGTATCTCTACAAGGTAACTACGGCGGTCACTTTTGCGGTGGTTCATTGATTAAGCCAAACTGGGTTTTGACAGCAGCTCACTGTGTAAAGGGTGGTACTGTTAAAGCTGTTAAAATCGGTCTTCACAGCCAAAAAGACACGGCTGGTGTTGAGTCTTTCGCTCCAGTTAAAATCGTGGCTAATGCTGGCTACCCAGGTGGCGGCACAGATTACGACTACGCGTTGATCCAACTTGATGGCAACTCCACATTCACGCCAATCGAATTGAACACGGCTGAAATCGTTATTCCAGAAGACGGTACTGAAATCATGTCTACAACTGCTGGTTGGGGCGCGACTAAAGAAGGTGCTTACGGTCTTCCAGACAAATTGCAAAAAGTTGACGTTCCATTGGTTTCTCAAGCAGCTTGCTCTAAGTCCTATGCTGGCAAAATCACAGATCGTATGATCTGCGCTGGTTACACTCAAGGCGGCAAAGACTCTTGCCAAGGAGATTCTGGTGGTCCATTGGTGGCTAAAGCAGAAGACGGCCAAACATACCTTATTGGTGTGGTTAGCTGGGGTCGTGGCTGTGCACGTGCCGGTTACCCAGGCGTTTATGCCAAAGTCAATGCAGCAATTGACTGGATTAACCAGACTATCGCTGAATAAAATCGAGCTTTTAGCTTAAAACTTAGATCCCGTGGCTTAAAAACCACGGGATTTTTTATTGCCAAATCGTGCCATCGAGCGGGACTTGATTTTCCGTTAAAAAAGAGTAAATCCATTAACAGTATGCAAAATAAAGAATTTGATATCTTAATAGTCGGTGCCGGCATTATCGGGACTTCCGTAGGTGCAGAGCTTGCTCGTCGTGGCGCAAAAGTTTGTGTAATCGATAAAGGTTCAGTGGGCCGTGGTTGCTCGTATGGGAATGCAGGCTGGATGACACCTTGCTTTTCCATGCCGCTGCCAATGCCAGGTATGTTCCTGAAATCCATGAAGTGGTTGGCGAATCCGAACAGCCCCCTTCATATCAAACCGTCCTTATCGTTGGATCTGGCTGCATGGCTGTTCCACTTCATGAAGGCGATGAATGAAAAACAAGCGCGTCGCGCAGTCGAAGGCTTGGTCGTTCTTTCCCAAAAATCTTTGGAAGAGTACGCAAAACTTGGTCAGAAGTACCCAAAAACCCGCTTTGAACAAAAGGGCCTTTTGATGGTTTCCCGCACTAAAGAGGGAGTGGCGGCGGCTGTTGAGGAGCTTGAGTACGTTCGTGGCGTTGGTGTGACTGGTAAACAGATGACTGGCGAAGAAATTATGAATTTCGAACCAGCATTCCGTCCACCAATGTTGGGTGGTGTTTACTTTGATCAGGAAGCCATGGCTGAGCCGTTCCAAGTGGTGCAGGCAATGGCCGAAGAAATTCGCGCCAATGGTGGCGAGATCATCGAAAACTGTGAGTTGATGGATCTTGAAATCCAAGGTGGTAAAGTCACCAAGGCCCTTACTTCCAAAGGTGAATTCAAATTCAAAGAAATCGTAGTGGCGACAGGCAGCTGGTCTAAGGATCTTGCCAAGTTGTTGCAGCTTAGAATTCCGATTTTGGGTGGTAAAGGTTATGCCTTGATCGTTCCAAAACTTGAAAAACAACCAAAGTATCCAATCATGTTCGTCGAGAAAAAAATCGCGATCACTCCGCGCGAAAACACTTTGCGAATCGCGGGAACTTTGGAGCTGGTTGACCAGGATTTCTCAATCACTGAGCGCCGTGTGAACAATATCAAAAAAGGTGCTTCCGAATTGTTGTATCTTCCAGAGCAATTGGAAGTTCAGGAATTGTGGGCTGGACTTCGTCCATGCACTCCGGATGGCGTGCCTTTGATCGGTTACCACAACAAGATCTCCAACTTGATGTTGGCAGTGGGTCATCAGATGCTGGGTCTTCAATCCGGCGCTGGCACAGGCCTGATGGTGGCGGACCTTATCGACAAGAAGAAAACATTCGTCGACGTGGAAACTTTCGCTCCAAACCGTTTCTAAAGGTAACAGTTCCTTTTTTGGAATGCGCTTAGTCAAAAAAAGCCCGGTAAAAACCGGGCTTTTTTATTGGTTAAATTCCAACGATTCTGCGAGCTTCCTCGCGATCGAAATAGTTGAATACGTCATCGATCATTCTGCCAAGGTTTTCCCGGTCGTTAACTGCGTGGTGCAGATTGCGAAGAGCGGAGAATTTTTCTCTGCTAGCCATGAATTCACGAATAACAGTTCCCAATTGGTGTGATGTCAAAGCAGGTGTTTTTCCAACTTGTCTGTAAGAATCAAGAAACGCTGAAATGACAGCGGCTTTGTCTGAATCAAAACTGGCCTTGTTAACGGATTCAAGGAAATCCTCTACAGGCATACCTTTAAATCTTTTCGTGATCAGTTCACCGACATTGTAAACTTCAAGTTCGGATCCAGCAGGCAAGAATACCTGAAGGCGGATATAGCAACCACCTTCCAAGCTATTGATTTGACCGTTGGAGATGTTGATCGAGCAAGAATAGCTACCGTAAGACACAAGTTTTCCGACATTTTTATTCACCTGTGGATTGATGGTCCCCCAAGAGGCACTGCCCTTGAAAACTTTGAAGATACGAAGGACGCCGCGGCCTTCAGGAATATCGTTGGAATAAATAACTTCAACGTCATCATTGAAGCCGAAAAGATTGATTTTTAGAGTGTCAACGGAGGTTGACCAGGTGAAGAGATAATCTTCGGACGATGGATTATACTCGGACGGAATGGATGACCAGCGCACGCGAGTTTTCGGTGTTGGATTGTTACCAGAAGTTTCTGAACTGTCACTGCAGGCGGTGACAAAAGATGCGAGAGTCAGAGTTAAAACAAGTTTAATTAAACAGTGCATTTGTATCCCCCAATGTTGAACAGTAAGCATTGCATGGGGATGAATATCTAAACAACAGAGATTTACCGGATGCGGAAGTTATTGATCACATTAGTAAAAAAAAGGCTGATCGTGGGATCAGCCTTTTTCGTATCAATATTTAAAACAGAATTATTTCTTTTTGCCTTTAGCTTCCACTTTTTTAGCAGCGGCTTTTTCTTCTTTGGCAGCAGCAGCAGCTTCTTTTTTAGCCCCAGCCTTTTTAGCCTTACGTTGCTGAATGATACGATCCAAAATGTCGTAGGATTCTTTTTGCAGGTCATTTTCGAAAACGAAGCGGTAGAAACCTTCGATTTCAGGGCTTTGGCGGAACTTTTTTAGCGATGTAGGCAAGCTTTCAGACTGAACGAAATCAATGGAGCTACCGTCTTTTGAGAGCTTTACTTTTTCTGCCATCTTTAAATCCCCTAGTGTTTTTAAGAACTTGTACATTAAATCGAACGATTGAAGCAAGTAGAAAATGCCCGCCAGGGCCGCGGTTTATTTTAAATTGGATTAACTAAACCATTGAATTTCTTTGGAAAATACTGGAAATTGGGGCTTCCAAACAGGGGAGGTGTTACCGTGCTCATTTTAGATGGCAAAGAAGTATCAAAGCAAATTCGCGCCTCCCTGGTTCCTCGCATTGAATCATTTAAAGCAAAAAACGGCCGCGCCCCACATCTGGCGGTGGTTATCGTGGGCGAGGATCCTGCCAGTCTTATTTACGTTCGCAATAAAAAGAAATCCTGCGAACTTGTCGGAATGACGTCCACCATTCATGCCTTGCCGTCAGATATCACGCAAAATGAATTAATCGAAATGATTGAGACTCTGAACAACGATGAAGGTGTTGATGGAATTCTTGTACAGTTCCCATTGCCCAAACATCTAAGCGCCCATGAGGTGTTGCAAACGGTGTCGCCGTTGAAGGATGCGGATGGTTTGACGTACAAGTCTCTTGGTTATTTCTTTGCGGGCAGACCGTTGGTCAGTCCTTGCACACCCAAAGGTGTGATGTCCATTCTGGCGTATTATAAAATCAACGTCGAAGGCATGAATGCCGTCGTCGTCGGGCGCAGCAATATCGTGGGTAAACCGATGGCGACTCTTTTGACAGAAGCCAATGCCACAGTGACTTTATGTCATTCAAAAACCAAAAACCTGTCGGAGTTCACACAGCGTGCGGACTTGGTCGTGGTTGCCGCGGGTAAGGCCCATTTGCTGGGTAAAGAAGATTTTAAAAAAGATGCGATTGTCATTGATGTGGGAATGCATGGTTCCGGTCAGGGACAAAAGCTTCGTGGTGACGTAAGATTTGCTGAGCTCCAAGGTTGGGCAAAAGCTGCGAGTCCGGTTCCAGGCGGAGTTGGTCCAATGACAATTACAACGCTTTTGGAAAACACTTGTCTGTTGGCTGAAAACAGAGCAGGTCAATAGAGTTCAATTTCTCGAGGTTCATATGTTCACAGGATTTTTAAAAAACGTATGGTACGTGGCTTTGCCAAGTGCCGAACTTGCCATCAATAAAGCTCAAGCCAGAAAAATCCTGAATGAGCCTGTGGTGTTCTTCCGTAATTCCCAGGGGAAAGTTTCAGCAATGCGTGATATCTGTCCTCATCGTGGGATTCCGTTAAGCTACGGACGTGTTGTGAATGACACTCTCGAGTGCCCATATCACGGTTGGAAATTCAATGGCTCAGGTGTTTGTACAGAGATCCCGTCCCTGTGTGAAGGTCAGGATTTGAATCCTGGTAAAATCAAAGTTCGCAGTTATCCGGTTCACGAAGCTCAGGGTTTGATCTGGGTCTTTATGGGCGACAAGGATTTTGATTTAAGCAAAGTTCCCACTCCACCTGTGATGAAGGGTTTCCCAGAGGATAAAAAACCGAATCTGACGTATGTGGTGAATTTCCCATGTCACGTGGACCATGCGGTGATTGGACTTATGGACCCGGCACATGGTCCTTATGTGCATAAAAGCTGGTTCTGGCGTTCTGAAAAAACCATGCTTGAAAAAAGAAAGCTGTTCGGACCCGTGGATTTTGGTTTTCAGATGATTCGTCATCAACCGTCCTCCAACTCCAAGGCTTATAAATTGTTGGGCGGAGTGCCCACGACCGAAATCACATTTACACTGCCATGTGTGCGTGTGGAGCATATTCAGGTCGGAGAACGTAAATTCTATTCTTATACAGCACTGACTCCGGTGGACGAGAAAAACACGCGAGTCACTCAGCTTGCAGTTTGGGATATTCCTTGGCTGACGCTATTTAAACCGGCTGTGAATCAGTTCGGAAAAGTGTTCCTGGGCCAGGATATGGAAGCCGTTACCAAGCAGCAGGATGGTCTGAAATACGACCCAAGTCTGATGTTGATCAAGGACGCTGACACACAGGCCAAGTGGTATTATTCTTTAAAGACCGAATATCACAATGCCCTGGAAGAAAAACGCGACTTTGTAAATCCGGTAAAACAGACAGAACTTCGCTGGAGAAGTTAATGCAGATATTTCTGATGGTTCTTGTTTCGGCTCTGATGTTGTCAGGACCCGCGCAGGCTTTGAGTTTAAAATATGTAGGCGAGACATCGATTGTCACTGGCGCCAAGTTTGAACACACCACCATTGGTGGATTGTCCGGTATCACATACAAAGACGGCATTCTGAATGCCATCAGTGATGATAAAGGCCGTTGGGGCGAGCCCCGTATTTATCAGTTCGAATTTAAAGTTAATAATAAATCAATGACCTTGATTCCGAAGTCAGTGAAAGAAGTGAAAGGGCTTCCCAAAGAAGGCCGTCGTAAAGCTTTCGTCGATTTGGAAGGCCTGGTGCAATTGCCTGATGGAGATTTTTTAATTTCCTCGGAAGGTAACGGGGATCTTAAGCCGCGATCCATGCCACGAATTTTCCGGGCAGGAGCGGAAGGCAAATGGAAATCAGATATTTCCATTCCGGAAAAGTACCTGCCAGAGAGCACCGGTATGCAAAGCAAAGGTGTTCAGAACAATGGTGCCTTTGAAGGGTTGACTGCGACTGCTGATGGCAAGTTTGTTTTTGCCTGCCTTGAAGCACCTTTAACTCAGGACATCGACATGGAGACCGAAGCCTCCGGCGTCGTCGTAAGAATGTTGAAATTTGAGGACCGTGGTGCTCAACGTGGATATTATTCCCCGGTTTCAGAGTTTGCTTATAAAGTCGATGCCTATCGTGACAATCAGATCGGTCGTGAGATTTTCAGAGGTGTTTCTGAGGTTCTGGCTCTGTCTGAGTCCAAGGTGATTGTACTTGAACGTGGCGCACGTCTTTATGGCAAAGGTTGGAAATCAACGGTTTCCTTGTATCTGGCGGATTTGTCAAAGGCGACCAATACTTTGCCGATGGTGAAACTTGCTGATCATAAGTACACGCCCGTTGAAAAAGTGAAGCTGCTTGATCTTGAAACAGACTTGATAAAAGAGCGCGGAAAAAAAGACGTTCAAAACTTTGAAGGTTTGGCCATCGGGCCCAAATTGCCGGATGGTCGTCGTACACTTCTGCTTATGTCAGATAATAATTTTTCCAAGAACGAAGTTACTGAACTTCTGGTCTTTGCAATTGAAGGTGAATAACAATGGTTACGGTTTGGAGACTCCGCACTGGAGCTGATAAACGCATTCGTAGTGGGCATCCCTGGGTTTTTTCCAATGAGCTGTCAGTCAGTCCGAAAGGTTTGCCGCCGGGTTCACCCGTGGAGCTTCAGGACGCCAAGGGACAGTTTTTAGCAAGGGGCTACGGCAATCCGCATTCTTTAATCGCTTTCCGTGCATTGACTTTCAATAGTCAGGACAAGGAACCAACGGGATTTGATTTTCTTCACAGCAAGATTCTAAATTCGTGGAGAGTGCGCAAGGCCGCGGGTTTTCGAGGAAGTTTCCGTCTTGCATTCGGTGAATCTGACTACATTCCGGGGATCGTGCTGGATTACTATGTGATCGATCAGGGGGGGAAGCAGGCTCAGGTGTTTGTGGCCCAGCTTGTGACAGCAGGAATGGACCTGGCATTGCAGAATACTGAAGCCTTCTTTAAAGGTTTGGCAGAGAAAGCGAAAGAACAGGGTTTGTCGTCGTTTGACTGGAATCAAACAGCTGTGATCATTCGCAATGATGTCAGTGTTCGCAAACTGGAAGGTCTGACCAACAATGAAGCGAAAGTTGTGAAGGATCTGCCTGATTTCAATTTGGATCACGTGGAAATTCTTTTGAATGCCGCGGGAGACGCTGGTGTTATCAAGATGAGTTGTGATCTGCGTGAAGGCCAGAAGACTGGATTCTTTCTGGATCAGACTCATAATATTTATCTGGCAATCGGACTTTTTAAAAACTGGGCAAAGCAACAACAGACCAAAACTATTCGTGTGTTGGATTTGTGCTGTTATGTGGGCCATTGGTCGACGCAAATCACCCGCGCTTTGAAGGCGGAGGGTTTCGATGTTGAAGTTTCCCTGGTGGATGTCTCTAAGACGGCTTTGGCTTTCGCCAAAGAGAATGCCGAGCGTGAAGGTGCCAAGGTTACCGTTCACGAAATGGATGTATTGGAAGGTTTGGCAAATTTGCCTACGGGCCAATATGACATTGTGATTTCGGATCCACCGGCGTTCATCAAAGCCAAAAAAGATATTCCAACCGGAAAAGCGGCCTATATTAAAATGAATACTCACGCTTTCCGTTTGGCAAAAAAGAATGGCTTTGTGGCTTCATGCTCCTGCTCTGGTTTACTGGAAGAGGATGAATTCCGTGATGCGATCAGAAAAGCATCACTTAGGAACTACAGCGAAGTTCGCAGCGTTTTGCGCGGCGGGCACGCAGCGGATCATCCTACTTTGATGCAATTCCCAGAGGGTTTTTACCTGAAAATGTACGTGCATTATATCGTCTAAAAAAATGAGCTGGACCAAGGGCTAATTGAAGGCCCTTGGTAAGTGTCACAAAGTTCTATTTTCCCCTAATTTTCTAAGGCTTGGCTGGCTTAAACCCGATAAATACAGGGATGAAACAGCTGTTCAAAAAAAACAAGATCATTGTATTTGTACTATTCATGTCTCAAATTGCATTGGGGCAGGATGTGACGCCTTTGGCGGCGACGACGATCTTGCCAACCACGGCAGCCTCACCAGTCGTGACAGCGCCGGTGACTACGACCACGACAACGACGACTGTTGGTCCGACAATGATGGATTTGTATCTGCAGCAAGTGGCAGCACAGCAAACGGCAGCGGCGGAGCAGGCAACGGCAGCGGCGACTGCGCAAGCACGCTCCCAGCAATTGGCTGCGGGAATTCAGCTGGCGATGAAAGCCTGTCCGTTTTTTCAGGCACCTGAAGCGACAAAGATAAAAGTTGAAGGACAGAAGATTCAAGAGGCGATCGGTCGTGACTCTGACAAGGGTGGGAATCAGGATCCGACAGTGAGTGAACAGGATCAGAAGCAAAACCGCGAAAGCAAAAGTGCCTCTTCAGTTGTTAAATCCTGTGATTCATTTATCAAAGATGATGGAGAGTACGGTTCATTGGGGAATAAGGTTCTGGCGGGAGTGCGGGAAAATGCGGATGCATTTTCCGAGAAAGTTCCCAAGGATATGAAAAGCCTTTGTCCCAAGTATGCATCCATGGATAGCGAACAAAGAAATAAATTCTGGGTGTGGGCGATGATGTCCATGGCCTCCACCGAGTCATCTTGTGATTCCGAACAGGTGAATGAAAATGCCCCGCACGGTGCTGCCGTCGGGTTGTTTCAGTTGTCTGGTGATGTCTGCGGTAAGGAAGTGGATTTAAAAAACGCGATATCCAACGCGGATTGTGCCGTGAAACGACTGGCTAAGGAGCTAAAATCCCGTCCTAATTTCATTTCAAGTTCAGCAGTCAGTGAAGATGGTACTTATTGGGCCGCAATTTGTGTTCCCAAAAAAGGATCCAAGGATTGCGGCGAGAATGGCAATTCGAGTAAGAAAACCATTTCCATGATTCGTCAGTTTAGCGGCTGTGGATATAAAGCGAAACCCACAGCCAGTAAGACCGCCAAGAAATAACTATTTCAAAGATTGATTGATAGCATCCATCAAAGTCTTTTTGCGAATCGGCTTCGTCAGGAAGCTTGTCTTCGGAATCGTCTGCGCCCGTTTCATGGTTTCTTCCAGAGCATCTGCTGTAACCAATAGAATTGGTCGCTGTGGCAATCCCTGTGAAGCTTCGTGGGCGCGCATTCTTTCGGCAGCTTCAAAGCCATCCATCAATGGCATTCTCACATCCAGAACCACGATTTGCGACGGGTTGGCGATGTAGGCATCCAAAGCCTCTTTGCCATTTTGGGTGTATTTGATATTCCAGGGCTTACCGTCAAAGTAGGCCATGTAAAGCTCCTGATTTCCCATGTCGTCATCGGCAACCAGAATGTTCAAAGAATCAGGTATCGGTTTGACCGCTGGCTCCACTTTCGACTTTTGCAACTCGCGATTCTCGGTGCGACGTGCGTGTCTGCCGTAAAATCCTGTGATTAACAAAACATCTGTCAGGGCAAGCGGAGACACATCCAAAACAGGGGCCAGCAGCCGAGGATTGTTTTGAACTATTTCATCCTTGTTACCGAGCAGAAGCACGTTTCCGATTTTTTGAAGTTCGCTGATATATTCGTCCGTGATCGAAATTGTGGATGTGTCCACCATGATCCAGTTGTTCTGCTGGGAAATTTTTGGATTTTCGTGCGGTTTCTCATCCTTTGAAATTCTGGAGAAGATAATCGCCGGGTGCATGGCCAGAGGTTCAGCACTGACCTGCAGATTGTGATCCTCTGTGATCAAAGTGAATTCCTTCATTTGATCATCCGGGGAGTTGAAGCTCTCCAGCCAGTTGCTGCCATCAATAACTTCGACATCAAGATCAACCTGAAACAGAGTTCCTTTTTTATGAGTGGAGGCCACATGCAGGCGTCCATTCAGTTTGTTTACCAGCTCTTTTACGATGGCCAGGCCAAGTCCCACACCGCCTTCTGCAAAAGCCGTGGAGTTTTCAACCTGAAAGAAGGCGTCGAAGACTTTGTTGATTTTGTCATTCTGAATTCCGACACCGGTATCTTCAACCTCAAAGCGAAGGGTCGCCTTGTTCTCTTGTTGCTGAATTTTGCTGACTCTTAGAGTGACATGACCCGAGTTCGTGTACTTGCAGGCATTACGCAAAAGATTCAGCAGAATCTGACGCAGACGACTTGGGTCGTAGTGGATGACTGAAGGCAGGTCGAAGGCAAACTGAGAGTAAAAGCGCAGGTTCTTCTTTGCGCAGTCTTTCCCGGATATTTTTGAGATATCAGTCAGGAAGTTGATCAGTTGCATCCGCTTTGGCAGAACTTGAAGCTCATTCGTGCTGGATTTTGCCAGATCCAACAGATCCTCAATCATGGAAAGAAGATGATTGCCAGAGGAGCGCATGCTGCTGAGATAATCATTGATCTTTTTGCCGGTGTCTTTTTCTTCGCACAAATCAATCATTCCCAGAATCAAATTCAACGGTGTGCGAATTTCGTGAGAGATATTTCCCAGGAAGCGATTTTTTGCGACCAAGGCCTCTTGAAGTTCCTGATGGGCTTGTTCCAAGTCATGAGTTTTATCGATGACCATTCTGGAGACGCGGCGGTTTTGTTGCACCAGTACCCAGAAAAGGTAGGAGATAATCAAAGTTATCAGGACGCTCATCAGACCGGTGATGGTGGATGCGTTAGGGCCATCTGGCTTTTGAAAATTAAAATGAAAGTGAACCTTCAAAGGGCTTTGCTGAGTTTCTCCCAGGCGAAGCGTTTGTAGAAGGGTGTCACCTTTTTTTGATTTTGGTTCGCCATCACCAGAACGGATGGTTTTGTTGGTTCCGTCGGATGAAACGATCCAGGATTTCGCGCTGGCGGTGTCCTCGATTTCCAGGGATTCCGTGGGACGAATATCAATTTTTTCAAAAAGAGAAACCAGCGGTGTCGAGAAAACAAAGTAAATATTTTCGCGGCTTCGGGATTGCAGAACATATGTCACCAGGGGGACGCCATCCCGGTCATGTAAAATAGCGCGGCTGTATTCCTTATGCGCGATGATGTCAGCGATTCCCTTCAGGACGGCCTCGGAAGTCATGTTTCTTCCTTTGGTCAGAGGCACTTGCGAATTGGGGGTGTTGATCCTTGAAATCAGTCTCAATTTGGGAGGGGTTGCTGTGCGTTTTCCGACAAGCTGAAAAATAGAGAAGCGTTGAAAAACGGTGTAGCGCAATGATTGACCCAAAAAAGCCATATCGCGATAATAGTCCATAGGGCGGGTACCGATGTACTCCTCGTAGGACTGAATTCTAAGAACGCTGTTGGAAAGTAGTAGATCCAGTGATTGAATCATTTCTCTGGAGCGTCTGATGGAGTCGGCTCTTTGATCCACATATTCACGTTCCGTCATACGTTTGTGAATATAAAATGAAAGAGACAGCCCGAAGACGAGCGTCAGAACAGGTATCCAGAGAAAGAATTTACGGGCTTTTTTCAGAATGATATTAACACGTTTCATCTGTTATACTCTCGCAGATCTTGGTGAGAACGATGTTAATTGAGTTTGAAGGTTTCTTCAAACCAATTTAAATTCAGCATATAATCGCATTGTTATTGTAATGCTCATGAAGGAGCTAACAGTGGAAACAGATAATGACTTAGTGGGAGTCAGCAGGCAGTTGAAATCGCTGCGAGGATTTGACTCACACGCATTTAATCATTTATTGGAAGATACGACTCCTAATACCGTTTTGCGGATATTGGCGCGTTTTAGTGTATCGTTGAACGAATGCATCCCGGTCTTGGAGCAAGGAGCTACAACAGGGGACGCCGAGGCAGTGTGGAAGGCTGCACATAAACTGGCAGGGTCTGCAGAGATGTTGGGGTTTAAGGACTTTGGCAGAAATTCCAAAGAACTAAGCTGGCAACTGAAGCAATCCGCGCACATCGGCGCAAGTCAGGAAGAGGTGAACTTCTACTTGATGCAAGCCCGTGAGTTGGCAAAACATCTTACGGATGTCTTTCCTAATCAGAAGCACTATCTCTAACAGCGGCTTTGTATCCTGCGCTCAGCACGGTCTCCACTTTGACGGAGCTGTCGCTGATCTTCTTGCGCAAGTGACTGACGTGAGCGTCAACGGTTCTTTCGGTCACATACTTGCCAACACCCCATACTTGATCGATAAGTTGCTCTCGGCTGTAGACTTGCCCTGGGCGGGCGCAAAGGATTTTCAGAATTTTAAACTCAAAAGGTGTCAGTTCGATTTGAACTGTGCCTGTCTTGGGGTTGCGCAGTTCAACACACATGCGATTTGAGTCGATATATAAATCGCCCAATTGCACTTGCTGAGTGTTTTGTTGATAGGATTTAACGGCACGAAGTCTGGCATCAACACGGGCGCGCAGTTCACTGGAGTTTGGTGGTTTTGAGATGTAATCATCCGCACCGATGCCGAAGGCCGCGACCTTGCTGATGATATCATCGTCCGTGCTCAAAATGATAATTGGAACAGGTTTCGCTTTAAAAGAATCCTTCAGATCCGGAAGGATTTTCATCCCGTTTCCGTCTGGAAGTGAGATATCCAATAATACCAAATCGAAACTATCCCGTCCTGTTTGCACGATATTGAAGGCGTCTGCAATAGATTCGGCTTGAGTTAACGTGTGGTCTTTTAAAACCGAACTCAAGTAAATAAAAAACTCAGTACTATCTTCGATGCACAGGATTTTTGCCATACAGGTGGATTTAAGCAGTGTTTTGCGAAATCATCAAATCATTTTAGCACAAAGCCAATCTCCAGGCCCGATCATTAATAAATCAGCGGGAGGTAGCCATGGAAAATTTATTGGCTCATGAGAACGAAAATATAGAGGCGATTCTGTCTAATATGATGTTGGATACGGAACCACGCCGATTCTTGATTGTTGAAGACGACACTGGGCAGTGGCCTTTGTGGGAAAGTATAATTCGATCCGGATTTCCCAACGCTCGAATTGACTGGGAAACTTCGGAAGCCGGAGCAGAAGCGCTTTTGCGGCATTCATTTCACACCGAAAAGCCTTACGATTTGGTTATTTCAGATGTATTTCTTGACGGCGATGACACAGGTATAGATTTGTGGTCCCGATATGGCGAAGCCTCGGATCATTTCGTTTTCGTCAGCAGTATGAGTCTGGGGAATTTTGACTCGCTCTTGCAGTCGGTAAGAAATACGACAGACCAATCGCCGTTTTATCTGCAGAAACCACTGCAGGTACAAAAATGTAAAGAAATTTTACTGGCACTTTTATAGTTTAATTTTGAACCACAGGAGGATTCAGCATGACGAATGTAGAACTTAAAACAGACAAAATCGCCCTTCCCGAAAAGGATCAATTGCTCATCTCATGTGGTCGCATATTGGAGCGTCTGACTGCGACTGCGCCGTCAGACAGCAGTATCAGCATGTCCATCGATTCACGTGGTGCTGACTTTATGGTCGATGTGGGAATTGTTTCCGGAGAACTGCGCTTTTCAATCAGCGCCGATGCAAAAAGTCCATTCATCGCCTTGGAAAAAGCCAGTAAGGAAGCCTCGGAGCGCATCAAGAAGTGGTCGGCCACCAAGCAAGTGGACACGATGCCCGCAATAGTGGAATAGGGGTATCGATCACAGTAATTCAAATCATGGACAGGGAAGCGTCATGAAAACAAGAATTCTGATCGTCGAAGATGATTTATCATTGAAACCCATTTGGGAGCACATTCTGCGCCGGCAGTTTAATGACTTCCATTTGGATTGGTCCGTGAGCTGCGAGGAAGCGCAGAAACTTGTCAGCTCATCCATTGTGCGTGACGCACCTTACGCTTTAATTGTGACAGATTTATTCCTGTCGGGTGCGGGCACGGGCCTGGATCTGGTTCGATATTTGGCGCGCGCCGTGAAATCAAGCCCCATAATTCTTGTATCGGTTGTTGAAGAGACAGCACTCCGTGAAAAATACGGAGATTTGCTGTGCCGAATGCAGGTGCTGACAAAGCCTATCAGCGTTCCTTTGTGCGATCGCGCACTCGATAAACTATTCGGAGTGGACATCGCGTCCTCCAGCTAGGTTTAAATATGCAAAAGCATGCGACCATTTTCAAGAAAGTGGTTTTGGTGACCGGATGCACTTCCGGTCTGGGCAAAGCCATATGTGAAAGTCTGATTCGTTCCAGTCGATATCGGGTGGTGGTAACCGCACGGGGCCGCTCGTTCATGCGGCTGGCGGAAATTTTTCCTGAAAATGATGATACTTTGCACCTGCCTTTGGATGTCACCAGTGAAAGTGAGATTTCCAATGCAGTGAATGAGATCTGCCGGCGTTGGGGGAGGATTGATACACTCATTAATAATGCCGGTGTTTGTTTTCGGTCTGTCGTTGAACACATGGATGCAAATGCCGAAGACCTGCAAATGCGAACCAATTTTTTTGGGCCAGTTAACCTGATGAAGTCTGTTTTGCCAATAATGCGTGAGCAGCGCTCGGGTCATATCATAAATATCTCGTCAGTGAGTGGCATGGTTTCGATGCCTACGATGGCTTCCTACAGTGCCTCCAAACATGCTCTGGAGGGCGTCAGTGAGGCCTTATGGTATGAATGTCGACCCTACGGAATTCAAGTCAGCATTGTTCAGCCGGGATTTATCAATTCACCATCATTTCGCAATGTCATTTTGTCACGCAAAGCCCGACTCAGTTACGAGCTGCGCGGCCCGCATTCGGAATACTATGACTCGATGACTCCGTTCATTGAAAACTTAATGGGTTATTCCATGAGTCGGCCTGAAGTCGTCGCCGCAAAAATTTTAAAACTGCTTGAAATGAAGAACCCACCCTTAAGAATCAAAGTGACCTTGGATGCGATTTTGTTTGGATTGTTACGCAGATTGATTCCGGGATTCTGGTTTCACAAACTGATGTTCTATTTTTTACCAAGATCCGGACAGTGGGGAAATAAAAAATGGGCTCAGGAGGAGGGACCCCTGAGCCCACGGAGGAAAATATAAGCTGCGCTTAGGCTTGAGTCGGCGCTGCAGTTACAGTTGCAGGAACAGCCTGGTTTTGGGCTGCGTGCATTTGCTGGATCTGATGAGCTTGCTGCTGAGCCTGTTGTTGCGCTTGAGCCGCTGAAACCTGAGCGATCTGAGTTACCACATTCTGAGCATGTTGTGCCTGTTGGTGGTAGTAATTCAGTTTCGCAACGTATTCTTTCAATGAGATGTTCTCTTGTTTCAGAACCACGGATTGGCTCAGCGTCTGTTGCAAGTGACTGAAGTAGTCCTGTGCTTCCAGGGATTTCTTATCCAAAGCCACTTTCATCTCGACGATCTTGGTTTCAGCCACTGAAGTCAGATTCTTCAATACTTCATTCTGCTGTTGCGCGGATGCCTCGACTTCGCTGAAGGCCGTGGAGATCTTTTCGATTTCCTCGTTCAGGGAAGTGACCGTGGTATCGCGCTCTTCAATTGTTGCCATCAATTCCGAGTTGGCTTGCTCAAGGTCTGATTTGTCCTGCTTCAGCTTTTGAATCTCAGCCTGAAGTTTTTCGTATTGTTGTTCCCACAAATCCTGCTCACGTGCCCAGGCACTTTTTGCTTTCGCAAACTCCATGGCAGTTTCGTCTTTCAATGCACGCGTCAGATCCAAATCTCTTTGCAGAATTTTGCTTCTTTCAAACATGGATTGAGAATATTTTTTTTCTTCGCCTTGGATTTGCAAAGCACGCGCTTTCAAACCTTGAATTTCAAGTTGCAGCTGCAAACTCAATTCTAACGATTTTGCAAGGTCCGAAGACATCTTAGCATTCGTTGCGCGTTCTGCGCTGAGTTGATCCGCCAACAGTTTCATTTGCGTATCCAACGTTTCAGATCCGTAAGAAAAGCTCTCTAGAGATTTGATTTTCTCGCGAAGATCTTCTTGTGAACCTTTCAAGTCAGAATTGAATTTCTTCATCTGCTCCTGCATTTGCTCGTACTTTGGCTGAGTTGGATGATTTTCATCCGCGTCACCATTGGTGCTGAGCTCGTTCAGTTTATTACAAATTTCATCAAATAATTTTTCGTGCTCTGGTACGGATGGATTTGTCATAGACTTTATTCTGGTCTATGGACTGAAGTCCGTCATTGAAAAATATTGACAAGACTTATGGCTCTCGATTTAGGTCCAGTGTGTGGAGGTTCTAATGATCGTTGCGAAGTTGTTCCGATATGTCACAGCTCTGATTTTCGCTTTCAATTCCATTGCATTTGCGCAATCACATGATTCGCTCGGAATGAGTGATATCAAACCACCAGCCCAGGCATCGGAATACATTTTCCGTTCATCGCCTAAAGAATCTCTGATCAGTGTACAGCTCTTGGGTGCGGTTAATCGTCCTGGTATCTACTATGTTCCACCATCAACGGATTTGTTAAAGCTGATCACCTTGGCTGGGGGGTCCAGTTCATCCGGTGATATGTCAGAAATCCTGGTTAGAAAGTTAGAGCCCAAAACTTGGGCAGAAATCAAATCCAAGGCAGTGGAGGAATATCAAGGTGCCTACGAAGTTGATGCTGAAAAGGTCATCAAGTATGGGGGAGGCAAACAGTTGAAACTGGCTCAGGATGATTTCATTTATGTTCCCCAAAAATCCTATATGGTGAGCAGTGACACAGCGAGATCCATCACGATTGTCTCTTTGGTGCTTGGTATTGCGTTGACGGCGATCCTGATTGATAAGAATTCCGGACAAGGACTTCACAAGTAATGATTCACGCCAAAGACGCCCGTATTTTATTTCTGATAAAATCTTTGGTGGCGTTAACTTTCCTGTGCAAAGTTTCATTGGGTGGGCTTTTGCCCATCCCGCGGGAGATTCCTTATTTGATTTTTCAGCAAGGCATGCATCCCTATGTAAATGTTTTGCTGACACTGCTTTTGGGAATTCCACTGCTGTTGTTATGGTTAAGAGTTCGTGTCAGACAACATCTTAGTGGTTTCTATAAGCTATTCGTCTTTTTCTTAATGATTATTTTGGCTGTGCAAACTCTGCTGCAGATTCACTATGTGAATCCTGATGAATCCGTGCTTTTTCAATTGGGAGCAATGTTGCTGTCCCTGTTTATGGTCGGAATATACGGATTGATTATTCCCAGTTTGTGGAATGTTCAGGATTTTCTTAGGTTTGTGCAAAGGTGGGCGGGTGCACTAGTTCTACTTTCGTTGATAGTTTTGATCTTGTCTCCAGGATCAGCATTCAAGGGCGGCCGCTTTATTGGCGTCTTTAAGCATATTCCTCATATGGTTACCTGTGCGACCACAGCGTTCATTTTTTCTATAGGCACATTTCTTTTGGATCGAAAATTGAAACATAAGATTTGGGATGTGTTGATTTTGATCGCAAGTTTTACCGCCATTGTCCTGACGGGGACCAGGTCGTCAGCGGCAGCGGCAATGTTCGCGTTCCTATTAACGATGATTCTGCACGAAGCCAGAACATCGCAAGGGCGCATGTTTAAAGTTACTATTGTTTCACTGCTGACCACATTCACCTTGTTTTTCGGAATGCAAACCTACCAATTGGCTCACGAAATTGCCACAGGACATGCTTCTCTGGGTGGGCGTCAGGCTCAGGATGGAGTGGCCTCGCGATGGGAAGAGGTGGAGCGTGGATCAGAAATCTTTCAGCGTGAACCTTGGTTGGGGCAAGGCTTGGTATCAAAGTTTGCGTCGGGCAATGAAGTTGATGTCGGTAACTATAACTCCTTCAAGGATCCCCATAATATTTTTGTGTCTGCCGGAGTGGTCGGAGGTTGGCCACTTTTGGTTTTGGCGGCAATTGCATTAGGATTAATGACCATCGGCGCACTGAAGGCACTTAGATCTTTCAGCATAGCAAAACGACAGATTTCAATTTACCTCCTGGCACATGTACCTATTCTGGTTATTTATCACGTCCATCTGTCAATTGGTGGTATGGCGGATAGATTGTATTGGATGATCTTTGGCTTCGTCGCGGCTGCGGTCTTTGAGGAAGTTCGCTACAAGTCACCTTTAGGCCGCCCTTTTAAGTCTCTTGAACAACCTTTAGACAGTCAAAACGCATAAAAAGGGTTTCAATTGGAATCTGACGGGGCATGGATTCTGCTTTAGTGGAAGCGTTGTTAATTTTTTCGCTAAAGGAAGCAAATAATGAAAAAGCCAATTGCTATGCTATTTGGGTTCGGAATGTTGTCACTTACTGCATGCAGTAATGGATTTGAAGCTGCTCAACTGGATGTTTCAAACGCAATTAAAGCCAACCAAGCGGCGGCAACGTACGATGCATGGCACGCTTCCGAAGACAGCCCGGAACATGTATTTGAAAAATGGCGCGAAGAGATCAGCAAAGAAGGCATGACGGCGGCAGATGTCTGTCAGGCATTGAAAGAGATGGACGTAAAGCATTTGACTCTGTTTGAACAAGAGTTGGATGAGGAAGTGAATCAGGACATCGTCAAGGACTGTGCAAGTGAACTTACTTCCAGATTGAATGACTACTATCGTGATGATCGTGCGACTTTGACAACAAATCTTGGAAACTTTTTTGACGAGGAAACCGTGTTCACAGCCCCAGGAAAACAAACTGTGGTTCTGCCGGGTGCCGGAGTTAATAAAACATCCCAATTCAAGTTCCAAACAATTGAACGTGCTATTGACACCAGAAACGGCTTTGATGCCACCGCAAGATCCAACGGCAAACGTCTGCATGTGGGCCCGAAAGAAGTTGTATTGACGTTTGATGATGGTCCGTCTCCCTATACAAAAACAATCCTAAAGACCCTTGCGGAAGTGGATGCCAAGGTCATGTTCTTTCATGTTGGCAGAAACGTGATTGCCAATAAAGAATACGTGAAAATGGTTGCTAATGACGGCCACGTTGTCGGGGGTCACTCGATGACTCATGCCAACTTGGGTAAGCTGGGTTTGCAAAGCGCGGAAAAGGAAATGTACGGCAGTTTGAATGCCATCCAATCGGTTCTTGGATGGGCTCACCCGGTGTTCAGATTTCCATACGGCAGTTCCAGATCTGATTTGAAAAACTCATTGAAGACACACCATGTGGGTGAGTTTTTCTGGAATGTTGACAGCTTGGATTGGAAGTCAGGTCGTTCAAACTCTGAAATGATTGAATTCACAATGAAACAAGTGCGCGCCAACAACGGTGGAATTGTTTTATTCCACGATATTCAAAAACGTACGATGGAAAGCCTTCCGCAGTTCCTTGCGGCGCTCCATAAAGAAGGCTACAAGATTGCTGTGCTTAGACCTACCAATGTGATGATGAGTCCTATCAAGCTTCCATAAAATGACTTCTGACTGCGCTGCGAGTGCAGTCAGATTAATTTCACCAAATTAATCCTCATTACAGAATAGACACAGGCCATCCTTTTGAAAGGATGGCAAAACTATGTGCTTGGGGGGATGCGTATGCAGGATCCAAACTTGGAGCCAGAGCTTAGTGTTGGTGAAATTCTAAAATTATATTTGTCACACTGGCGGATGTTCGTATTTTTCACAGCGATACTGTTCGGCCTGAGTGTTCTTGTTTATGCAGTTAAAATCCCCTATATAGCATCCACAACTGTGATCTTTAACGACTCGCAGAACTCTTCAGTACAGGCCTTTACAACGCAGTACTTTGGCTTAAATAAATCCCTGCAGGAATCAAAAAAAGGCAGCAGCCTTTTGTCCAAACACATAGAGTATCTGAAAACCCGTGAGTTCTATGAGGCGGTGCTAAGCAAGATCCCGGAACGGGGCGAATCCCCTCTGATATCAATGGAAGAGCGCAAGGGTTATGAAAATCTTCGCGACAAATATTTAAGTAAAAGCTCGGCGACACCAGAAAGTAAGATCGCCTTCCTGCAGAAGCTGGATGGCTGGATTCGCGCGCAACTGGATTCCGATTTCGAAATCAAAATCACGGCGGCCACTCCCGATCGGGCGATGTCTTTGTTTTTGGTGAATACCGTTGTGCAAACCGGCAGCGAGCTTATGAAAAAGCGTGAAGCCGAGGAAATCAATCGCGTCGAGAACTTCATTATCGAACAGAAAAAAGACGCCGATTCAAAAATTGCAAGTCTGGGCAAGGAACTGGCTGAAGTTGAAAATCGCGATCACAGCGTTCTGCCGTTGGGATCCAAAGACAAGATCAACGACTATGTCAGTGAACTGCTGGTGCGTGGTAACGAGCTGAAACTTAAAATTTCCCAGAATTCCAAAATGATTGCTTACCTTAAGAAAGACCGGACTGATAGTAACGACAAAACCATGTACGGTGTTGGCGGTCAGATCGAAAATTTGAAAAATCAGAATGATATTTTGAAGGATCAGTTGGGGCAGGTGCAGTCCTCAATCAACAGTTTGAAGTCTGAATCGCGAGAGCTGCCGTACCAGGCGCATATGGCCGATGACTTAAGAAAGAAGTCCGAATTGGAGTTCGCAAGATACAAGGAACTCAGTACAGCCCTTGCAAAGCTAGAGTCCCAAAAGCTTTCGGTTGGAAATCGCTTTGAAGTCCTGGAGCCGGCTCGTTGGGAGAACACCTCTCCGCAGATTGGTTTGATGACCTTGGCACTGCTAAGCATTCTGGTAAGTCAGTTTGTTGGATCGTTGATCATCTATTTCCGTTACTTGTGGAATCCAAATGTTGTGACAGCTGAAGCCACTCGCAATCTTGTGGTGTTTGACAGTTACTCCATGGATCCTCGCGTGATTATCGAGAACTCAAAAATTAAATTGAATCTAAAGCAACCGGACAAGGATGAAACGGTGGATATCATATGAAGCAATTATGCGTAAGATCTGCGATGGTACTGGGTGTGACTGCATTAACCGCCTGTGGCAGCGGAATCAGTGAACAGATTCAAGAAACGATCACTGTGAATAAGAATGCCACCTCATTGGCTGAGTGGGATGCCTCTCCGGCAAATCCGGAGCATCTTTTTAAAAGCTGGCGCAGTGAGAACACAGACATCAAGTCCCAGGAAAAGTTTTCTGCACAACTGTGTGCAAAACTAAAGGATCTGGATGGCTTGTCCTTAACGATATTTGAAAATGAAATTCGCGAGGACATCAATCAAGCCCTGGTGAAGTCCTGTCGCAAAGATCTGATGGCACAACTTGAAAGGCATTACACTGCAGAGCGCGCGACGTTGAAGGTTCGAGTGAATGCCCTTACGACAGATCCTTCAGGCAATAGTTTTCAGTTTCCGACAAACACCCAATATCGGGATGTTTCGAAGGGATACTTTGCCCGTGCCGGAGACGTTGCACCCAAAGAAATCGTGATTACTTTCGATGACGGTCCTAATGATGTGTACACTCGATCAGTTCTTAGAACGTTGAAAGAGGTCAACGCCAAGGCTCACTTCTTCCAGCTTGGAAAAAACGTTCGCCAGAACCCTGAAGTTGTTAAAATAGCGGCAGCAGACGGGCATGCGATGGGCAGCCACTCGGTGACTCACTCCTGTCTGGCGACTACGGCTAATTGTGAACGCATGATGTATAAAACGCTGTCGTTCACGGAGGCTGTTGCCGAAATCAAAGGCGGGCATCAGGCGGTTTTCGATACCTTGGGTTATGTTGAGCCATTTTTCCGCTTTCCTTATGGAGAGGTCGATCCCGAGCTTCGCAATTATTTGAATGCGAACTCTGTGGCTGAATTTAACTGGAATATCGATAGCGAGGATTGGAAGGCGCAAACCAACGAACAACTGTTGAAATTCACATTGGAAACTATTGAAAAAAAGGGACGGGGTATTTTGCTTATGCACGATATACACCGTCGTACCGCAGAGGTTTTGCCACAGTTACTGGCTGAGCTTTACAACCGTGGGTACAGTATTGTATTACTCCAGCCCACGGACGCGGCAGCAAGATTCAATAGTAAACTGGTGAAAAAGCCCGTCCCATAAGGGACATGAAAACAGATAAAGACCGACCCTCTACCTGGAAATCCTATAAACAAGGAATGTGCAGTGGCTGCCATGGCCATTGCTGTACCATGCCGGTGGAAGTTAAGCTGGCGGATTTGATTCGTCTGGGAGTCACCGACGAGGATGAGGCTGCAAGCGGGGTCAAAAAGCTTTCCAAGCGTCTGATCAAAGAAAAGATCGTCATCTCGTATCGAAGCGGTACGGAGTTTTTTATGCTGGCGTCCCGCCCGAATGGGGATTGCCATTTTCTTCACCCTATTACGCGCCTGTGTACCGTCTATGACAAGCGCCCTGATACGTGCCGGGAATTCCCCAGTATTGGCCCTCGCCCCGGGTTTTGTCCGGTCGGCCCCAAGTAGGTTTGTCGATAGTATTGACAGGGTGGTGCGCGGTCACGGCACTGTCTCATATTGAGAGACGCCAGATTCAACCAATTGCAGCTTAAGTGGCATAAGGGATGCTCTTGTAACCAGTAGGAACAGGAGTCTTTTATGAAACTTAAAGACAACAAACTTGAAATTGCAATACTCGTAGTCGCGGCGATCCTTATCGGCGGCGTGGGCAATCTGTTCAAAGCACCTGTTCAAAAAGCACTGCAAAACAGCGACATCAGTTTCGAGATGATTCGCCCTAAATCAGTTTTGGCGGCCCTATTTGATCTTGGTGGTCGTGAAGTTTCCCGTAATTACGTGAATCCATTTGGCAATAAAAAGGCTGAAGATAAAGCTACTACTCCAAATGCAGAAGATAAAACCAAACAGGCAGCAGCGGCAGCTGCGAAAACGGCTGCAAAAAAAGCCGAAGACAAAAAGGCTGATGCTGAGAAGAAATCCGAGACTGAAGTTCGTGTCGTAGACGCGGGACCGGGCTTCAAAGCGGGTTCTGATGATCTTTCCACAGGTGCCGGTGCTGGTGGTGCTGTGGCTCAAGCGGGCGCAGGCGCTGCTACTGACAAGGCAAATAAAGAAACTGATAAGAACGCAATGACAGCAAATCAATGGCGCTCTTTGGTTTTGGGTCAACCAACCAAAGAAAACGTTAATAAAATGGTTGTGGCTTTCATGGAGCAGGAATTAACAGACGCTGAATTCTACGGGATTGTGAAAGAGCTTTTGCAAAACAGCAACGCCGAAACACAAGCCTTGGGTTTGTCGGCAGCGAGCACCTTCTATACAGCGACAGCATTTAATACAGTGGCTTCAAGCTACAAGGGCTTCTCGGCTGATATGCAAACCAAAGCAATGGCTTACCTTCTTGGATACGCAAATGCAGGCCGCTTGGGTGCCTTGGCGTCCTCTTTGAAAAGCAGTGATGTCGAAGTGGTCAACTTGGCAGCTCAGGTTGTTGTTAAAGGCTATAATTCTGCAAAAGAAGGTACCGCAACAAGCCAAGGCAACCGTTTCCGCGGCGATGCCTTCACGAACGCATTGGGCAATTACACTCAGTTTGTAACCCTCTTCACAGAACTTTCTCAAAACAGCCAAAGTTCAGAGATCGCAAGCATCGCGAACTCTGCTTTGAGTCAAATTCAATCAGGCGTTGCATCTCTATAAGAGCTGGACAGCCAAAGGTATTTGCGACGACAATGATTCACATGAATTTCGGTCGTCGCTTTTTATTTTTAATCATCGCATTATTTTGTGCGCAATCTTATGCAGCCACACAGTTGCCTCGTAACTTGGGTGTCGGTGATCAAAATAGAACTTTGGAAATCCTGGGTTATGGATCATCCTCAAAAATTTTGGGCGACCCGTATCCTCTAGGCGGGTATTCGGGCATTGAAGTTGGCGTTTCATCCCAATTCATTCCTGTAGGTGATCTTGCCACTTTGGGCAGCGGCACCACTGAAAAGGGCGAGATGTCCTATTATACAATCACTCTGGGTAAGGGGTTGTTTTATAATATCGACACCTTCGTTTATTTTTCCCCGGCAATTCAGACCGAAGAAATGCAAAATTTTGGTGCGCAGATTCGTTGGGGATTTTACGAAGTTTCTTTTTTTCCGATTTCGTTTTCGACAATGATCTATGCCGGCGGAGCTAACTTTCAGAATTTGGTTAATATCGCAACGACGGGTTGGGATTTGATCGGCACTGTGAATATGGAAAACGTGGCGTTGTATTTTGGCGGCGGCCGCGTGCGAGCACAAGGGACATTTATCGGTGGCAGTGCAGGAATTACGGCATCCGGTAATACGGAGTCCCGGGATATTACTGACAATCATACATTCTTTGGTGTGAATATCGAGATTTCCAAGGCATTCATCGCCCTGGAAGTGGATCGTTACACAGATTCAGTTTATAGCGGGAAATTAGGATTTAGATTCTAATTGAGCTTTTTCAATAAGCTTTGTGGTGGATTTGCCATCAATGAACTGCAAAGACATCACCTGGCCACCATAGCTCGCAACAAAAGTTCCACCCACGATCTGTTCAATTTTCCAGTCGCCACCTTTTACCAGGATGTCAGGCTTAACTTTCTTAATCAGATTTTCCGGTGTGTCTTCAGTAAAGATCACAGAAAAATTCACGCAACCCAAGGCTGCCAGAATTTCTGCGCGATCATTTTCAATTTGCACGGGACGAGTTGGACCTTTAAGGCGCTTTACGCTGGCATCAGAGTTCACTCCCACAACCAGAACGTCACCCAGGGCTTGAGCCTCCTGCAGGTAACGAACGTGACCTACATGCAGTAGATCAAAACAGCCATTGGTGAAAACAATTTTTTTTCCAGCAGAGCGAAGCGGAGCCAAAGCTTCAGAGATATCATCAAACTTACGAACTTGGCCCATAACGAAACCTATACTTTCTTAAGAAGGCGCGCACCTGTGATCTTACCAGCAAAGTCTTTGTTGAAAAGAGCTGATAGAACCGGAAATACAAAGAATCCAGTCGCGATCACCAAAAGGCTGCGAGCGGCAACTTTAAGGTAAAACAGACCTGAGTTAAGTTCTTCAGGTTTGCCTACGCGTTGATCGAAAGCCCACTCACCTGGAGTGGCACCCGTGAAGATGCGGTTCACAGTCAGGTAAATGAAAGCAACACCCGCGAAAATTCCGAATGTCGAGAAGTAAATCAGGAAGTTTTCATCCGGATTCGTCAAGTTTGCCACAAGATCGATGCGAGCGATAGAGACCAGCAGGATCAGGCACAGAAGGCTGGCTGCGATAACAAGCATTCCATCCAGCAAACCCGCTGAAAAGCTGAAATACGTGCTTTTGTACTCTTGTTTGGTTTGAGCTGTGATTTTGGTTTTTGATTTTGACTCATCAAATTCCAAGCGGCGGTTTTTTTGAAGAGTTTTAAGAATCTCATCAACCGCAGCTGTTGAAGAACTTGGGGAGGCATCGCCGCCCACTTCTGTCAGGTAACCCGGAGCAGAAGGAACTTGAGATTCGATACTGGACTTTTTGCGGGGAAGTGGTGGACGAAGAGGATCCGTAGAACCTTCTTCCAGCAATTCCAATCCTTGGTTTTTCAAAAGAGTCGGGGATGGAGTGGAAGCAAACGAGTCCACATCAGCATCAGCTTTTGCAGCTGCTGCTTTCTTTTTGTGGAAACCTAGACCATCCGTGAGGGGCTTAAATTCAAACTCTTCGAAAGGATCCATTCCTTCTCCTTTAAACCATCAGATCAAAGTCATACTTTAGGACTGATACCAAGGCCATGCAAGCCGTTTCAACTCGCAAAACTTGGGGTCCCAAGGTGACTGGATGAAGGCCTAGGTCCTGAAATTTTTGAACTTCGGAATGGGAAAAGCCGCCTTCGCTGCCCACGATAATCCAAATGTTGGAGATACCTTGGGTGTGAGACGCTTTAACTTTGCTGACGTACTCCTTGATGCTTAGCGTTGATGGGCCTTCATATGCAAATAGACCCACGGAAGAGTCATTTTGGTTAATGATGCCAGCAAGCTTATCAAAGTTCACCGGTGCGTGAATTTTCATCAGATCACCACGCCCCGATTGTTGGGTCGCGGATTTCACGATTTTATCCCAGCGTTCGGTTTTGTTTTCAGAGATCTTTTCGCCGGAGCGAACGAAACTGAATTCAGAGAAAAACGGTTGAATGCTTTTAACACCCATTTCCACAGCTTTTTCCATCACGGCATCCATCACGGGAAAGCGGGACACGGAAAGAACCAAATGGACATGGGGAGTTTTCAACTGAGGGATATCGCGTTCTTCAAGAATTTGTCCCACGGCGGTTTTTTTAGAAACAGAAGTCACTTCAACAAAATAAGCTTTGCTGTCTTCCGTGAGGACTTCAAATTTAGAGCCAACTTCCTGGCGGCAGACATCGAAGATATGATGGAACACATCTCCGGTGAAGTTCACCTGGTCGTTGAAAAGATCTGATTTATTGATCCAATAGCGTCTCATCAAATAACCTTAAGCGTTTTCTTTGGATCTTGCCCAGTAGCCAACCCATTCGTCTTTTTCAAGACGACGAACAACTTCAAGGTTTGTGCCTTCAAAGAATTTTTCAAAGAAGTGATTGTCACGTTCTTCCAAAATACCAGTAAGCAAAATGTGACCACCTGGTTTCAAAACGCGTAAAAGATCCTTTTTGATATTGATCAAAACCCCATCGATGATGTTGGCAACAACGACGTCGTAAGGGCCACGGATTTCATCCAGCTGAGTTTCAGGAATATCGATTTGAGGAAGCTTGTTCAATTTCACATTGTCGCGAGCCACACGACGGGCTTCGGGATCGATTTCGATTCCTGCAACCAAACCGACGCCACTCATTTGCGCAAGCATCGCAAGAATTGCCGTGCCCGTACCGACATCAAGTAATGCCCAGTCCGCCAGGTTTGCTTTGTGCTTTTCAGCGAGCTTGTTGATAAAAAACGCCATCATCTGTGTCGTTGCGTGAGTGCCCGTACCGAATGCCATGCCCGGATCAATGTAGATCGCATGTTTGCATTCAGGCGGGGGAGTCAGCCACGATGGCACAACCCAGAAGTCGCCGATCAGGCGGAAAGGAACGAAACCTTTTTTCCACTCTTCAAGCCAGTCTTTGTTCTCTTCTTCGTAAATCTGCCAACGAATCAAAGCACTGTATTCAGTCAAGCCTTTGAAAAAATCAGCTTCAGGGGAGTTGGGGAAGAACACATCCAATTCGTGAGACGAGACGTTCACGAGAGTTGGATCATAGGTTAAATCGGGTTGGGTGAAGACCAAAGCTTCAGTGACGCCGGAAGCGCCACAACTAAAGCTGTGTGTGGTAATAATGTCTTCAAGATCAGCAGGAACCTGGCTTAAACGAACGCGGAAATATTTATTTTCACTCATTCCCTGAGTTGTTACCAGAATCCGCCACTTTTTCAAGCTTTTCCCCTGTATTAACCACAGGTTGGGCAAGGGCCTTTTCTGGTGCAGTCGGTGCTGCAGAAGCCTGTAAATCCTTCGCGGCCGAGGACGCAGGAGGGGTCAAAATGGCTACTGTTACCCCTGGAGTTGCCGGAACGGCTTCAGCGACCTTCTTCTTTTTAGGCTTGGAATTATCAATAAATGAACCACGGGTTTCAATGCGATCGCCAGTCATAATGCCAATTTGTTCAAGCATCGGCAGGTCGTCACGGGAAAGGAGGGTGAATTCACGGGCTACAGCGACTTTGTCGTAGATTGCAATGATCTTAAGCTGACCAACTGGAACCAGAATTTCACCAACAGCGTTAGCGCCTGAGGCGTCGCGGACGTTCAGTTTGCGAACAGCAGTGACAACGAGGTTTTTCTTTAATCCGGAGCTGCCATCAGCAGCGATATAAAAATCTTTGTAAGGCTCTTCATCGTTGGCCAAGGTGATATTGCGACGGACATCCACGATCGTCATTGATGCGGGACCCGCGTGTGCCGGTGAAGATTGCAGCAGGCTTGCGAATAGTAAAGCTAGCAACATAAATAAACCTTTCCATGGTTTTCTTAATGGGCTTATCGGGTGTCTTATTTTGAAACTTAAATTTGCTCTAAGAAGCTGGACCTATATCCGGCCTATTGAGAAACGATGGCGCCCTGTATGGACGAATAGACTTTGTATTTGCCGTTATCAGTGGTCTGCTCAATCTCCGAAAGGTAGTTACCCACAGAGCTTTGCACACGATAAGTTGTGACGTTACCGGAGTCTTTCGCGACACCGTCCTGAGTGGATCCTGATACCAGGCCCGTGGCTTTAGATGGCGCCTTCATGGAAATTACGGCTGAAAGGTCCTCCAGAGAAGCTTCCAATGAACAACCTGAAGCGAGCATCGTAAATGCAGCTAGCAACATGAGCTTTTTCATTAATGGCCTCCTTGAAACTAAACGAACCAATCTGTCTAACTTATCGGTTGAAAACAAGAAATGATTAAGCGGTCTCACTTTGAGACGTTCCCCAATGCATCCAAACGTTGTTCAAGATGCTGAAGACGTTCTTGCACGTTTTTGATCATTCTGTTTTAGGTGTGCAAGTTTTCATAAGGAACTTGTCGGAGGGATCAGGAAACCACAGTAGCTTCAAACCCCTCAAGGTCTGGCTTTGATGCGGGTATTTATGACGAGCATCATGGAAATAATCAGCGCTCCGGTCATCTGCAACCAAGTGAGAGACTCTTTGAAAATGAACATACCAAGGATGGCTGCAGTGATGGGTTCGATCATCATCAGCAATGCCACTTCGGAGCTTTTCAGTTTTTGCAAAGCGGCCAGCTCCAGAGTGAGAGGGATGATTGTTGAAATGATGGCAATTCCAAAAATAGCTGAGGCTTGGGTTGAAGTCAGATGCGGGATGTTTTCAAAGTGCGGATGGTGGAATAGAGCCAGGGCAATGGCACCAAAGGTGATGACGTACAGGCTGGAAGTAACAGGTCGAACGTTTTTCTGAACTCTGCCTGAAACCAAAACATAAATAGCATAACTGATTCCAGAAAGCAGACCGGCAAGGACAGCCCAGGCATTGCGAACCTCGATATGCCCCCACAATAACATGATCAATCCGGCAGAGGCCCCAGCCAGGCACAAGGCTTCGTTGCGGGAAATTTTATCGTGAGTAAAAAAATGCGAGAACACATTCACCCAGAACGGGTAGGTGTAAAGCAGCAGAGCTGCCAGAGTGATGCTCAGGCCATCCACAGCTGTAAAATACAAAGTGGAAAACAAGCCGTAGCCGAAGATCCCCAGTAAGGCGGCAATTACAATTTGTTTCAGGGAAAGGCGAATCCATTGTGGTCTGAACAGGAGCATGAAGATCCACATCAGCATCGCCGCCAGTGTGAATCGGTAGGTCAGGAATTCTCCGACATTCAAGCCGGAGTTAAAGGCAATTTTACCAAAGACGCCCAAAAAACCAAAACCCACGCTGCCAATGGAAATTTCGATAATTCCGCGGAGACGTGGGTTTAAGTTATTCATAATTATTTTCTTTTCGGACCTTTAGGAGCGATCAATTTACCACCAGCATATTTCTTTTTGCCGGCGCTCATTTTTTTCTCGCGAGCTTTTTCTTTTTCAGCAGCTGTTTTCTTGGCATCTGCTGCCGCTCTTTGAGCCGGAGCTCTGCCTTTATAAGAATTCTTTTTAACTTTTAAGTCTTCTGGATCATCCGCCAAGAATACACGGTTTGCCGCTACGTCATTGATGAACATCAATTCGCCAACTTTCATCGCACCCATGCGCAAGCGACCAATGGATACACGTTGCAGTCTCATGACGTCAAAACCGATTTTTGCGAACATCTGACGGATCTGACGGTTCTTACCCTCTGTGATCACGATTTTGTACCATTCGTACTTTTCAGATTTGTTGTCGCCGGATTTTTTGATTTTCTCGATGTGACGGGCAGAAACTTTACCGCCAACGATGGAAACACCATCTTTCAACTTTTGCAGGTGGCGAGGCTCTGGTTTGCCATCCAATTTAACCAAGTAAGTTTTTGTAACTTCCTCTTTTGGATGCGCCACTTTGTTCGCGTAATCGCCATCGTTGGTCAAAAGAATCATACCTTCGGAATCCCAGTCCAGACGACCCACAGGGAAGACCCGTGAAGGAACATCGCCAAGGTATTCAGCGATTGTTGGGCGGCCCTCAGGGTCGTCCATTGTCGTCAAAACACCCGCTGGCTTATTGAAGATAAGATACAGTTTTTGAGTAAGTGGTTTGCGAAGTGGCTTGCCTTCAACCAGGATTTTGTCGTGCTGAGGGTCTACTTTAACGCCAAGCTCGTACACGCGCTTGCCATTAACAGTGACCATGCCTTCTTCGATCATTTTGTCGGCGTGGCGGCGGGAAGCCAGGCCACTGTCGGCAATTAGTTTATTAAGTCTAACTCTTTGAGAGGTGTTATCTTCAGACATTCTTCATCAGCCTCAGGTAATTGTTGAGTGATCAATATATCACTGCTGAGGGCAGATGAGGAGTTATTCTTGCGATTGGCCTCAATCAGGGCGTGACGGAGGTCACGAGCCAATAAAGTGAGTAATTTATCCCCTAAAAACACGTTTTCAAGGGCTGTATCGGCCTTGCCCAAGACGATGGAAGACCATTTTGCGGCTTCGGCATCACCCTGTTGAACCAAGTTGCAGGTTCTCTCAAGCTGGCTGATCAGATCCTGATAGTATGGATCTGTACGGCGATCGATGAAGAATTGCTCCAGGCGTTTGATAGGGAACAATATGCGAGTTTGATCCTGCAGAGGCTCGTTTTTGATTTCCATCAGTTTTTGGAAAACGTAACCGCGCAATAGCACGCCGGAAACTTTGTCTTTACTCACGCGGAATTGAGCCGTGATGTAAGGAGCCACCTCGATTTTATGATCGTGATGAGAGCTCAGCTCCAATTCTGGGTTGTAGTAAAGAACCAAATCCTTGCGAAGCGGCTCTAAAGTACCGCCGCGGATTGTGAATTTGCGATCAAAAGTACGGACTTCCAAAGATTTGTCAGCTCTTAGGACAATTGCGACCACTCTTTTGTTTTGATCCGGAAGGATACGGAACTTGTCGCCTTCCTCGCATTGGGATTTAACGTGTGAACTCACCGCGTCAATTAGGTCGGCAAAGTGTTCAATCTCAATGATTTGCATGTTTTGTGGGAAGCGGATCGGGGAAAGGTCGAATTTCTGTTGGTAAAGTCGATTAAAGTTTTCCAACAGGAACTGAACTTCGTGACCCAATTGCTGCTTATTGGAAGCCCAATGAGGGTAATCCATGCAGTAATTGAAGAACATTTCGATCAATTCCGGCGTTAATGAATCGTCGGCGTGCGGAAACCCCTTTAAAAAGTTATAAAATGACAGACGCGTGGGCGTATTTTGGGGATTTAGATCTGAAACGAACTTCAGCAGCTGGCCGACTTTTAACATGGGCCTAACGTATGAACATTTGAATTTTCTGTCCAGAAAAAATATGATGTTTCTAAGAGCGTCACATCAGTACCCAAGGAGGGTCGGAAGCATGCACAAGGAATTAAATCCCGAATTATTTGGTGAAAAGAAGATCAGCAAGAGCTCCGGCCTGGAAACAGCCTCCTCCATGGGTTCTACGGGTACTAACTATTTGAACACAGACCGCCAAATTTTCGAGTTGAAGGCTCAAAATCAGGCTTTGGCCGACCAAATGAACAAAATTGTCGGTACGGTTAATGAGCTGATCAAAAGCTCCAATATCAAGTTTGATCGCAGCCAGCAGCAACTGACTCGTTTAGAGCAAAGCCACAATGGCCTGGCGACTGAAGCGGGGCAAAAAATCACTCAATTATCCCAACGCGTGAATGAGCGCAAATCCTTGGATTTGAAAGTTCAGGAGATGGTGGATCGCCATAACAACATTATCAAAAGTTTTGAGGTTCGCATGAACCACCTGCAAAAGCTTTTGTCTGAAAAAGAGGCACAGATGATTTCCTGTCAAACGGCCCTTAACGAGGCGAAAATGGAGATCGCCCGCTTAAAACGCCTGTAAGATGGAGCAGAAGGAGCTGAATCGCCAAATTCCTTGGTGGACTTGGTTAGCTCCAATATGTATTCAATTAATGGCTCGGTTTACCGGGCCATTTGTTTTTATCCAGCCCGGATTCTATCTCGTTTACTTACCCTATCTTGTCGGCTCGGTCTTTGTGCTTTGGTGGGGTCCACGCGTTGTTCTTGGAGTCGGTGTCGCCAGCCTTATCGGATCGTTCAGCGGAACTCATCTAGACCATCTGGGTATCATCCTGCTTGCCGCCGCAGAAATGCTGAAGGTTTATTTGGGCTGGTGGTTTTGGAAGTATCTTAATATCTACCGGCGAAACTTGAAAAAAGTGAGCAGACTTTTTTATTGTTGGGCCCTGGTGTTCGTTATTCCGAATTTCATTGGTAGTTACATTTTGATGGCGGTTTTAACCTTGGGCGGAATTTTTTCTGAAAACAAGTTCCTCAGGGACTATTTGCAGATGTCACTGGCAGATACTTTGATGACTTTGGTATTGAGTTTTCCAATTTTCATGTTTTTCAGCGAATGGATGACTCAAAAGGGATGGACGCTTTGGCGAAAGTCTCCGTTTTCTTAGTGAGAATTCAGGATTTGCCGGAGCGACCATTTCTGTTCTTACGAAATAGTAAAGTGTTTAGTGTGGTTTTTTGAATTAAGAACAAAAGATGCGCTTTACGTTTTTTCTCTTCATGTCTTTATTTAGTCCGCTCGAATTATTGGCGGCAGCATCCGCTGAACCGGTCCGACCAATAACAATCCGATATCGGCAGCGACCGCCTTACATTGAAAAAAGTTGGGGAAAGCTGTCGGGCATCTGTGGGGATGCCGTTGTAAATGCATTTAAAAAAGCCAGAATTGAAATTCATGAAGTTGAGACTCCGTTCTTGAGGCAAATTGCCCAGTTTCAAGCGGGGGACGAGCAGATTTGTTCCATTGGTTGGCTTAAGACTGCAAAAAGAGAAGAGACCATGCGGTTTTCCGAACCTATTTGTGACGATGGCCAGTGGGTTGTCATAGGTCATAAGGGAACGGTTAATACCGGAATCACCTCCACAGAGGCACTTTTAAAAAATACCGTTCTAAAGGCAGCTCGACGTGCGCAATTTTCATTCGGAGAGGAATTGGATGGATTGCTTGAAAAACAGGGAACAACCATCGTTTCCGTGGAAAACCCGGAGCAAAAGCAAATCTTTGAAATGATTCTGGCTGGCCGGGTTGATTTTACGTTTCTACCAGCTCGTGAGTTTGATGAATTGATTAAAGAATACAAACTTCGAGAAACAGATTTTGTTGTATTAAAGCCCGATGACCTCAAAGGGCCCCATTATCGCTATATGATCTGTACGATGAACGTGCCAGATGCAGTGATTAAGAAATTCAATAAAGCCATATCTAGTGCAAACTGAAAGTTAACAAAATCTCAATAGCTTCCTGACAGGACTCTGACTTGGAATGCTTGTCTTCCTTGCAAAGCCTTGGTCCAATTTAATTCAAGCACATTGAAATGAATTGTACTGGAGGATCTGGGATGGAGTTTCTTCGTCGTGACTTTTTGAAGTTAGGACTGACTCAAGCTATTGCCGCGACTGTCAGTGTACCTGCTTTGGCCAATGGGGGACATGAATCCTTCACGTCTGATGGATTGCCTTTTCAGAATGTGATGCGCGGAACGCCTTCAATTCTTCAAGGTGTAACGGATGCCACACGAACTCAATTCTCCATTCAGCATCATAAAGGTTTGAACTTCAATGCCGTGGTTCGCGATCAGACCGGAACCATCTGGCAACCCGATAAGATCGAACAGATCACCCAAACGTTTAGCAATTATGCGATTACGAAAGTCTTTTTCTCGAATCTTCGTCTGGGAGAGATTTTCTTTTTGGATTTGCTGGATGCAAAAGATGCGGTCATCGAGCGTCGCGAATTCAAAATGTTGGATTTAAGCAAACCGACTTTGCGCTATGCGATTGCCTCATGCATGGATGAAAGCCGTCATGAACCGAAAATCTGGCACAATATGTTTGAGCAGAATCCGGATATTATATTCTTTGTCGGAGATACGGTTTATTGCGACAAAGGAAGCAGTGAGTTCAAGGACGGCGACCCGCGCCGGTTGTGGGTTCGTCACAGCGAGGCCCGTCGCATACTGGAAGTGTATTACTCAAAACGTCTGATTCCGATTTTGGCAACATGGGATGATCACGACTTCTCTGGGGATGATGCGAACTCTAACTCGGCAGAGTATATTCAAGCTTCACGGGCCAACTTTCTTTCCTTTTTTGCACAGGGTGAGGGCCACGTTGAAGGTTATGCTCAAGGTCCGGGTGTATCTTCGGTTCTGCGCGCAGGTCAGCATCAATTTATTCTGATGGATGATCGTAGCTGGAGAATGAAAAAAGAATCTCCGGATCGATATGCGCACTGGGGACGTGAGCAGGAGGAATGGGCTTTGGAGATGATTTCATCATTTGATGGCATCACCTGGATTATGAATGGCAGCCAGATCTTTCCACAGATGATTTATAAGGAATCCATGTCTAAGCATAAGGGCCAGTTTGACGGCTTTATGAAGGCTTTGCGTGCGACCGGCAAGAAAGTCGTCTTCGCTTCGGGAGACGTTCATTTCAGCGAGGTTTCACGAATTGAATCAGCGATGTTGGGATACCAAACTTATGAAGTTACTTCGAGTGGTCTGCACTCCAAGTGCTTTCCGGGTATCGATATTATTTCTAAACATGAGCGTCGTATGATGATCACTACCAAGCAAAACTATGTGTTGATCGATTCGACTTATCAGTCTGAAAAGTTTGCCGCGAATATTTACTGTTGTTCCGCGCAAAGCAAAGTCAATTTTACCGCGCAGATCACCGTTTAGGTTTTACGGCTGAATCCACTTGGTCACGTCGATAGGCGTGTACCAAGAGTGGAAGATACTGTGATCCGGGAAGTTTGTCGAAGTACCCCAGCATTTTAAAGTTCCATCCGGAGCGATAGCGCAGCTGGCGTTGCGGCCGACGCCGACGACCGAGTAGTTTTCGCCGCCGAAGACCATGGTCGGACTGGAAGAATTGTTTGCGGTGCCGTTGCCGCCCGTGCCTTGGGTGCTGTTATCCGATAAACCCCAGCAGTACCAGGAGTTGTTTGAGATCCGTTTGGCACACATGTTTACACCATTACCAGCAAGTTCGCTGTAGGCAGCACTCAGCGATATTTCAGTCGGCGTGGTTCGGTCTGCTCCTGTACCAGTTGTGGCATGGAAGTTACTTCCCCAACAATAAACTTTTTGATTGGTCGCCAATCCGCAGGATGCGGCAGAACTATCAGAAGCAGAAATGGCGATATGAGTAAACTTTAAGCCACCAGAAACGGCGGTGGGCGCATCTCGCAGTGTTGCTGTACCGTCGCCAACTTCATAGCGGCTGTTGTAACCCCAGCAATACATGTCATTACCTTGAGTGAGGGCACAAGTGTGATACGCACCCGCTTTTACCGAGATATATTTTGTGCCTGCAGTGACAAGGGTTGGTGAGTAAACGTACGTTGTTGTATATCCCAATCCAACTTGGCCATAACCACCGAAGCCCCAGCATTTTAAATCATTCTGAACCGTAATGCCGCAGGTGTGATAGTTGCCCGCTGCAACGTCAATATAGCGAGTATTGCCATCAACAATAAAAGGTGTGATTTTGTCCCAGGTCGGTCCAGCAAGTCCGCTGCCTATCTGACCGTAGTTATTCATACCCCAACACTTCAGCGTTTGGTCCGTTGTTATGGCGCAAGCATGATTGTAGCCTATGGCGACTTTTGAGTAAGTTTGACCACGATCCAAAATAACTGGACTGGGGCGATAAAGCTTGGTGTCGTCACCGATGGACCAGTAAACACCAGAACTATCCACATTTTTTCCCCAGCATTTGAGTTGATCAGATGTGGTAATGCCGCATCCAAAGCCACCCATGGAAACTGATTTGTATTTCTGTCCGGGGTCAGCTTCTTTGGGAGCCCAACGCGAAATACCGGAGTCATCTCCTAAGCCAAGAAAATCGACTTCTCCCCAGCATTTCACACGGCCATCTGTTGTTATTCCGCAGGTGTTTCCACCGCTGAAAATTTTAGTGTAAGTCTTAGTATCGGCGATCGGAGTTGGTACCAGCGCTGTCGCGGTAAGCAAACTGTTTCCAAGCCCTAATAGCCAACCATACGAAATATTCGTTGCGTTGTTGGAGTTTGACCCCCAGCAGTTAACGCTGCCGTTGTCGACTATTGCGCAGGCGGTGGTGGCGCCTACGCTAATATCAGTATATGTGGCACTTCCGGTCACAAGTGTAGGAGATGTTCTGGTGGTCGTGGAGTTATCTCCCAAATAGCCATAGGTGTTAATACCCCAGCACGAGACTGTTCCGGTGGTGCTCAGGGCGCATGCATGTGGTTGTCCCGAATTATTCCAGTTGATTGAAATTTTTGAAACGTTTGTCACAGCCGGTGACGCGACTGGAGGGTTGACTGCAGTTGTAGATCCATCACCCAATTGGCCGAATGCGTTTCCGCCGAAACAATAGAGTTCATTAATGTTGTTCAGTGCGCACACAGAGTCATACCCAAGATCCACCGAAACAAATGGATTTGCTCCACCTGGATTGATCAAGGTAGGAGTCGTCCAATAACCTCCGGCAGTGGTAATGTTCTGACCCCAGCAATACACTTGTCCCGACTTAATTGCGCAGGTTGTGTTTATGCCGATTCCGAGGTTCGAGTAGCCAGTGCCAATAGTGACCGGAGCCGTCGCGTTGCCTATTTGATTGCCGTCGCCTATTCTGTGGTTGGAACGGTACCCCCAACATTGAAGATCTCCACCTGTCGTGATGGCACATGTGTGCCACTCTCCGGGCGCAACGTGCGAGTACGTGGTGCCGGCATTGATCACTGTAGGTACTGTTGTCCCGGCATCTGAAATTCCCGCTCCAAGCATGCCGTCCGTGTTGCTACCCCAACATTTTAGAATGCCCCCGGTATAGATAGCACAGCGGACTTTCTTTTTTCCCGCCATTGTCAAGATGCTGGATGGGGAGGCGTTATTGACGTCATTGATCACAACGCGGCTTTGATAATTTTTGGTAAATCGAGCGACGGGCGTGTCAGCGAAGCTGAAGTTAATTTGAAAGTATTTACTTGTGGTGCTGGCATTGGGGGACACAGTGAATGGAACTGCCACGGAAGTCGTGTTCGCGGCAAGAGTCACCGTACCGGATGCAGCCAGTGAATGGTCAGCTCCTGTGGCCGCGTCTCCAGTTACAGAATAAGTTAAGTGAATGTCATAGGGTTTTGAAATCGAAGAGGTGACGGTGAACTGTTTTGCCGAGCCGTCGTCTTCATCAATCAGTTGCTCTGTTTCAGTTATGCTTAAGTTTGTGATCGTTGTGTCGTAATAGAAAACGGAGCTTGAGGGAGTATCTAAATTATCCCAACCAGCACTGTCCGTAACAGCGGATGCTTTCAAAGAAACAGTCTTTGCCCCTGGGCCTGAGGCATTGAAGGATACGTAATAGATACTTCCCGTACCAATGATGGTGCCAATGGATCCCCCGGTGACATTAAAGTCGGAAGCAGTCAGTCCCGTCACATTTTCGCTAAAACGAATCGTCAAAGGAATTGGTGATTCGAATGCGGCGACTCCCACGTCACTCGTGATTGTTGAAGTGGGGCGGGTTGTGTCGTAAACACTTGAATGCGTATTTGAAACAGTTGAAGTGTTGCCGAAGCTGTCACTTGCGGCTCCATTCGCCACGGTTACACTGAATTCTCCTTCAGCAGAAGGGGTGACTGAAATAGTGTAGGTCGTACCACTTCCGCTGACTGATGCTGTTGCATTGACCAGGGTAAGATCCGCATCCGTAAATCCGGTAACTGATTCACTGAAGGTCGCGGTTACTGTGCGAGGAGATGTCGTGGAGTACGCAGTCAAACCAGTCAGAGTGACAGAGGGTCGCGTGCCATCGTAACTGACGTTTAAGGAACCCGAAGTATTATTTTTTCCAGCGCCATCCTGGAAGCTGCTCGCCGCCACGGACACGGTCACAGTGCCATCAGCAGTCGGAGTTACATCGGCCGTCCAGTGAGTGCTGTCAACGCTGGTAAAATTACTGAGCGTGCCATTCGTAACAGATACATCAGCTGAAGTGAAGCCCGTCACGGCTTCATTCGTTTCAAAAGTTACAGCGATCGGAGAAGTGCTGGTGGAGGGTGCTTGTGCGGAGGCAATCGTGATCGACGGTGCTGCCGTGTCGTAGTACCACGTTAATGTATTGGAGGCGGTATTGGTATTAGTGGCAGCATCAGCGACCACTCCTGCCGGCAATTGAAGGGAAGCACTGCCTTCAGCATTGGCTGTGGCCGTCAAAGTATAAGATGAACCGCTGCCGGTTATAGAACTCAATGTTAAATTCGTGGTGGTAAAATCACCAAGTGCCAGGCCTGTTACGGTTTCACTAGCGGTTACAGTAATTGTGATCGCGGCAAGTGTTGTTGGGCTTGATTCCGTTTTTGAAAGTGTCATTGTCGGTGCGGTCGCATCGTAATGAACAGTTAGCAGATTGGAAGTGGATGATAGATTGGAACTTGCATCCACAGCTGCATTGTTGTTTACGCGCGCACTGAAATCCCCAGGTGCAGTGGCTGTTAGCGTAAAGCTATAGGTATCACCACTGCCGGTGAATCCGCTGACGGTTGCATTTGTTAAAGTTAGATCGGAAACATCGAAACCCGTGACCGCCGCTGAAAAACTGACATCCACCGTAATCGAGGCGGTATTGGTGTGAGTTCCAGCGGTCGTGCTTAAAGTTGGAAGCGGACGGTTTGAATTGAAATCAATAGACAGACTGTTTGAAACGATATTGTTATTTCCCGCCAAATCCGTTGTTTGATTGGCGCGATATTGAATACCGACTGTGGTTAAGTTAGATGACGGAGTGATTTCGGCTGAATAAGTTTGTCCACTGCCTGTGATATTGCCGACAGTTCCATTTGTTACTTGGAAGTCAGCGGCAGTTGGCGCGATGACATCTTCATCAAATACCAATTCAATTTCCAGGGGGCTGACATTAGTTGGATTTGCACCTAGGTAGCTGATCGTTGCGTGAGGTGCCGTTACATCACTAATTAAAGTCAGAGTGTTGGATGCTTCGTTTCCAAGTGAAGAAGTTTGCCCGGTGGTGAAGCTTGCCGGTAAAGATACGCTCACCGCACCTTCTGATGATGGAGTGATTTCAATATTCCAATGAGTCGCGTCCACTTGTGTGCAAAGTGTGATCGTGCCATTAGTCACTAGAATGTCTGCGGCAGTCAACTGAGCCAGTGGCTCTGTTGAAGTGAGTTGTACATTCCAGGTTGTGATGTTGGAGTGGCCCGAGACCAAAGAACTGAAAGTCAGTGTTGGTGCGGCCTTCGAACTGAATCCATCAAAGATTTTTGCAGTCATCGAACAAGCCGAAATAATCACGCTTCCTGCAATGATTGCAAGAACTTGGGTTAGCTTTCCAATACATTCCGGAACGAGAAATCGCTGACTCATTATGAGTACTTGTCGGAGAATTCCGGGTGTTCCTTAAGGTTTTTGTGAGTTAATGACTTCAAAGAACTACTTTGAGGCCCTCTCCATTCTTTGCAAGAATTTGTCGGCTTTCTCAAATTGAGTCAGCGTTAAAGCATCAATCCAAATACCTTTGGGATTATAGAAAATCACTGTAGGAAGGCCTTGGATGTTGTACTTCTTTTTCAACTCTTTTAACTGTGCGGTTTCTTTGGTGGCATCAAATTTCAATAATACGAAATTTCCGCCCATGGCGCGCACGCGTGGATCAGTGAATGTGTTCTCGGCTAGTTCGTGACAAGCAGCGCACCATTCGGCCCAAAAGTCTATGATGACCGGGCGGCCGTCTTTAATTGCCTGAGCCAAAGCTTCGTCGGAATAGTGCTGCCAGTTCATCATCTGTATCTGATTGATGGTGTTATCGGCCATCATGCGTCCTTTAATATAAGGACGTAAATCGAAAACAGAAAGTACGATGTAGCCAATACCCACAATCAGCACTGCCTGCATGATTCCTTTTTGCATGTGTTTGATAGGAGTGCCGCCATTTTTGGTCGGTAGAAATGCTCCATAGATGCTGGCCACAATAACCAAGCCCAGGCCTAAAGAAGCATCAAACCAACGAGCGGGCAGTAGTAGTTCCAGATAGTAGTAGAATGCTGACAGCATCAAGGTGCCCAGGATGAATTTAAACCAAACCATCCAAGGACCCGAGCGTGGAAGAGTTTTGACCAATTGATTGGAGAGACCCAGGACGATAAAGATCAATCCCAATCCCAGGGCATAGACAAATAGAAACAGAAATCCAAACAACATGTTTTTGGTGGAAGCAACGTAGGTCAGAATTGCAACCAGCACTGGGCCGACGCAAGGGCTGGCCACGATTCCGGCGAACAATCCGGTCAGGTAAATTCCCAGTATACTTTGCTTGTGTTTTTTTCCGCCCAGTCGATTGCGTAAGAACGCGGGAACTTGCAAATCGTAAAGGCCATACATGGACAACGCCATCGCCAAAAAGATAACACACACCACAGCCAGTACATAAGGATTGCCCAGTGAAGCACCGAACATGCTGCCGCTGCTTGCTGCTGCCAGACCTAAAAGAGAATAGGTGGTTGCAATGCCCAGAACATAAATACACGAAGTAAAGAAATTCTGCAGACGGGAGCGCTCTTCAGAATGGTTTCCCAGGACGGCCAGTGTGATGGGAATCATGGGGAATATGCAGGGAGTAAAGCTGGTGAAGATTCCCGCAAAGAAAACAAAGATCAAACCCGCGACCATGCTTGATCCCAGGTATTTTACAAAGTTAGCGCTGTCAAAGAAGCCGCTGGGGTCTTCCTGGGATTCCGTCGCGGAATGAATTTGTGCTTCACCCTCAACCATGGGGGTGATGATCGGAACTTCCAAAGTTTTCGTTGTCGGGAACAAACAGAACTGATCCGTACACGCTTGATAAGTCAGTTCCAGTTTCATTTTACTGTGTTTTTTTAGAAAGCGGGTCGGGGCTTCGATATGTGCGGTCAGTGTTCCATCGCCGACCAAGCCGGTTCTTTCACGTTTGGAAAACTTGTCATACCATTTGGTGATCGGATCCAATTTGAACGGCGCAATTTTGAAACCATCTGGTTCAAAAATCACCACTTTAAATTGATCCTCATAAGCGTGGTAACCTGCCGGAAGTTTAAGTTTGAATGTGAGGGATCCACCTTGCCCCGGGCTCCATTCATAGGGAAGCACTTGAGTCTCGACTAAGAGCGGGTCTGTTTCAGAGGCCGTAGTTTGAGCCCAAGACAAAAGGCCTGCGAAAAGGAAAGTAACTATAATGAGGAGTTTCTGAAGTGTTGCTTTCATATAAATGTCTTATTCCCTCTCTCGACCATGGGCAAGATTATTTGCCGATGGCTCAATTCTAACACGTATCAGCCCGATAGAGGATACTGAGAGGTCATATTCTATGGGTTTTGTAGGTATATTGATAGTTTTCGCGACAGTATTCGGGGGCTATATTGCCGGTCACGGTAAGATGGGCGTTATCATCGAAGCTGCCGGTCTCGAGATGGTAATCATCGGGGGAGCCGCCTTCGGTGCATACGTTATTGCCAACCCAATGAAGATCGTAAAGATGGGGATTAAATTATCCATCAAAGCGATGACATCGAAGGGTCCGCAAAAGTCAGACTATGTTGAGCTTTTGCAAATGCTTTTCCAACTTTTCCAGGTCTTCAGAAAAGAAGGTCCTCAAGGTATCGAGAAGCACATCGAGGAACCGGATAAATCTGACATTTTTAAAGCTTATCCAAGCTTCATGCACAATCATCATGCCGTTGATTTTCTTTGCGACACGATGAAAGTGACATTGTCAGCCGAACTTTCACCTTATGACGTTGATGATCTTTTGGATGCGGATATCAAAGGTATCCACGCCGAAGAACATCTTGCTCAACATGCCATCGCCGCAGTGGCCGGTGGTTTCCCGGGTCTGGGGATCGTTGCCGCCGTACTTGGTATCGTTAAAACCATGGGTGTTTTGACGGCAGGTACAGAGGTGATCGGTGAGTACGTAGCCCATGCCCTCGTGGGTACAATGTTAGGGGTTTTCTGTGCATACGGTTTGATCGAGCCGACAGCAACAAAAATTGCAGCCGATATCGAGGCAGAAGGTCGTTACTTGGGTTGTATTAAAGCAGCTCTGGTTGCTTTGCAACGTGGTGCACCTCCAATCGTGTGTGTGGAGTACGCTCGTCGTTCCATCATGCCGGAAGAAAGACCGACATTTGCTGAGATCGACAAAGCTACTAAAGAGATTAAAAAAGCTGCGTAATGATTGTTTAAAAGGAGTCAATGAACTGGCTCCTTGTGACTTAAGGAAGAAGAAACATGGCAGAGAAGAAACAGACAATCGTCATCAAAAAGATCATCGTCCAAGGTGGCGGTGGACACGGGGGCTCCTGGAAGGTTGCCCTTGCTGACTTTATGACGGCCTTGATGGCCTTCTTCCTGGTTATGTGGATCGTGGGTCAGTCTGATCAAACCAAAAAAGCAGTTTCAGATTATTTCTCCACGCCATCTGTTATTGAATACAATTTCCAAAACTTCGGGGTCGAACTGACTCTTGAAAAACTTTTCCTGGATCTTTTGAATGAGCCGTTAAAAGCCTTCCAAAGTTTCATGGAGCCAATGGACAAAACTCCAAATCTATTGGATATGGGTTCCGCAAAAGTTGTTGCTGCATATATGGCTGACCAGATGAATGATGTCGCCAAAAATGTGGTGGTTTCCCCTGAAGGTTTTGATTTCGATATCCCTGACTATATGTTGTTTGAACGTGGTAGTTCCCAGCCGAATGCCAACTTCGTGAATGTCATGGATAAAATCAAAGGTGTTACGGCAGGTTTGAAGGACGCCGAAATCAAATTGACCTCCGGATTGTTCATTCAATCAGTACCGGATGGCACGTTGATGTCCGCCAATCGCGTGGCTTCTCAACGATTGGATATCGTTCGCAATAAGATTGCGGCTTCATTGGAAAGCAGCACGGTTGCAGTCAATGGCGCGATCAGCGTGAAAGAAAAACGTGGTGAAGTGGACCCTAAGAAATTGGTGGGCTTTATTCGTGTGAAGATCGCGCAAAAGGAACTTACTTCAGACGGTCAAAAACAGCGTAAGTTGGACTCCTTGTTTGGTGACCAACGTGTGGATATGTCAGTGTATGATAATTTTGTGCACCAGGTTTCCACTCGCCGCAAACAGGAAGCTCAGTCCAAAAAACCGCTTCGTGAGCAAGTGGATGATGAATTGAAAGACGCTGCTAAAAGCCCGTCTTCGCTGACAGAATAAAGTAAATATCGCCGGTGCCGTTCAGGTCGCCGGCAGCAGAGGTGCCGGTTACGGCACCTTCAAAAAAGATGACTCCCCAAGTGGTCCCGATTCCCGTTCTTAAGTCAAAATAGCTGCTAATTGAATCGACGTCGGGTGTGTTGTATCCGGCTTCATTGTCCCAGATCCAACTTGTGAAGACTTGTGTGGATTTTCCAAAACCAATCCTTGCTGATTTTTTGTGGGTGCCTTCCCAGTTGCTGAAGGCTTCATACTTCACGCGGTAGGTTCCAAAATTCAGATGCAGGCCCAGGATGTTTCCGTTGCGCTCGCCATCCTGATAAAAAGTGCTGTGCGAATAGCTGAGGATGGCATTGGATTCCTGGGTGAAGTTGATTTTAATATCCCCATTGGCGCGCAGATTGAAATTGTCATCGCCCACTTCATAGTTGGTATTCGAACCCCAAAGTCCCAAGCGGAACTGAGGTCCAAAGTTAAACCAGAATGAACCTTGTAAAGCGGGAGAGCCATCGGTTTGATTCAATCCGTTTTCAACGTATTGAGACAGCAATGAAACCTGGCCGTCCATTTTAAAGGTCGGTGATGAATTCTCCGCAGCAAAGCTGTAGGAGTTAAGGCCAATGAATGTTATGATAAAACTGATGTATCTTCGCATAGATAGTGCATTTAATTGTGAACGAAGAAAGTACAAAATAAAAGAAAAGCCGTCAGGGAGCTGGACCAACAGCCAAGCGGCAGGTATGTAAGGTTATGAATTTAGATCTGCCCTTGGATGAATATACGTATATTGCATTTGATACCGAGACCAGCGGAGCCTATCCGGTAGGATATGACATCGTGGAGTTTGGTGCGGTGAAGTTTCATAAAGGTCAGGAAATTGATCGTCTGCAGTTCCTGCTAAAGCCTCGCGAGTTGATGAGTGATTTCATCATTGGAATTCATGGCATCACAAATCTGATGGTTGCTGAAGCCCCATTGATGCCAGAAAAAGTTCAACAGATTCATGAGTTCTTCAAGGGCTCTGTTGTTATGGCTCATCACGCTCCGTTTGATTTGGGTTTTTTGACAATTGATTTTGAAAAAGCCGGTTTGCCTTTACCAATTGAACCGGCATTGTGCACAAGTCTTCTTTCGCGCAAATGGATTCATGGTGTTGAAAATCATAAACTTCAAACGTTGATCAAACATCTGAACATAGATGGTGGTCAGGCGCATCGTGCCTATGATGATGCTAAGGCATGCTTATATGTTGGTTTGGAATGCTTTAAAAAAATGGGCGAGGGAGCAACTCTTGCGCAGGCAATTAAAAGCCAAGGCAAGCAACTGTGGTGGAAAGACTATTCCATGTACACGGTGAACAACACCAATCTTAAGACGATGATTGAATCCATTCATACCAAAAAAGATTTGGATCTCGTATATGATGGGGGCTCAGCTAAGGGCGAGACTCGTCGTGTAAGTCCAATTGGAATAGTACGCAATCCAGATGGTGATTACCTTATGGCCCTTTGTCAGAGAGAGAACACAAATAAGCGTTATTATCTGTCCCGCATCAAAGATGTGGGAATTGTTTATTAACCCTCACCTTGACGATAATTAAATCGGATACATGATTAACCTATGACCTTGCCATTCACGGCAGGGGAAAGGTGAAACCATGTCATTCGTATCTGGTTACCTTCCTGTTATTCCGCTAAGAAATGCCGTTCTGTTTCCCGGTGTCAGCATGCCTTTGCGGGTTGGAAGAGACCGCAGTATTCTCGCTTTGCAAAAAGCACTAACCAATCAAAAGTGGATCGTCCTCCTGACGCAGAAAAATCCCGAAAGCTCGCTGGAAAAGCTCGAGGATATGCATACCGTGGGCACGCTCTGTAAAATCGAATCGCATCGCAAGGAAGACGATGGCAGCTATACAATTTTTGTAAATGCTCATCAGCGTATTCGTGCTCTGAATATGAGATTTGAAAATGGCATCTATGAGACTTTGACGGAAGGGGTTGAAGATATCCTGGTCGCTGATCGTAAGACCGAGGAAGCCTTGCTTGAAAGCCTCAAACAGATTGCCTACGAAACTGTGGATTTGCTTGGCAAACACATGCGTCGCGTGAAGGAGTGGATCGCAGAGATCGAAGAGCTTTCACTGCTGACCAATGTGTGTGCCGCTCACGCGGATTTCACGTTGGCTGAGAAACAGGGGATTCTGGAAACTGCAGATGTGCGTGAACGTGCGCTGAGAATTCTGGATCTTATGAAAGAGCAGAAAGAGCGTTTGAAAATTCAGCTCGATATCCGTCAAAAACTCAGCGAAAACATCAATCAAAGTCAGAAGGAAAGCATCCTTCGCGAGCAGATGCGTGTTATTCGCGAGCAGCTGGGGGATGAAGACAGCAATGAAATCACGGATCAGTATCGACAAAAAATTCAGGCGGCCGGTTTGCCCGAAGAAGCTTTGGCGTTGGCAACCTCGCAACTGAAACGACTGGAGAACATCAACTCTGCTTCTCCGGAGTATCAAATCATACGCACGCATCTTGATTTGATGACTGAACTACCGTGGAGCAAATCCTCGGTCGATCAGGAGATTGATCTGGAAAAAGCCGAAACGATTTTGAATGAAGACCATTTCGGCATGGATAAAATCAAAAAAAGAATTCTGCAGCATCTGGCGGTGATGAAACTGCGCAAGACGCATCAGGGTTCCATTCTGTTGTTTGTGGGTCCTCCGGGAGTGGGTAAGACCTCCCTGGGTAAAAGCATTGCGCGCGCCTTGAATAAAAAGTATGTGCGCGTGGCCTTGGGTGGCGTGCGGGATGATGCGGAAATTCGCGGGCATCGTCGCACCTACATAGGAGCAATGCCAGGGCGGATTATTTCTGGAATTAAGAAAGCCGGTGAAAACGATCCTGTATTTGTACTGGATGAAATCGATAAACTTTCGCGCAGCTTTAACGGTGATCCTGCCAGCGCCCTCTTGGAGACTTTGGACCCTGAGCAGAACAATTCTTTTCAGGATCATTACCTGGATACGGCATTTGATCTTTCGAAAGTTCTATTCATCGCTACGGCCAACGCGCTCGATACTATTCCAGGTCCGCTATTGGATCGTATGGAAGTCATTGAATTGACGGGCTACACGATAGAGGAAAAGAAAAACATCGCGAAACGTCACTTGTGGCCGAAGCAACTTGCTGAGCACGGTATCGAGGAATCGCAGTTGGAAATCACAGAGGGCGCATTGTCCAAAATGATCACCGACTACACCCGGGAAGCCGGCGTGCGTGAACTGCAGAGAAAAATTGCGACGATATGTAAATACATGTCGATCAAGATTTTGAAAGCCGAAGGCGAAAAGCTGATCGTCGATATCAATGATCTGGATGATATTTTCGGTGCGGAAAGATTTACTTCTGAACTGACGGAAACCTCATTGCCACCGGGAGTGGTGACGGGACTTGCATGGACTCCGGTGGGTGGAGACATCCTGTTTATCGAAACGGAGGAAATGCCGGGTTCAGGACAGCTGTTGTTGACGGGGCAATTGGGCGAGGTGATGCAGGAATCCGCAAAAATTGCGATGAGTCTGTTGAAGGCCAGATTGCCATTGATGGATCCGACGGTGGATTTCACCAAAAAAGAGGTGCATGTCCACGTTCCGGCGGGTGCGATTCCGAAAGATGGTCCGTCGGCAGGTGTAACTATGCTGACATCGATTGCCTCCAAGTTGCTGAAAAAACCGGTCAATCCAAAACTGGCCATGACGGGTGAAATCTCATTGCGTGGAAGTGTTCTGCCAGTGGGTGGCATCAAGGAAAAAATCATTGCGGCTCACCGTGCAGGTGTGACGGAAGTGATCTTGTGCAAGCGAAATGAAAAAGACCTTCGCGAGGTTCCAAGTGAGATCAAAGACAAGATGAAGTTTCATTTCGTCGATAATGTCAATGATCTGCTGAAGATCGCCTTGGAAATTGATTTCCCAGCGTACAAGTTGAACTTCGATAACAATACGCAGATGTTCCCACGAGCTATCAATTAAGGTACGGACACACTTTCTCCAAAAAAGAAGGCCATGAGGTTGTGCTCATGGCCTTTGTCATTTTGGAGAAAGTGTGTCCGTACCTTCGGCGCTACCTTAATCTTTGAATTCAACGACGTTGACGGTGCGCTCAGATTTCATGGTACTGATGCGTTTGTTGATTTCTTCTGCCAGGGTTTCCAGTTCTTTGAACTCGTCGCCTTTACGCACTTTAAGTGGCGGAATGGACTCGCCCTTCATGATTCCGTAGACATATCTTTCAAAGGCATAGATAGGGCCGGCAATGCGATGGGAAAGGACTTTCCCGACTGCAAAAGTAATGGCACAAAATGCGATGCAGATAATAGTGAAGGTGATCACATAAGGCACCAGAAACTTATTCAATAGAAATTGGTTGTTGCCAACCAGCTCCTGAATGGTCACACGCAGATACGTGTAAGAGAAAACCAGACTGATCAGAGTAAGACTTAAACCCACGGCCATCATCAGAATGCAGTACTTTACCTGAAACGACAAATTGACCCAGAAACGTTTGCGCGAGTTGTTTTCCGGCCACAACAATTCACCTTCGCGGATAATCGCAAAGACGATCAAACCATAACCAACCCATTGAAGGGCATCGGCGATATTGAATGCCGGGCTGGACAGGGATGGAGTTCCGATAACAATGAAATCAACAACATATCCCCAGATGATTCGGTCTGCGACGTTGCCAAGAATCCCGCCGATTAATATCGAAAGACCACAGCGCAATGTCAGGGATTTGATGGGTAACAGGTATTGAATCAAGGCGTAAGTGCACAGCAGGAATGCGCCGCCTGTGGAAAGTGAGACGATACGCAGCACTGATGGCAAATCTGAAAACAGGCCTAGCATTGCGCCGTGATTGTGGTGCAATACGAAGTGGAGTGGGCCGTGGGATATCACTGAAGTGATGTCCGTAGCCCACAGCTTAGTTACGCGGTCGACCAACCAGGTCGCAACAAGAGGAAGTATAACAATGAGCCATTCGCGCTTTTTCATGCACCTCAGTCTACCAAGAGAGGCTCTATTTGTTGCGAATTGATTTTTCGATCGCTACTATTGTCTAGGCATCATCAGGGAGGACGTATGCGATATTTTTTTCTAGTAACAGCATTGATGATTAGTTTTTCAGCAAATGCGAATTTGGATGCAAAGTCTGCTGAATCAGAAATGCAAAATCTGGCAAAGAAGTACAAGGTCCAGCTGTCTGATGTGGGTATTTACGCCACCACAGGTGAAGGTGACGGCCTTAAAATTCTGCTTGATAACAACGGCTCCAAGATGATGATTCCTGCCTCCATCACAAAAGTGGTGACGGGATCCGCAGTGCTGGCGACGTTTCCGCCGGGGCACAAATTCAAAACTTCCATCTGGACTACGGGTGAAATTGTCAAAGGCACATTGAAGGGCAACGTTTACCTGAAGGGCGGAGGCGATCCGTCTTTTGTTTCCGAAAACATGTGGTTCCTGGTAAATGCATTTTTGCGAAATGATATCAAGCGTGTCGAAGGTGATATCATTGTGGACGACACTCTGTTTGATAAAATGCGCTACGATGAAAGCCGCCAGAAGGCGCGCGTGGATCGCGCTTATGATGCACCAGTGGGCGCGATGTCCTTCAACTGGAATTCTGTAAATATCTTTGTGCGTCCCGGTGCCAAATCCGGGGATGATGCCCGTGTGTATGTGGATCCTGAAAATGAATACATACGCCTGGTGATGAAGGCGAAAACCACGAATGGCAACGACAACAAACTTCTTGCAGACCGCAAGGAAGACCCGAAGTTTGACGGGGATCTGTTGCACATCGGTGGCAGCATCGGAAAAAACAATAAGGAGCTGGCAATTTTCAAGAACATCACGCAGCCAGACCTTTGGTCAGGGTATAATTTCAAAAACTTTCTTTCGCAAAGAGGCGTGACAGTGACGGGCGCGGTTAAAACCGGCGAGACTCCGAAAACTGCTTCCATGGCTGCGGAAACTGACAGCAAGGCGATTGAACAAATCGTTGCGGATATGAATAAGTTTTCCAACAACTACGTCGCTGAAATGCTGACGAAAAACATGGGCACCCTGAAAAAAGATAAGGGCGTGACGTTGGCGGATGGTATGACCACTTTGCAGGAGCATATTCAGTCTTTGCAAATTCCCAAAGAGCAAATTCACATCGAAAATCCATCAGGTTTGACTCGGGAAAACAAAATGTCATCGTTTGCCATGTGGAAAGTATTGCAGCACCTGCGCAACGATTTCAGAGTGCAACCTGAGTTTCTTCAAAGTCTTCCCATTGCGGGAATAGATGGAACCCTCAAAAAAAGAATGAAGGGAACAAAGGCCGAACGCTGGGTACGTGCTAAAACGGGATACTTAAATAGTGTTGTATCTTTAGCGGGTTACGCCGGGTTGGAGGATGGAAGAGTTATTACGTTCTCCTTCATTTATAATGGCTCGACTGATGAAGCAATGGTTCGACAATATTTTGATAAATTGCTCGAAAGTTTGGTAAACTGACCATGAAGAGAACACTAAGGGGATCATTCTCGTGAAGTACTTTGTCGTCTCACTTTTAGTCACAGCACTTATGGCTCCTGCAGCAAAGGCGCAGGATCTGAGTGATATATTCCCCAATATGGTCCCGCGAGTTCTGCCTGAAACGCGCATGTGGCGTCCACCGATCTTCAAGAATCAAAGCAAGTCCCTGGGTTATAATTCAAATGCTTTTGCGACTCCGAAAGGAATGGAGAAGCAGGTGCAATTTTGGGTGGACGTGTACTCCAAGTACTCATCTGATCAGGGCATCCTTCATGATTCTGAAAACGTTGAAAAGGTTTATAAGATTGTTGATTTAAAAGGTCTGAAAACTGAACGTGAAAAACAGAAGAAAATCGATGAAGTAAAGAAAGACGTCATTGCCAAAGAAAAACTGAATAAAGAGCAGGCGGCGAATCTGCGCTATCAGTTGGGTCAGAAAGACCGCATGCAACAGGCGATTTTCTATTCCGGAAGATACATTGAAGATATGGAAAAGATTTTCCGCCAGGAACAGTTGCCGCTGGAACTGGTTCGTATGGTTTACGTGGAAAGCTCCTTTAATATCATGGCCCGCTCTAAAGTGGGTGCAAGCGGCGTTTGGCAGATCATGCCTTACACAGCAAGACCTTTCAGAATGATTTCCTCGTCGGTGGATAAGCGCAATCATCCAATGGATGCGACCCGAACGGCGGCGAAACTTTTGAAATCCAATTATAATATGCTTCAATCCTGGCCTCTGGCGGTGACGGGTTACAATCACGGACCGACAGGAGTTGCCAAGATGACCAAATCCTACAAGTCCCGCGAATTGGGGCACTTGATTGAGAACGTGGAGTCGCGAAGAAGCTTTGGATTCGCTTCCCGAAACTTCTATGCCTGCTTCCTGGCGGCTTTGGAAGTTGAAAGAAATGCGCAGAAGTACTTCGACACGGTATTGTGGTCGAAACCATTACCTGCACAGGATTTGAAATTGCCGGTCGCGATTAAGTACCGGGATCTGGTGAAGTGGTTTGATGGGGATCACGATAAAGCTCAGGTTTATAATCCGCATCTGACTTACAATGTGATCAAAAAAGGATTCAAAATTCCGTCGAAGACGGTGATTTCGGTGCCTAAGGACAAGTACAACGTAGCGTTGATTTCTTTGTCCCACAAAGGCCGATCGATCGCTTCGGACAAATAGATTCTCAGCCTTTAAAAACAAAAACCCGGTTTCTCAACCGGGTTTTTTTTATTCAGCTGTTTGAATATCAAGGTACTTCATGAACAACTTGGACATCTCACTGATGATTGTCGGGTCGTTGATGTAGTTTGGATTATCAATGGCCATGGTATTAGCCATGCCGATGAACGCGTTGACCATAATATAGGAAATCTTCTCCATGTCTTTACCTGGAATTTGCGGCAGATTGTACTTCACAGTTTCCTGGAAAAAACGGATGGATTCAGAGATATAAGAAGCGTCGGCTACGTAGTATTGAATTGTAGTCAGTTTGGCGCGCAGTTCGTACTGTCTGCGATAAGTTTCGAATGCCATTTCCAACATTGCGCGGACTCTTTGCTCCGGTGGCAGAGGGAAGATCGCACGCATTTTCTCGCTCATGATGCGTTTGTCTTCTTCCATCAGATTTTTTACCACGGCTTGAACCACAGATTCTTTGTTTCCAAAGAATTGATAAAGGGAACCAATGCTGACTCCAGCTTCTTTGGCTATCTTATCTGTAGTAATGGAGTAAAAACCTTCAGATACCAACAAACGAGAACATGCATCTAGAATTGTAGATACTGTCTGGCGAGAGCGTTCTTGAGTAGGCGCCTTAACAATGATCTTAGTTTTCTTCGCTTTTTCTTTTGCCATTTCCGTAGACTGAATCATCTGAATGATTCTCCCTTTCCTTTGGACGAGAGTCCTTAATGTGAGGACAGAATAGGTCCTGCTGGACGCGACAATCAAGTCTGGATTTTTGCATTCGTGTAATCCTTTGGACTAAGGTCTAGGAAAACTGGTCCAAAAGCCCCTTAAATTCGATTTGGGGGCGTAAAGCTTGTAATGTTTGCGACACAAAGGAGGGTGTGGGGGAATAAAAAAGGGAGCCGCAGCTCCCTTTTCTTAGTTCAACTCATTCTCGCAGAATAATTGAGCTCGGTCTGAATTTGGTGGGTAGGCCATGGATTTGGCCAGTGTTTCACATTGCTTTTTACTGATTGTGGAGCTGTACTCGCGAAGGCAATGCCACTTGGTTTCGTCTCCGGAGTCGGCATATTCCATCTGTTTGGCGATTGTTGCACAATCCTTCAGCGTTAGTTTCTTAAGATCATAAAGACAAACCAAGCGAGCTTCCTCGGCGTTGTTGGAGTATTCCATGGATTTAGCCACGGCCAAGCATTGGTTTGGAGTCAGCTCTGCCTTCTTTTTCTTCAGGCAGTTCGAGCGCCAGTTGTCTCTTTGATCCCTGGCGAGCTTGGAACCACGAGGGGGTTCGCAGATGGAAGCCGAGGCCTCCACAGTATAAATAGATACGATAGTAAGAATGGCAAAAATGATTTTCAACCAACGTGAGTTCATGGCGAGTCCCTGTTGCAAAATTAAAACCCCGTTAAACTAGCTTATATTTCATTTGAGTGGCAACAGCTTGTCTAAGAACCCGACAATCAACACATTTTGACGTTTTTATAATAGACCCTATAGTTCTGGATGACGCAGAGCAGGTGTTGGTAAGCAGAACGACTTATGAAAATCCTAATTATCGCATTATCCCTATTGGTTTTCTCGCCGGTATTTGCCAGCGACATCCTTGGCCCTAATTTTCATGAAGTTGAAAAGGGCGAGCTTTACCGTTCCGCTCAATTGGATGGCCTTGAACTAAAACGCTATATCAAAAAACATGGCATCCAAACGATCATCAATCTTCGTGGGGCGGAGCCTTTGTCTTTCTGGTGGCAGCAGGAAACGTCTGTCGCTAAGGCGATGAACGTACTTCACTACAACATCCCGATGACCGCAGAGGAAATTCCTCACCGTAAAAATCTGATTCGTCTGATCAGTCTTTTTGATATGGTACCTCGCCCGATTCTGATTCATTGCCAAGGTGGTGCGGATCGTTCCGGTGAGGCGGCTGCGATTTATCAGATGATTTATGCTGGTAAAAGTAAAGAGGAAGCTTTGAAACAGCTGACTTTCAAATATCGCCACATCGCCAAAATCAAGCCTGCAAAAAGATACTTTATCGATCAGGTTTGGAAAGGTGATGATTGGATGATCTCGAACTACGATCCCTGCAAAGCCAACTACAAGTACTATAATAAAAAGAATTCTTACTGCAAAGACGGGGACGGGGAAGAAGACAGCGAAGAGTAGTCTTCGCTTCTGTCACTGCTACCAGCGAATCGGCTCAGGTTCCAATTCCACACCAAATTGCGCCTTCACATCGGCGCAAACCTGGGTCGCGGTCGTCCAGACATCATCGGCATCAGCGCCACCATGATTTACCAGCACCAGCGCTTGTTTTTCGAACATTCCCACAGGGCCGATGCTCTTGCCCTTCCAGCCAGCTTGATCAATCAACCAGCCCGCTGCCAACTTCACCATGCCATCAGCATAAGGGAAGCTGACCAGTGTTGGATACTTCACCAATAACTGATCGCGAACCGGGACTGGAACAATCGGATTCTTAAAGAAGCTGCCCGCGTTGCCAATAACTTCCGGATTTGGCAATTTGCTGGATCTGATTTCACAGACGACTTTGGAGATGTTGCGAGGATTGACTTCCAATCCCTGGCGCTCCAGCTCTTTGCGGATGTCGCCATATTCCAAGTGCAGTTTGTTTTGTTTTGGCAAACGGAACGTAACTTCCCAGATGATGTACTTGCCAGCGCCGTCCTGCTTGAAGAAACTATCGCGGTAGGAAAAACGGCATTCTGAATTACTAAAAGTTTTAAGATCGCCGCTGCTTAAGTCTACGCAAGTAACTTCGAACAGGGTGTCCTTCACTTCAGAACCATAGGCTCCGATGTTTTGAATAGGGGCCGCGCCCACCGTACCTGGAATCAATGACAGGTTCTCAAGGCCCCAGTAACCTTGATCCAGAGTCCAATGCACAAATTCATTCCAGACTTCTCCGGCTTGGGCTTTGACGTACCAAGCTTCGTTGTCTTCGTGGATCAGCGAACGGCCTTTGTTGGCCAAGCGAATGGTCAAACCACCGACTTTGGCTGGCAGAACCAGATTGGAGCCGCCACCCAGAATGCGCCAGGTGATTTTCTTTAAAGCTTGGTCGTTAAGAAGGGTTTGTACATCGGAAATAGCATGCAACTCTGTATAGAGTTCCGCCGTGGATTTTAAACCCAAGGTATTCAGCTTGCTAAGATCAAATTGTGCCTGAAGTTGCATTAGGGGAAACTATATTAAAAAACGCCAGCCTTGGCCATCATTCTTTCCAGGATGTCGTCTTTATGGATGAAACATATGCCAAGTCCCAATCCATTACTCCAGATTACTTCCGCGGCCACATTGTAGACGCGCTTTAGGGAATTCAGTTCGACGGTGAGGTTTAGAAGGTCCCCTTTTCTTGGGACGTATTCGCCGTGGTTCACTTCGAGATAGGCGCCGGTCGCAGACAGATTACGCATTTTAGCCTCGGAGTTTCCGATATGGCCGTAGACCTCGAGCTTTGCGTTTTCTTTTGTCTTAAAGCGTTTAGCGCTCATTCTTCACCTCAACTAGAGTGCACACTCTTATTTTCGGGGCATTCTATGAAAACCCGAAGGGAAAAAGGTTGCATTCTCATTATGAGATCAAATTCTGGTCCCTACTTTTTCAGGTATGTAAGAAACGAAAAGGGAATAGGCAGTGAAACGTCTCGACGTTCAGTGAGTTTGAAAACACTTTCGTCAATTTCAGGATAATGTGTATCACCCGGAAACTCGCGGTGGATCAGAGTTAAGTACACTTTATCTGTGAGGTTCTTAACAAAAGCCTGTTTGTAAATCTCTCCACCACCGATGATGAAAACCTCTTCGCCCCATTGTGCAGTCAGGGGACGAGCATGCTCGACAGCCTCTTCCAGACTGGAAACGAAGACAACCGGACTTTTTTCAGTTAAGGGGAATGTGTACTTGGACGGATCTCGCGTCACCACGATGTGGTAGCGATTCGGCAACGCTTTGCCATTGAAAGAATCAAAAGTCTTGCGACCCATGATCATGATGTGACCCTTGGTGGTGTCTCTGAAAAATTTCATGTCTTCAGGAAGCTCCCACGGGAGTCCGCCCTGAGTTCCAATAATTCGATTTTCAGAGCACGCCGCAATCTGGGTCAAAATCATACTGCCACCGGAGCTTTGATTGCAGGGTGCGGATCGTAGCCCACGATTTCGATGTCATCGTAAGTGAAATCAAAAAGATTTTTTACCGCCGGATTCAATTTCAACTGCGGCAGGGGTCTTTCGTCACGAGCCAGTTGTGTTTGAACTTGCTCGATGTGGTTCGAGTAAATGTGCGCGTCACCCAAAGTGTGAACAAAGTCACCAACCTCAAGGTTGCAAACTTGCGCGATCATATGAACCAGCAACGCATAGCTTGCGATGTTGAACGGGACGCCTAAGAAAATATCAGCACTTCGTTGATATAGTTGGCAGGAAAGTTTTCCGTTCGCCACGTAAAACTGAAAGAACGCATGACATGGTGGCAAAGCCATCTTTTCAACGTCGCCAGGATTAAATGCAATAACCAACAAACGGCGTGAATCTGGATTCTTTTTGATTTGCTCAACCACGTTCGTGATTTGATCAATCGTGCGACCGTCAGCAGTTTCCCAGGATCTCCATTGTTTTCCATAAACGGGACCCAGGTTGCCATTTTCGTCAGCCCATTCATCCCAGATCGTGACTTTGTTGTCTTTAAGATACTGAATGTTTGTTTCGCCTTTCAAGAACCACAAAAGTTCATGAAAGATCGAGCGCGTGTGCAGTTTCTTGGTCGTCAAAAGAGGAAAGCCTTCTTGAAGATTGAAGCGCATCTGATAACCAAAAGTGGAAATAGTTCCCGTACCAGTACGGTCTTCCTTTTTGGTTCCATTCTCTAAAACAAATTTCATTAGATCGTGATACTGCTGCATACAAGGCTCCGTTCGCTGAACTCAGTGTAACTTGGTGGTGCTTTTCCGGTCTATGTCGAGTGCTGTGCGCCAATTAACGCCGTTGTTTAAAATTTGTACACAGCACCATAAACGTAGCCCCCCTAGGTTCGAGTACGAACGGGTATGGGAGTTGTAGGTATCTAGGGTGGGAAAGGAGCCGTTTATGGAACGCAACCACGGACCTATAGTATTTATGATCGTTATCGCCATAGTGGGCGGTTTGATTTATGTTGCCGAAAAGACCAAGGCTCCGGCCATGGTACCTTCAGAGCCATTGTCTGGTGCAATTCTAATTGCGCAACAAAACAGCAAAATTCCTTTTTCTGAATCCCTGAAGTCTGCGATGCCAAAGCTTAAAAAAGCGAAGCAGGATTCAGGTTTCGATATGAATCAGATTCTGATCGATCAAGTCGTTCAACGTCTTTCCGAGCGTCGCAACGACTGGGCCTTGTTTGAAAAACAAGTTCGATCTCAAGTAGCAAGTCTTTCCTATAACGATTTGATGTCTTTGGCGGCTAAGGCCCTGAATTCCGAAGCAGAAATCCGTGAGCGCGACGTTGCCGTATATCTTCTAAGTTTGGCAGGTATGCCCGCGCACAATGCTCTTTTTGAAGTGGTGAAAGCTCCAATGGCTGCAACTCACGCACGAGGCAAGTCGTTGCATCAAACTCAAGAAGACTCTTTGAGGATGCGTGCCTTGGTGGCTTTGGATCAGTTGGCGGTGGTGAATCCGAGCCAACTTTACAAGACGATGAACCTGGTTCGCAAGTCGAAGGCTGGTTCACAAGTAAAAGCAAATGCAATGGCAAGTCTTATGGGTATCTCCAAAGGCAAGCCGGGCAAATTGGCGTTTAAATTAAATCAAACTGTGGCATCTGCGGAGGCGCAATAATGGAAACTATGAAGGGTAAAATCATTCTTTTGTCAGCGTATGTGGTCACTTGCATGGCGCTGGGCTATTACCACGCAAAAGTGAATGCCACGATGAAAAGCACGGCGACAGTTGCCGTTAGTAATAAAAATTAATCTCGGCCTTATATTCTTCATCGTTCTTCGTCCCCAAGCGAAGACCGATATCCTTGCCTAAGTTAATCTGCGCACCCGCAAACAGATCACGGTATTCATCAAGACTGCCGTGATTGTCATAGCGATACCAGGCCTCGCCCAAAAGACTGAAGCTATCTTTTAAATTATAGCGAATCAAGACGGCAGGTCCTGCACCCATGCGAAATTTATCATTCACAAAATGTTCGTCATGGGCAAGGCCGACGCGCATCCAAGCGCTGGCGATGAAGCTTTGGAATAGCTCCTTGGAAATGCCAATGCCACCTTGAAGAGACAAGGGTAGGCAGTCATATGCGCATTCTGTTTGATAATCACGATCCCAGCCGACTTTAAGGCGCCAGGAAGGCAAGTGACTGAATATTTCCCAATTGGACAGGGATACAATTTCGATCAAGCCAATCTTTTCAAACTGCACGCGACCCGCTTCGGGGTTGTAGCTGAAATCAGTTTGAATCATCTGCATTTCGGAATAAGCAGGATAGCCACGTACGGGATCCAGTAAATCATGTAAAGCGAAGCGATGCCCCATGGTCATTAGATCCTGCTGATTGCGGTGCAGGTAGCCACCCTTGGTGCGGAAGGAGCCGTGAGCCCGATGGGGAGCATCCAGCTCGGGCACGGGGACGGTGAGTTCCGGAGAAACCCGATTCACTTCAGCACGTGCGATAAGAATTTCTTTTTTTAGTTTAAACTGACCTTTTTGATTAAGGACTTCATTGGCATAGTGAAAATCGACATAGTCGATCGCCGTGTCCAATAGCTCCTGACGTTCTTTTTCGTCGCTGGCACTAAGCAGGACATCGACTTTTTCAGTCTGAATAAATTGAGCGAATTTGGATTTGGCAGGGGCATCCAAAGTATTCAAGCGTGCTTCAAAAGTTGCTCGACCCGAGGGACGATAGTTGGTTTTTTGAACCAGGCCTGGAGATGAATAAACCAGGATCATGGTATCTCCTGGCATTACGGCCCTTTTGGTTTTTTCAATCAACTTCAATGATGGTCTGACCGCGTCCAGAGCCGCAATAATTCTGTAGGAGCAGTTTTCGGTAAAATACCAATAGTCAAAATGGGCTTGTTGAAGTTCGTAGATGTGGGCCACCAGCAGATCGACTTCATCCTGGGAAAGATTCAGATCGTACTCCCACAGATCACGGCTCTCGAAATTATTGTATTCGCGAACTTTGAAATAGTAGGGAAGGACTTCAAATCGGCCGGTGAACATTCCCAAGAGTCCCATGATGGCGTAACTGGAGGGAGTTGCCCCCTCGGGGATTCCGGAAAAGCCCACGCCAAAATCGATCAGTTCATATTTCTTTTCATTCAAAGAAGAGCTGCCACGATTCAGACGTAAAAAAGAGTGTCCATAGGCTGAGGCCGGATTGTTCATGTAGTAAGAGGAAAAAACATAAGTCGCGGAGTGTGCATCCAATATGCTGCGAAAATTTTCAAATCTCTGGCAGGAAACCTGAGGCCATGAAACCCCCGGCAATTTGCGGGTGAGATACAGAAATCTTCCCGGGAAAAGGCATTGTGCTCGCTCCTGCAGGTTTCCTTCAGGGGATTTGCGAGTGACGGCAGGATCAAAGATGGCCCGAATGGTGGCTTCGAGCTCCATGCGGGGAGAGCGTTTGCCTTCCTCTGCAAAAAAGAACAAAGGAGAATCCGCCTGGCTTTGTTTGGTAAACCAATCATCGCGGCGGTAATTCAAAAGGTTCAGCCACTGAGGATCCTGGTCAAGATTAAGCTTCAGTGCTTCTTGCACAACGGAGTCAGGCAAGCTTTGTGCTGCTTGCAACGGAAGGTAGAAAAAAAGAGCGAACAAAAGACTTAATAATTTCATAAAATAAAAGAGGGACCGTGAGGCCCCTCTCATATTTACCTTAAGCTATGCAGCTTAGCAAAAAATTAACCTTTAACAGAGCAAACTTTTTGCGCAGTTTCCATAACGCGCTCAGTGGATTGCTCGCCAGTGTAGATTGTTTTGTAGTTGTTTTTCAAAGTTACGCCCAAAACGTCAGAGTTGCAGTTCATCATTTTGGAAAGAGTCATCAAAGTCTCACCTTGGCCACGAACGATATCGTTTTCAAGAGCAACAGCGTTGTTGTCGATGAAAGCTTTGGTTTCATTTGCTGCGAATACAGAAGGACCGCAGTTGGAAGTACCAGTGGACATACCGAAAGTTTGTACGCCTGTACCGTTCAAAGTTGAAGCGAAGATTTGGATTGGACCTGATTTGTTACCAAACGCCAAAGCGCCCAAACCGCAACCCGCAGTTCCGTAAGAACCGTTCGAAAGATCGCTTTTAGAGAATGCAAAAGCTGAAGAAGTAGAAGCCAATACGATTGCTGCAAGAATAATTTTTTTCATGTGGAATCCTTCTGTGATGTTAAACACTGATGAAAAGTCTGAACTCGATTCTGCCAATGGGCAAATAAAATTCTATCTATATAGCCAAATGCAAATTGTCTCTACAGAAGTCGTGACGGATGGCATTGATTTCCTTGGTGTTTGCGAATTAACACCTGAAAACAATATTTGTCTTCCTCGTTTGGGGAGGTCGTGGAGGCTGACTCAGTTTGAGAAAACACCGTCGTAGTCAGTTTAATTGAATTTCAAACCTCATACTTTTACGGGGCTTGGTCTGGTCGTTGCATTATAGACCTGCATCAAGGAGTTTTTATGAGCAAGGCGAGTTTTATTATTGCGGCTTTGATTTTGGGTTTCACAATGTCTGCGCAGGCTCAGTCCTCAAAGGCACGAACAAAATTCAGACCTCAATATGCTGCTGGCGAATTGCAAGCCGCGAGCGAAATGAGTAGCGTTCAAACAATGTCGCAACGTCAGGAAGTCCTTGCCACTCAAACGATTCCAAATCCAATGGTGACCTTGGAACCCACAATCGGTTATGTCAGCTCCACTTTCGCTGGTATTGAAGGCATTAACGGATCCAGCGTGGACTCTGTATCGCGCATGCAAGGCGGAGCCGGTGTGCTGGTCGGTCGCGGTATGTGGCAATTTGAATCAGGTTTGTTGTATTCTCAGCGTGGAGGCAAGCTAAGTATCAATGCCAATGATGTTGTGAAGGCTGATATTGATATCACTCTGACTTATATTGATGTACCTGTGATGGCGCGTTTTTCGTGGCCACACTCTTCCAAATCCCATTTCTTTGCACGCGGTGGTGCTGTAGTCGGTTTCCTGACTGAAGCAGACACTGAGGTAACGGCAACATTAAACTTTATGGGGGCAACGACTTCAGGCACGGGTTCCAAGGATATGAAAGACAGCTTTAACTCAACCGATGTTCGCTTGGCATTGGGTATGGGGTATGACTGGAAGTTCGCTCGTAAGATGGGCTTGGTCGTTCAAGCTGATTTTCAGGAAAGCCTTAGCAAAGTAAATAAAGAAGAAGTTTTGCCAGGCAAGGACATGTTCAATATGGGCCTGATCCTAAGCGCCGGGTTGTCTGTTAAAATGTAAAAGGTACGGACACACTTTCTCCAGTAGTTTCAAATAAAAAACCACAGCTAAGTAGCTGTGGTTTTTTATTTTGCCCCGAAGAGCTGGAGAAAGTGTGTCTGTACCTTCTACTGGAAGTTTTGAACTTGCGCGATGTATGGAAGGTTGCGGTAGTAGCCTTGGTAATCCAAGCCGTAGCCAACAACGAAATCGTTCGGGATTTTGAAGCCCACGTGGTCCACTTCGCATTTCACTTTCAAAGCTTCTGGCTTTTCAAGCAAGGCGATTGTCGTCAACGATTTTGGTTTGCGCGACATGATGGAGTTTTTCAAGTAGTTCATTGTCAGGCCCGTGTCCACGATGTCTTCAACCAGGATCACGTGTTGGTTTTCAATCGGGGATGCAAGATCCAAAGTCACTTTCACTTCGCCAGAAGAGGAAGTGCCACCGTGGTAAGAAGCCACGCCGAAGAATTCGCAAGTGATGTCAGCGTTGATCGCTCTGATAAGATCAGAGTAGAACATGAAGGAACCCTTCAAAACGCAGATCGCGATCACTTTTTCGTTTTTGAATTGTTTGGATAGAGTTTCACCCAGCTCTTTAACTTTGAGTTGGATTTTTTCTTCAGAGATATAAGGTTTCAAAGTTAAATTCGTCATGGGGACTCCTAAACAAATGAATTATTCATGATCTCGCCGAAACCGCCGCCGCCGGGAACGATATATTGTTGATCGTTCAGGCCGCGCTCTTGATCCCAGAATTGACCCGGCTTTGCATCTAAAACTGCCTGAGGGGACAGCCCACGGTCAAGTCTTAAGGCATAGATTACGACCTCGGGATGTGATCCTAACAAATTCTTCAAATACTCCGGAGTCACAATCAGGTTCAATGCGATAAATTTTTTAGCTGGTCCTGGGATGTGCTGCTTATAGTGGTTGATGGCGTGAACCATCGTATTACCAGTGGCCCCCATCGGGTCTGGCAAAATCACGAAGGCATCTTTAACGTCGCCCCCGATTTTCATGCCTCCGAACTCAGCCCCAGTGACATGGTGTTTGCTGTCTGTCATACGTGCTGAAAAGATGTGATCCTGACGAACGTTGATAGCTGGAAGGGCGAAATGCAGGAAGTTGTAGCAAATATGACTTGGATACGTTCCGGCGCGTGCCAGGTTCACGCTGACTGCCTTTTGGGATTGGGCGATGCGATTGCTGTGCAAAAGCTGGTCTGGGTGGTGCTCGGTCATACGGGTGGGTTGAGTGAAGTTTTCACGCTCAAACTCATTGTTGACGGTGATTGAAATCAAATGCGTATACAAAACTTCCACGATGCGGTTGATTTCAGGCTGAAAGCAGTCAGGAGAGCAGGCCTTTGCCAGCAAACCATTCAAAAATGGACTGTCGATCAGATGAACGCGGGGGCCATATGCGTGTTCTAGTTCTTGCTGAAACTGAGCCATGGTGGACCTTTCACGCGAACTCGGGTGGAAGGCCTTCGGGAATGACTATTTGCTGTCGTATTCGACGAAGATCACGAATTCGCTTTCGCCTGCTCTAAATTGAGGAGAGCGCAGAATTTTGTATACATCAAGCGCTGTCAGTTCGTCATCATTTTCAAGATTTGACTGAGTGGGCATAACACCGGCCATTAAGAACCCGTTTTCGCCGCCAATCTCAAATATAGCGGGGAAGGACTTTCTTTGGATTTCAAAACCACCACTTGTGGCCGGTTCGCGCCAGGTTCTTTGGATCTCAAGGTTTCCACGCAGACTGTTACCGTCCACCTCAGACAGCTCGATGAACGTTGTCAATCCAATCTCAACTCCAGGAGTCGAGCGATTCTTGATGCCGTATGTCCATTGCAGGGATTTGCCAACTTCAACGGGGCGTTCTTCTTTGTGTAAAACTTTGATGCCCGCCATCTGCATGCGCTTTTCCATGCCAGGGATGATGCCGGCTGAATAGTCCGTGAAAGTCATGAATTGGCCAGTGTTGCGTGCAGATTCAATCAGGCGGTTTAAGGACTGGCGACTCACTTCAGTATAGAACACGGTCACATGAGGGCCGCTGCCCGCGGGTGCTGCGTTGTCGGCAGAAAGTCCTTTTGCTGCTGCCAGCATTTTTCCAACATCCGCGTCTGCGCCGGTGCCAGCTGATCCAGCGGGAACTTCCGTTGCACTGCCTGCCACTGCCAATTCCATTTCGGGTGGAGGAGGTGGAGGGGGGGGGAAACTGTTGGAAGCGTTAACACGTACAACAGGGCGGGAAGTGCTGGCGACTTCCGCTTGATTGCTTTGTTTATTTTTATAGATGTAAAAACCACCACCTGCGACCACTGTCACTAAAAGTGCGACATGCAGAGCGGGATTTTTAAAAAAGGTTTGCCACCATGGTTGAGCCTGCGGTTTAAAGCTTTCCATATCGACGCCACATTGAGCGCAATATTTATCTTGAGGTTGTTGGAAGCCACAACGTGGGCACGTTACCATCATCGCAAATAAATCCTGTTAATATTCGAAAAAGCCTTGTAAACAGGCTAATTCAAAGCTTCTTGACGGTCCATCGAATTGTTCATACCTTGAAATTCTAGGAAGTAATGATGAAGAAATATAAGCCCGGCACTGGTGAAAAAATCGAACGCACAGAGGAATTTATCCCGCCAAAGGTCGAGCTTCCTGTGGAGTTTTCTCCTGAACATTACCCGGTGATGTTGCAGGAAGTGCTTGCTGCTTTTTATCCCTACAGAGAGAAAAGTGATGCGACATACTTCGACGGAACTTTCGGTCGCGGTGGTCATTACATGGCAGTGAAATACACTGTTCCCTCGATGAAAGCCACGGTCATGGACCAAGATCTGGCTGCAGTGAAATATGCCAACGAGCGTTTCAAGACTGAAGTCGAGAACGGCGCACTTCGCATAATCCATGGAAATTTCTCGCAGTTTTCAGATCATAATCTGAAAAACTTTGATATGATGCTCTTAGATCTAGGTGTGAGCTCACCGCAGTTAGACCAGGCCGAACGAGGCTTTAGTTTTTACCACGATGGTCCACTAGATATGCGAATGAATCAGCAGCAAGGTTTGACGGCTGAGGTGCTTGTGAATACGGCAACAGAGGATGAACTCATTCGAATCTTCAAAGAGTACGGCGAAGTTTATCGGCCGTCTCGTGTTGTCCGCGCGATCGTCAATGATCGCAAAACAAAAGCATTTCAAACAACGGCAAGTCTTGCAGGCTTGATTGAACGTGTGGATGGATGGCAGGTGAAAGGCCATCATCCGGCGACAAAATACTTCATGGCATTGCGTTTGGCAGTGAACTCGGAGTTGGAAGTTGTCGCAGAAACCATCCCCGCGATGATCCAGGCATTGAAGCCGGGTGGTCGTTTGGCTGTTATCACGTTTCATTCGCTTGAAGATCGAATTGTTAAAAATATCTTCCGTGATTCAGAGGAATTTGGAAGGTCTGTTTATAAGAAAGTTGTAGTTCCATCTCAGGAAGAGTTGGATTTGAACACTCGCTCGCGCTCTGCGAAGTTGAGGGTTTTCGAGAGGAGTGCTCAGGATGAGCAAGGAAAACTTTAGGCAGTTAAAACCGTTTTTCAGTATCCTATTGGTTATCTTTACGTTGTTTTCCATCGTCTTCCTGCAAATGGAAGAGCGCCGCATGGGTTATGTTGTTTTAAAGCTGACCCGCGAACATAAAAAAGTTCAGGAAGAAAAGCGCACCAAGGAAATCTCCCTGGCGAAAATCACACGTCCTCAATTGCTGGATCATATGGCTCAGCAAAAATTCACTCTTAAAAAAATCCAGGCGAATCAGATCATTCACCTGACGGATGTTGAGGATATTCCTGTTGCCAAAACGGCTGACAAGAAAATTGCACAAAAGGACCTGTAGTTGAAATCACGTATTGTTTTTATCTTTGTTGGCATCCTTTTCCTATGGTCTGCATTGGCAATGCGTGCGGCGTATTTGCAGTTTTTGCCAAACGATCGCTTGAACTCCCTTCAGAACAGACAATTTCAAACCAAGGTGACTTTGCCCGCACGTCGCGGAGCGATTGTCGATCGCAACGGTCGCGATCTTGCGATGTCTGCGACGGCTTACTCTTTGTATGCTGATCCCAAGATCATCGAGAATCGCAAGGCAGCAGCAAAAAAACTTTCAAAGGCTTTAGGGCAGTCCTACGAATCTGTTTACGCAAAAATCAAAGACGGCAACAAACGCTTTGTCTGGATTCAGCGCATGCTTGAACAAGGCAAAGCAGATGAAATCAAGTCCTGGGAGATTCGCGGTCTGTCTTTTGTTGAAGAATGGCGTCGCGTTTATCCGAATGAAACTTTGCTGGCGCAGACCCTGGGTTTCATGGGCAGCGAAGGTCAGGGCTTGGAAGGTCTTGAGTTGGGTTACGATCAGCATCTTCGTGGCAATCAAAAGAAAGTCATGGTTAAAAGGGATGCTCGTGGTCGTCCGTTGATCAACGATGGTTTGATGTTTATCGAAAATCCTGAAGGTAATGAATTGCGTCTGACAGTCGATTCAGATCTTCAATATACGTTGGAATCGGAATTGGCCAATGCGGTTCAGGAATTTGATGCGGATCATGCGGTGGGTGTGGTTCTGGATGCCAAAACCTCTGCGGTGCTGGCTTTGGCGTCAGCGCCAACGTTCGATTTGAACAAAGCTCTGAAGTCTTCGGCAGAACACCGTCGTAATAAGTCAGTCACGGATGCTTTTGAGCCGGGATCTACGATGAAAACATTGGTGATTGCAGCAGCTCTGCGTGAAGGTGTGTTACAGCCTAATACAAAGTTCTTCTGTGAAAATGGCGCATACCGGGTGGGCAACAAAGTGATCAAAGAAGCTGAAGCTCATGAGAAGTTCGGTGACATCACGGCGACCGAGATTCTTGCGGTATCTTCAAATATCGGTACGACCAAAATCGGCTTCAAATTGGGTGCTGATAAACTTCGTCAGGGTCTTTTGGATTTTGGATTTGGTCAGCGTTTAGGGGTGGATCTTCCGGGTGAATCGCGAGGCATCGTGCAGGCACTTCCATGGAAGCCGTTGGCGTTGTCCAATATTTCATTTGGTCATGGTATTTCCTCGACACCGATTCAGCTGGCAAATGCCTATGCAGCCATTGCGAATGGTGGCGTATTGAACACTCCATATATCGTTCAAGGTGTTCGCGATTCTGAAACCGGTGAATTTACTGAAACCAAAGTGAAGCCGATTCGTCGTGTGTTGACGCCAGAGCAGGCAGCGCAAATGCGTGCAATGCTTTTGGGTGTGACGACGTTGAAGAATGGTTCCGGTAAGAATGCCCGAGTGGAAGGATTTATGGTCGCAGGTAAAACAGGCACTGCGCAAAAAGTGGATCCGAATGGTCGCGGTTATCTTAAAGGCGCTTACGTTTCAAGTTTTGCAGGATTCATTCCGGCGAACGATCCTAAGTTTGTGATTTATATCGCAGTGGATTCGCCTCGTAAGTCCTATTATGGAGCCAAAGTTGCGGCGCCGGTCTTTTCCAGAATCGCATCCTACGCGGTTCGCAAGGAAGGTATCGCACCTTTGCATGGCACTATGGCAGAGACGAATGTTAAGAACCTGAATTCAATCAAAACGGCGATCAATCAAAAAGCAGCGTTGGATAAAATCGCCCGCGAGATCGCCACGGAAACACCTGTGAAACCAGCGGAGCCGCAAATTATCACGGCGGCTCAGTTGGATAAGGCAGCGGAAGTAAAACCTGGAGAGGTTGTTCCGAATTTGATGAAGTTGACGACGCGTGAGGTTCTGCGCGAAGTTAGTGGGCAGAATATCAAGGTCAAGTTCCTGGGGAATGGCAGCATGGTTTCTGAGATGATTCCGGCAGCAGGTTCCACTCTTCCGGAAGATGGAAATATCACAGTGATTCTGAAATAAAAAAAAGGCACCTGACAGGTGCCTTTTTGATTTTATTAATAATATCCAAGAATTTTCCACCAAATTGCGCAGGCGCTGCCCCATACAAGCAGGTTCATGACGCTGGTGATGAACCCGTATTTCCACCATTCGCCCATGGAGACATATCCGGCTCCGAATAGAACCGGGGCTGATCCTGTTCCATAGTGAGTTAGTGAAGCACAAAGTGAAGACACAAATCCCAGAAACAATCCGAACATCAATGGTGGCGCGCCCAAACCAACTCCGACAGCAAAAAAGCTCGCATACAATGCCGAGATATGGGCCGTGTTGCTGGCAAAGAAATAGTGCAGATACAAATAGACCGCGATCAAAAAGGCAGAGGCCGCAGGCCAGCCCCATCCCCAAGTGACGATCGAATCTCGAATGGAGGAGGAGAACCAAGCCGTGATTCCCAGTTTATTCAGAAAAGTTGCCATCATAACCAGGGAAGAAAACCAAGTGACAGTATCCCAGGCCCCTTTTTCTTTTAACAGGTCATCCCAAGTCAAGACTCCACTGAATAAAAGAACCGCGAGTCCGATGAAAGCTCCGGCGGTGGCGTCGATTTGAAACCAAGGGTGATCGCTTAAAATTTTTGATCCGCCAGCCCAGATGAACAGGAGAAGGAAAAACACACCGATGACGATCCACTCTTCTTTCTTTATTGGTCCAAGCTCACTTAGTTTTTTTGAAGCAAAACCGGAAGCGTCAGGAGTATGTTTGATTGTGGGGGGATACAAAAAATAAATAATGTATGGAATCACCAAAATGGCAGCAATTCCAGGAACGATCGCTGCCAAGGCCCACTGTCCCCAGGATACATCTATTTGAGCCACATCTTTAATGGCGGCCGTGATCAGAGGATTGGGGGCTGTGGCCGTGACGAACATGGCGCAAGTAATAACGTTGATTTGGTAGGCAACAAGAGTCAGGAACGCGCCCATTTTCCGGCGATGCTCTTCATCGGGAGTAGAGCCCATGGCTTCTGAGATTGATCTGTTGATGGGATAAAGGACACCGCCACCGCGAGCCGTGTTGCTGGGCATGACTGGGGACAGGCACAGTTCCGCAAAGCTCAGTCCATAACTTATACCCAAAGTGCGTTTGCCCACAACTTTCACAAAGTGATAAGCGACGCGTGCCCCGAGGCCTGTCTTGATGAATGCTCTTGAGATGAAAAATGAAATCCCGATCAGCCAAATAAGTGTGTTGGAGTATCCACTCAATGCATCAGCCATTGATTTTGATGGATTACCGGGTGCTGTGACCTGGGAAACTCCCACAAGAAGAATGCCAATCATGGCAGCGCCGCCGATAGGCAGAGCTTTTCCTATGATGGCAACTATGGTTCCTATAAAAATTCCCAGCAATCTCCAGGCATTGATGTCAACCCCATGCGGTGGGCTGATCACCACCCAGAACAGCATGGTCGCGATGAATGCGGCAATAGCAGGACCGAATTTGACAGGAGTCAGTTTCATCGAAGAATCTCCCTGGAAGTTGAGCAAAGCTTTCGTCGGCTATCTTCCAATGGTATTCTTCAATAAAGAAAAGGCATCGTTTCTGATGCCTTTTGTTTGAAATCAAATGGTTTGTTACATCCAAAACATGAAAGTATTCATGCGGTTTTGCTCTTGGGCATCGTTCAGAGTGTCGATCAGAGCCTGCGTCTTTTGTTCACCCAGATTTTCATAAAGGTTCTTGCCGCCGATAATGGTGATGTCCCAGTTTTTGGTAACTGCTGAAGGATCTGTCAGGACGTCATAAAGGGCGTCGAAGTTCGCGCCATAGGTATTTGGAAGTCTTAGTCCATCAGCCACGACAGCGTGCAACTGTTTTAGAGAATGAATTTCGCGACCTTGAATCAGGATCTGAATTTTATATTTGGATTCAAAAACGGTGGCGCCATAAAGGCCTTCACGTTCAATAGTTCTGTCAGGTGTGGCATTGCGAAATGCATGAGCTTGGGTCGCTCCAAAGCAAAGCAGCAGAGCGGAGGCGATCAACAACAACTTTTTCATGGAAATCCCTTCGAAAGAGTTGTGGCAATATAGCATATCTGACAGGAGTTACCTCCTGTCAGGATTCTGGACAGTAAGAACTACCCAATCGGCGTTTTTAACCCTGGCTATTGATATACTGGCTGATCTTTTGAAGCACGATGGGTGGAATCTCGTGACCGCCTCGGAAGTTCAGCAGTGAACCCTTCATTCCATTTTGGGTTAACAGCGTTTCCAGCTTTTGTGCCTGTTTAAAATTCAGAACCTGATCCATTTCGCCATGGCTTTGGAAGAACTTCTGACCTGCACGGTTGGGGATATGTTTTTTCCATTCGTCCTGGCTGACAAGTGTGCCTGACATGATCACCAAACCCCGCGGAGTTTCAGGAGCGCGCAAGTAAAGATCAGTCGCCAGCATGGCCCCTTGGCTGAATCCGCCCAGGATGATTTGATTCCAGGGAACTCGAAGCTGACGGATCATTTCCATCGCCATATCACGGGCTTTATCGAAGCCTTTTGGGATTTCACCGCTGAAATCCCGAGGTACGCCCGTTTCCATAGCGCGTTGAATTTCCATCATGTCAATGGGCCACCATGCTCGCCCGGTCCAGGCTGGGCCAATGGGTACTTCCAAAATTCCATTCGGAAAAAGCCAATTGTACGTCTTATTCGTCGGGATCATTTGTCCCAAAGAGAACAGATCGTTGGCGTCAGCACCATAACCATGGAAGAAGATGATCCAGGGTGCGTTATCGTCTTGATTAATTTCTTGGCAATGTATTTTTCCGAGTTGTCTCATAGCTTGAGCATAATATACTGATCCCATGAAACTACAGCATCTTTTTTCAACAATCCCAGGAATTCCCGAGCACGCTTTGCCAGATATCGAAGTGGCGGGGATTTTTAATGATGCTCGTAAGGTCGTTTCTGATGGACTGTTTGTCGCCATTCGTGGTGTTAAAGTCGATGGTCATTCTTTCATTCCAGATGCGATCGCAAAGGGAGCAACGGTTTTAGTTGTCGAAGACCCCAATCAGGTGCCCAATAACTTCAAAGGTTTTGTCTTGCGCGTGGAAAACACCCGTGAGGCTCTGGATATTCTGTCATCGCATTATTACGGAGACCCGGCGCAGGAAATGTTTTGTGTCGGTGTGACGGGAACCAACGGTAAAACTTCTGTGACCTACATGGTGGAGTCAATCCTGAATCATGCCAGCATGCCGACAGGGGTGATCGGGACCGTCAATCACCACCTTTTGGAAAAAATCTGGCCGTCTGATATGACGACTCCCGATCCAATTTATCTGCAAAAACGTCTGCGTGAATTCAAAGATGACGGAGCACAAGCCGTGGCGATGGAGGTTTCCTCCCATGCCCTGGATCAGCACCGCGTGGACAGTGTGCCGTTTAATACAGTGATCTTCACAAATTTGACTCGCGATCATTTGGACTACCACGAGACCATGGAGAAATATCTTGAGGCCAAGCAGCGTCTGTTCACAGACTTGCTGTGGATGACGGACAAGCATCCTTGTTTTGCGATTGTTAACATCGACGATAAGTATGGTCGTCGCTTGCATGTCGCAGATCCAGCAGTTTTATGGACCTATGGTTCCGACAGTGCAGCAACGTTGCATTTTAAGATCAAGAGCATGGATTTCGCATTGACCACTTTCGATTTGAAAACCCCGATGGGCTCGGTCGAGGTGCAGCTGCCAATGTCAGGTACACACAACGTAATGAATGCGGTAGCTGCAATCGGTGCCGGTTTGTCAGCAGGGATTCCTTTGGAGAAATGCGCGGAAGCACTTTCGCGGTTCACCGGAGTGCCAGGTCGCTTGCAATCGGTGCCGAACAATAAAAACATTTCTGTCTTTGTGGACTACGCTCATTCTCCGGATGCTTTGGAAAATGTGCTGACGGCCCTGACCAGCGTGCGCGAAAGCCTGAACTCCAGTGCGAAAATCTGGACGATCTTTGGTTGCGGTGGGGATCGCGACAAAGGCAAGCGTCCTTTGATGGCCGAGATGGCATTGAAATTCTCGGATTCTGTTGTGGTCACGTCAGACAATCCACGCACGGAAGAACCGCAGGCGATTATAGAGGATATTTTAAAGGGCATTCCAGCCCAGGATAAAGAACGTGTGACGGTGATGGTCGACCGCAAGGAAGCTATTTTGGCAGCGATACACAAGGCCCAGGAGGGTGATGTGGTATTGATCGCTGGCAAAGGTCACGAAGATTATCAAATTATTGGAACCACGAAGTTTCCATTTAGTGATGTGCAGGTTGCAGAACTCGCACTGCAGGGGAGAGCGTAATGAGAGCCATGGATGTGCAAACAGTTATTAAAGTCACTGACGCCCAAGTAATAAGCCAGCATGCGGATCATTTTTCGGGTATCGGCACTGACACCCGTGCCAATCTTCAGGATCAGATGTTTATTGCGCTAAAAGGCGAGGCCTTTGATGCTCATCAGTTTTTGGATAAAGCAGTAGCCCAAGGTGCAACAGTTTTGTTGGTTCACGAAGACAACAGCCAGGTTCAACAATTTAAAAACAAAGTCACTGTTTTGAAAGTGGCTGACACTCTAAAAGCCCTGCAACAGCTGGGTAACTGGGCCCGCCACCAGGCGCAAGGTAAGATTGTTGCGATCACCGGCTCGAACGGCAAAACCACAACTAAAGAATTCACAGCGGCCCTTATTGATACCGTTAAAACTGTTCACTACAACAAAGGCAGTTTTAATAACCACTGGGGTGTTCCATTCACTTTGTTACAGCTGGATTCGAATAAGGAAGTAGCCGTTATTGAGATGGGAATGAATCACGCCGGTGAAATCACCGAGCTTGTGAAAATCGCAGAGCCTGACGTGGTGGTTTGTACGATGGTGGGGCGCGCGCACATGGAGTTCTTCGGAACGATTGAAAAAGTCGCGGAAGCCAAAGAAGAAATCTACAATGCGGCAGGTAAGAACACGATCCGTATTTACAACCTAGATAACGAGCAAACTCATAACATGTATGTTCGTGGTCATGACAAGTTTTCACAGGATAAAATTCTGACTTTTTCCAGTGAAGATCCCCGTGCCGATGTGCATTTGATGATCGATTCAATGAATATGAAAGAGTTGGTTTTAAAAGGCAGCATCAAAGGTGTGACTGGTGCGGCAAAGGTTCAGGTGTTCGGATCGCAAAATCTGACAAACCTGATGGCTGCCGCTGCTTTGGGATTGTCTGTGGGAATGTCTCCGAAGGAAATCTGGGACGGGTTGCCGGCATGTCGTACAAATTGGGGGCGCAACCAGCTGGTTCACCTTAAATCCGGTGCTCAAATGATCTTTGATGCCTATAACGCCAACCCCGACAGTATGAAAGCTTTACTGGAAAACGTTCAATTGTTAACCGTGAGTGGACGTAAAGTGGGGGTCTTTGGGCAGATGCGCGAGATGGGTTCGGCCTCCGCCCAATTGCATGAGGAGCTGGGCGAGCGAGTCGGTAAGGCTGGTTTTGAAAAAGTTTACTTTGTTGGCGAAGATTCTGACGCCTTTACTAAGGGGCTGCAAAAGGCTCATTTCACTAAGGAAAGTCTGATCCAGAAAGATTTTACAGACAATGCAGGCAAGGATCTGGCCACTTTCCTTCGTAATGGAGATATCGCGGTCGTAAAGGCATCCCGTGGCACGAAGCTTGAGCGCTTTGTCTTCCCGTGTGAACCGCTGGATTTCACAGAAAAAGTCTAAAGAAAATAGCCTTCCTCGAAAATCCGACTGGAGTAATCCAGTCGGATGCCATATAACAGTCCTCATTATTAGGAGGACTAATGAAACAAAATCTTTCTCTACTTATCGCAGCTCTTACATTCTCTGCGATGCAAGCTGGGGCGCAATCAAGTTCTGCAAAGATGGGTGCGGCGACACCTGCAAACTCTTCGACTTCTAAAATCGAGGATCTTAAAAAGCCGACTGAAAAAATGAAGGACGTTGACGAAGAAATCACAGATGCGCGTATGCGTGCAACTTTGGGTTCTAAATCCAAATGGTCTTTCAAATCTGACCTTTCTTATTCCGGTGGTTCTGTTAACGATCCATTTGGTTCAATCCGTCCAAACTACCGTGCTTCTGCAACGGCTGAATCTTTGACTTATTTGTCCGGTAACGTGGGTGTGAACGTTCGTATCACTCCTAAAGACAGTATCAGCTTCGGTTCTGGTTTGACGATCAACGATCCATTCCATGGCGATATCACAAAACCAGCATCTGACACTCGCAGAGGCAGAGCCGCAAATGCGGTACTTCCTCGTTACGAAATGTCGACTCCTTTCGTAAGCTGGAGCCGTGGTTACAAAGCTTTTGGCACTCAAATGAGCACCAGCGTTTCCACGACTTATTACACTGATGAAGACACAAGCAAATACCAAAACTATTTGGGTAACGTCTCTTTGTCTCAAGTTTTCTTGGCGAATTTCGGTACGTCAAAATGGAACGGTGGCGTGAGCGTAAGTTTGGCTAAGTACCTTTACAATGGTGCTTTGTCTGATACAGGTTACGTGGCGGCACAAGCTGCTGGTAGATACATGCGCTCTGATATCAGTGCGGGCTTGTTCCCATTCATGCAGTACACGTTCAACGACACGTACTCTTTCAGAACTGTATTCGGTTACTTCCAATTCGCGAAATACGAAGTTAACGACAGATACGTTCAATTGGAACCATACCAATCTGTGGGCGTAGGTATCTCTATCACTCGTGACATCTACTTGTACCCGAACATCCAGTTCACTCCGAAAGACGTACGTGACGACAGAACAAACGTAGCTCTTTCCACGAACATCAACTTGTTCTAATTAATATGACCGGATCGAAATTCATTCCTCCCTCCAAAAAGGGGGAGGATTCCAACAGTCAGGAAATCAGCATCACGATCACAGTGAAGGCCACCGCTGCAGAAATCTGGCGGGCTCTGACTGATACGGACGATCTGGAAAATTGGTGGGGCGACGATGTCGCCCTTGAACCAAAAGTCGGCGGAAAGTTCCGCGAAGCCTGGGAAGATGACGAGGGCAACGAGCAGCTCGCTTCCGGTAAAGTGCTTTCACTAACTCCCAACAAATCCATCACCTTCACTTGGCGCGAAAAGGATTGGGATGCGAAAGCTATCACAGAGTGTTCTTACGTGATCGAAGACAAAGGTAAAATACGCACGATGACCGTAACCCATAAGGGTTGGGATGTCTTTCCAGACAAAGTCCGTGCAAAGCTTTTCAAAGATTTTCAACTTGGTTGGAAATATCATATGCAGGAACTTAAGTCTTATCTTGATGATGAAATTTAATTTGCTCTCTTTTTATCACGGTATTTGAGAGCATTCTAGTGGCTAGAAGATCTTCGATTCAATGACTTTGATCACCTGATTTCAATGTGCTCGGTGATCTTGATTCGCGCAGCACACGATCAATTCAAATTAAATGATGGTTTGATTTTCCGACTGATGCGTTTTTGATTTGTTACCTGATTTTTTTGATTGGGGATAAGTCGAATTCGCTGATCAAAGATTTTTCGATGCCAAATGTTATACATGCGAAGTTCAAATAGTTTGAGGTGGGTCTCGAAACCCCCTTCGCATGGCAATTGCATTTACTCTGTTTATCAAGAAACGAAACAGGGGGTACTGTGAAAGTATCATTTAGAAGTCTTATATTAGTAATGCCATTACTCATGACAACAGCATGTTCGCAATTTGGGACAAGTATGGAGTTTGAACAAATTAACTCGCTGGCAGCTGAGGCCGTCGACGATGGATCCAGTATTCAGGATGTCGCGAGCCCGATTCCGTCCGCTCCAAAACCAGCGGCCCCCGTTGATGTTCCAAGTGTTGGCGATAGCGATGTGCCAGAATGTGATTTTGCGGTGCTTGATCAAAGTAACATCCATGAGTCGATGGAAATTGCCGAAGGGACTCTCCTGACATATCAGACGGGCAACTCAGCTATCAAGACTTGCATCATTTCCAATTGTGAAACAGTAACAGAAGTATCCATTTCTCAATAGCCAGGAAAAGATCCAGGATCAGACATATCCAAGTCAGCAGCAATCACTCCCGCCCATTGCTGCTGACTTCTCTTTTTGTGCTGTAGATTTACTTTGCGTTTCTTCATGAACTTAAGGGGTACATCCTGCGCTCATTGCGGCTATTAACTGATGGTGGGTGAAAGTTTACAGCTAAATGTCTCATGCCGAGCCGAATGACTTGGGTAAATGACAGGTTCCCTTGCAATTGATATTAGGGAACCTTCACGTACTTCGATCAAAACTTTTGCAACGTCAGATCCTGAACACCTTAAACCTGGTTTAAATAGTTATCGACTCGAACAAACGCTGTGCATGGCTTTTGCTTTACTCCTTATTGAATTCAATTTGGAGGAATAATGAAAACCACAGCGACTTTAGTTTTCCTATCAGCGGCTCTTTCTTTTACGACAGCGTGTTCGCAGTTGGGAACACAAGTGGAGTTCGGTGCTTTCAGAAGCGCGCAGGAAATCATTCCTGTCGTGGATGGCGAAGAGCCAGGGACTATATCTGATGAATCCATTCCGGAAGTGATTGATGAGATCCCGGTTATGCCTGGCGAAGTAATCGATGACGACGGAAATCTGGTAACTGACGATGGCGAAGTGATTCTGCCAGCGTGTGATGCCCTTCAACAGGCCGAAGCTAACTTTATATTAAGTCAGGAAGGTTCCAGCAACGTGGCGGGCGTTAGCCAAACTGGCAATGCCAACTCTGCGACCATCTACCAAAAAGGCGATAGCAATACTGCCTGTGTGGTTCAAGCCGGTGACAATAACCAAGCAAACGTTCAGCAAACTGGCTCAAACAACTCAGCGTCTGTAATTCAGCAAGGTAATGGCAGCTCGGCGAATATCGTACAAAGTGGTGGCAGCAACTCAGCAGTAGTTAACCAGCACTAATCGCGAAGGTACGGACACACCTTCTCCACGGTGTGGATCCCAAAGGTACGGACTTACTTAGCAGGTAAGGCCGTACCTTTTTCTTTTTAATTTTCAATAATGATATCAATTACTTATAAATTTCCCATTGCATTTTAAAGCCCGCATGTGCTAAACCCTTAAAGTTCCAAGCAAAATTCAATTTCCAAGGATATAGGGGAATCGCACATCATGCTTTATCAGTGGCTCTATTCAATGTCGGAATACTTCTCTCCATTGAATGTCTTCCGTTACATCACAGTTCGTACGTTCATCGCGTTTTTCACGTCGTTTTTGCTGTGCTGGATGTGGGGACCTTACTTCATCAAGCGCCTGCAATTGAAGCATTTCGGGCAAGCGATTCGTGATGACGGTCCTCAGTCACATAAGAAAAAAGCCGGAACTCCAACCATGGGTGGGGGCTTGATTCTGCTTTCCACGCTGATTCCGTGCTTGTTGTGGGTCGATATGCAAAACCCATTGGTATGGGCCGTACTTATCATCACTTGGGGCTTCGGTTTGATCGGTTATATGGATGACTGGTTGAAGGTAAGCAAAAAGAACTCCAAAGGTCTTTCTGGTAAAATCCGTTTGGCAGGGGAGTTTTTGATCAGCGGAGCGGTGGTTGCGTACTTGGTGCACTTCCATAGCTTGGGTACGACTGTTTATATTCCCTTTGTAAAGTCCTTCGGTTTTGATTTGGGTTATGCCTATATCGTTTTCGCCGCACTTGTTGTGGTTGGAACTGCAAATGCAGTGAACCTGACTGACGGTTTGGACGGTTTGGCGATTGTGCCAGTGATGATTTCAGCGGCGACATTAGGGCTTTTTGCTTACGTAACAGGTCACTACTCGATCGCAAATTACCTGAATATTCCCCATGTCGTGGGAGCAGGTGAGTTAACTCCTGTTGCGGCAACGATTGTTGCTGCGGGAATGGGCTTCTTGTGGTTTAACGCGTATCCCGCGCAGGTCTTTATGGGCGACGTGGGTTCTTTGTCCCTGGGTGGATTCCTGGGCTCAATGGCGGTAATCACTCAGAATGAACTTTTAATGGTGATCTTGGGCGGTGTCTTCGTGGTGGAAGCATTGTCAGTAATCACTCAGGTTATTTCCTTCAAACTCACTGGAAAACGTGTGTTTAAGATGGCGCCGATTCATCACCACTTTGAATTGGGCGGTTTGACCGAAACGAAGATCATTGTTCGTTTCTGGATTATTTCGATTTTATTGGCTGTTTTAAGTCTAGCGACTCTCAAATTGAGGTAGAAGAATGTATAAAGAATATAGTGATTTAAAAGACAAAAGAATCCTGGTAGTCGGTCTTGGTAAAACGGGTGTGTCCTTGGCGCACTTCCTTACTAAGCACGGTGCTCAGGTCACTGTAACGGATCACAAATCCAAGCCAGAGCTTTCTGTTCAACTTGAGCAATTGGGTGACTTGCCAATTAAGTTCGAATTGGGTGGTCACAGTCCGAAAACTTTCATCGCTCAGGATTTGGTCATCCTTTCTCCGGGCGTACCGTCCACTTTGAAGATCTTCGACTACGCAAGATCTCAAGGTATCAAGATCACGGGCGAGTTCGAGTTCTCTGCAGGGTTCATCAAAGAACCAATCATCGGTTTGACAGGTACCAACGGTAAAACAACAGTTGCACGTATCACAGAGGCGATCTTGACTCAATCTGGTATTAAAACTTGGGTGGGCGGCGCGAATGAAAAACCATTGGTGGATTACCTTCGCCTTGATGACAAAGCACAAGTGGTGATCGCGGAAGTATCAAGCTTCATGCTTGAACATTGCGACACTTTCAACCCAGGCAACGTGGTATTCACGAACTTGGCTGAAAATCACCTGGATCGTTATCGCTCCATGGAAGAATACGTAAATGCGAAACGCCGTATCTTCAAAAACACAAATCAAGCAACAACAAGCATCCTGAATGCGGATGACAACGCCGTTGTTGAATTGGCACGTGATCCAGCTGTTCAGCGTGGACGTATTTTCTACTTCTCTCGTAAACCGGCTTTGGAACCACAAATCATGAATATCGGTGGAGCCGTGAATATCGGTGACGAGATTCGCGTGCGCACAGGTCCTGAGATTGAAACATTCAATATCAAGAACATGAAAATGCGCGGTAAGCACTCTGTGGAAAACGTGATGGCAGCAATACTGGCATCTCGCGAACACGGGGCGACTCGTGAAGCGGTTCAAAAAGTGATCGAGACTTTCACAGGTCTTCCTCACCGTATCGAATACGTGCGCAAAGTGGGCGGAGTCTTGTTCTACAACGACTCTAAAGCGACAAACGTGCACGCAGTTCTTCGTGCTCTTGATACTTTCGATGAAAACGTTATTTTGATCGCGGGTGGTAAAGATACGAATTTGAACTACGAACCACTTCGTACGTCGGTAAAACGCAAAGTTAAAACTCTGATCTTGGTCGGGGAAGCCAAAGAGCGCATTAATCGCGACCTTGGTGATTTCTCTGAGACCTTCCTGATCGGTACATTTGAGGAGGCGGTTTTGATCGCTTACCAAAAGTCCAGAATCGGGGACATCGTTCTGCTTTCTCCAGGTTGCTCAAGCTTTGACATGTTTGACAGTTTTGAAGAGCGTGGTGAATACTTTAAAGAGATCGTGAGAAAGTTTCACTGACATATCACACTTCGACCCCGTCGATGTGTGTTGCATGAAACACACGCGCCCTGTTTGTCGGGGCGCAAAAGCAAAGGCTCTCATCTGATGAGGGCCTTTTTTTTGTTTAAAAACCGACTTTGTCGGAAGGAATTAAAAAGCTAGGAGGGCTTTGTGATCCGTATTCTCGTTGTTTCCTTGTCGTCTGTATTCTTGTTGTCTGCTTGTGCATCCGGGACATTTAAAGCGCGCCAGGAACAACGTGATAAATTGGCTGCCAACACGGGCATGTATTGCAACTTCGTGAGTGGTGAGCAGTTTCCGGATATCGAAGTGGAATTGAGCATGGAAATGGCAAAACGCTGTGATTCCTCCCGTGCGTTCTCGATCACCAACTTTAAAAACTCTTCCAATGAAAACGGTGTCGTGTACTGCTGCTCTATGTCGGGCCGCGCACAAACTGCGGTTAACAAGCGCACTGAAGCCAGAGCCGCTTCCGAGAAAAAAGATTCAGGTGCTGAAGTGGTGGAAGCCGCTCCCTAATTCGGGGTCCAGTCTTCCCACCATTCCTAGACGTTCAAATGGACTTCTGATTAAAATAAAGGCGAGCACGCCTTTGGGAGTCCATCATGTTTAGATATTTATCCAGCAGCTTGTTTTTGGCCATCATCACTTTATTGGGCATCGGCCTGGTGCAGGTTTACTCCTCCAGTTTTATCTTTGCGACCGAATCCTACGGAGACGGTCTTTTCTTTTTTAAGCGTCAGTTGATTTTCGCAGTGATCGCATTCGGTGTTTTGATCGGGACGATCCATGTTCCTTTTCGTCTGATTGAAAAACACGGATGGATGTTGTGGTTTGCCGCCGCGATCGGCGTGTTGATGACCTTCGTTCCGGGTCTTGGCGTGCGAGTGGGTGGCGCGATTCGCTGGATCCAGTTGCCGTTTGGTTTGCGCTTTGAACCGGGTGAACTTTTAAAGATCGCATTCTCGGTCTGGTTTGCCAGCTTACTATGCCGTCGCGACAATATTCTGGGCCACGTAAAGTGGTGGTGGTTGGCACTGGCATTGGTTGTTCCATTGTTCCTGTTGCTTCGTCAGCCAGATTTCGGAAGCTTTGCGATCATCCTGATGGTGGGTGTCAGTCTGTTGTTTGCCTTTGGCCTGCAATGGAAATACATCACTGGTGCGGTGGCAGTTCTAATTCCGGCGTTTTACTTCCTGGTGATGTCGGTGCCTTACCGCCGTGCCCGCGTTTTGGCATTCCTGGATCCTTGGGCTGATCCTGCGCAAAAGGGTTTCCAGGTGATTCAAAGTATGCTGAGTTTTCACTCCGGTGGTTTGACGGGCGTTGGTTTGGGGCAAGGGCAGGGGAAACTTTTCTTCCTTCCTGAAGCGCACACGGACTTCACGTTGGCGGTCTTGGGTGAGGAAATGGGCTTTGTCGGATTCGTTGCCATCCTGGCTCTGTATGGATTTGTTGTCTTCCGCGGAATTCAAATCGCCATCAAAGCCGAAGATCCATTCAAAAGAGCATTGGCTTTAGGGCTTTCTGTCACTTTTGGAATGAGCGTCTTCATCAATGCGGGTGTTGTAATGGGCCTGCTTCCAACAAAAGGTCTGACGCTTCCTTTCTTAAGTTACGGTGGCAGTTCCCTGGTGGTTTTGTGTTTTATGTTTGGATTGATTTTGAACATTGAAAATTCCTTCGAAGAGGATAAATTCTCTAAACGTTTCGGATCATCCCGTTGGAACGCATCGAAAGTGAAAGCACATGACTAAAAAGACCGTTGTGATTGCCGGGGGTGGCACTGGTGGCCACATCTACCCAGGAATCGCTATTGCCCGCGCCATCCAGAAATTGGACCCCGAAGTTCAAGTTCATTTCGTGGGAACTTCGCGCGGGATGGAATCTAAAATTGTCCCTCGCGAGGGATATACTCTGCACCTGATCGAATCCGGTCAGTTGAATGTGAAAAGTCCCATTAAAAAGTTAAAAACATTACTCCGCATGCCATTGGGGTTGTTTCAATCCATCCGTCTGCTATGGCAGTTAAAGCCGTTGTATGTGATCGGGGTGGGTGGTTACGCTTCGGGTCCTTTCGTGCTGGCAGCAAGCATTGTTGGCTTTAATACGGCGATCTGGGAGCCGAATGTCATGCCGGGTATGGCGAATCGTTTTCTATCTCGTTTCGTCGACAAGTGTTTCGTGGTTTTTGAAGAGTCGCGCAAACATCTGAAAAGCAATCGCGTGACTCAAGCTGGGATGCCGGTTCGTGAAGAAATCGAAAATGCGGTGCATGCTCAGAACAAAGATGAGAAGTTTCATCTTTTGGCTTTCGGTGGCAGCCAAGGGTCCAGAGTTATCAACAACTGTCTGAGTGACGCGATCATTGGCGGGGGCGAGTGGACGAAGGATTTATCTGTCGTTCATCAGTTGGGGAGCGCTGATTTCCCTACAATCTCTGTCAAATATCAAAAAAACGGCGCCGATGTGGATTATCATGAGTATATCTTCGATATGCCAAAGTATTATCAGTGGGCGGATATAATTGTCAGTCGTGGTGGGGCCAGCTCCATTGCGGAAGCGGCAGCGTTTGGTATAATTCCTATAATCGTACCATTACCAGGAGCCGCCGATGATCATCAGCAAAAAAATGCCGAAAGCCTTGTCGCCCGAAATGCGGGTCGCATGATTTTGCAGAAAGATTTAACCCCTGAAAGATTGATTTCAGAAGTACAATCTCTTAGACAAGATAAAGCTTTGCGCGAGCAAATGGTTAGGAATATAAAAGATCTTTATGTTCCCCAAGCAGCATCAACCATCGCAAAGGAAATCTTGCAATGAAATTACAACACGCCAAATTCCACTTCGTAGGTGTCGGCGGCATCGGTATGTGTGGACTCGCTGAACTTTTGCACAATATGGGAGCGAAAGTTTCAGGATCTGATATCGCAGACAATGCGAATACAGAACGTCTTCGTGATATGGGCGTGAGAGTTTTCAAAGGTCACGCGGCATCCAATATTGGTGATGCTGACGTTGTCGTTTATTCTTCCGCTATTCAGTATGGTAACCCGGAAATCTACGAAGCTCGTGCTCGTCAGATTCCATTGATCCCTCGTGCAGAAGCCCTGGCCGAGATCATGCGCTTAAAGCGTGGTATCGCAGTTGCGGGAACGCACGGTAAGACCACAACGACGTCCATGACGTCGGCGATTTTCCTTGAAGGCAACCTAAGCCCGACAATCGTGGTTGGTGGTCGCTTTGAAATGATCAAATCCACAGCTCTTTTGGGAGCGGGTGAGTGGTTGGTTGCAGAGGCCGATGAATCCGATGGCAGCTTCAACAAGCTGACTCCGGAAATCGCGATCATCACCAATATCGATTCCGATCACTTGGATCACTATAAGACTTTCGAGAACCTGCAAAAGAACTTCTATGACTTCGCTCTTAAAGTTCCGTTCTATGGAAAGATCATCGCTTGTGGTGATGATCCAGTGGTTCGTCAGATTTTTGAAAACTTCCCAAAACGTATTTTGTACTACGGTTTCGATGAAAAGAACGACTTGGTTCTTTCCGGTGAGCAGGGGAATTATTCCCTGTATCGCAGCGATCGCCTGTTGGGCACTCGTCACTTGGTGGGTAAGTTTAAGCTTAACATCCCAGGTCGTCACAATGCTTTGAATGCAGTGGCCGCTATTTGTGCGGGTCTTGCAGCGGGCATTCCTTTTGATATGTGTGCGGCTGGTTTGCAGCGTTTTGATGGTGTGGATCGCAGATTCCACTTCAAGGGCGAAAAAAGCGGTATCAAAGTTTACGATGATTACGGTCACCATCCCACAGAGGTGCGTGCGGTTCTTCAGGCCTTCCGCGAGAAGTATCCTAAAAACCGTCTGGTAGTTTATTTCCAACCACATCGTTTTTCACGCACTCAGCACTGCTGGCATGACTTCACGACGGCATTCATGGAAGCGGATCAAATCCTGCTGACTGATATCTATCCTGCAGGTGAGGCACCAATTCCAGGTGTCAGTTCTGAAAAGCTTGCTTCAGAGATGAAGCATGAAAATGCGCAGTACTTCCTTCGCGATGACAAGTCTTCGTCGAAGATTGTGTCGATGCTAAAGGATGGCGATGTCTTCATCACTCTCGGCGCCGGCGATGGTTGGAAGTTGGGACTGGATGTTCTGGACAAGATTCAAAACTAAGTCGCGCCAGAGGTAAAGACACACGTTATCCACAAAATGAAGCCCACGGTTACACGCCGCGGGCTTTTTATTTTGTGGAGAAAGTGTGTCCGTACCTTAGGGTTGTACCTTAGGGTTGCCTGTTCCTAGGTCGTGTTTTCGTGGGTCCCACGGGCATTGGTTTAAAGCTGACGGAATTAATTGATAGTCTGGAGTCTGGAAGCCGTTCCTTTGGAGAGTTTGTGAAGAAGTTGGTTTTAAAGCTATTTGTAGGTTTCATTGTTATACCAGCAGCTTTGGTGGGCACTCTCTATTATCTGAATGAAAATGGTTTCTTTAATATTCAAAAAGTCGAAGTTGTTCTGGAGAATCCGGCGGCAGGGCAAGAGCACTATCTAAAACCCAACGTGGATGCCCTTGAAAGTCTATTGGTGAAGTACAAAGGTATGTCTCTTTGGAATATCAAACTTCGCTCTGTCTCCAAGGAGTTGCAGAAGCAGGAGTGGATTGAGACCTTACAGATCTCCAGAGCCTGGCCGACAACGCTTGCGATTCGTGTAAAACCTTATGAAGTTAAGTTTCTATATATGGCCAAGGGTGGAAAGCTGACTCCGATCATCAAGGACGGAAAATTCCTGGATGTGATCGAAGCAAAGCAAGCTCCTGATGTGGCGATTTTGGATGGTGATGCTTTTGGAAAAAAACAAGAGCTTCGCAAAAAAGCGATTGATGTGATCGAACAAATTCCTGCTCAAGGATCGTTCAGCCGAAAAACAATTTCTGAAGTTCGTTACGACAGCAAAGAAGGTTTTTGGATGACACTGATCAAAACCGGAACGCAGGTGAAAATCGGTGAAGACCAAGTGGCACTAAAGGCAGCGCGCGTTTCTCGCGTCGTTGATTATCTCGAAACCAAGCAGTTTGACGCTCGCGTCATAGACGCGGATCTGTCAAAGAAAGTCCTTGTCAGGTTGCGTAAGGATCCCTAAGCTTAAGTCTGGTAGACCATCTAAAGTCGAGCTCGCGTTCGGCTCAGATCGAATAAAATGATTTTATTCGCCGGTCTTTCAAACAAAGACGCCCAAATAGGGTGTCATATACGAGGACTTAGGGATGAGTACATCAAAACCGAAAGCTCCGGTATTGGCTGGTTTGGATATTGGTTCGACCAAAGTATGTTTCGTCATCGGAACCGTCAATCCCGAGGGGAAAATCGAAGTCGCAGGAGTAGGTACTGCTCCTAACACAGGCATCCGCCAGGGTGTTGTCGTTAATATTGAGGCAACAACCGACTCTATTAAAAAAGCAAAAGAAGAAGCAGAATTGATGTCCGGTTACAGAGTCGACGAAGTTTGGGTCGGCGTTTCTGGTACTCATATCTCTTCATTTGATTCAAAAGGCATGGTCGCGATCAAGAATCGCGAAGTCACGCCTTCTGAAATTGATCGCGTGATTGAAGCTGCAAAAGCAGTGGCAGTTCCGACAGATCGTACAGTTTTGCACATCCTTCCAAGAGAATTCAAAGTCGACGGTCAAGACGGCATCACTGATCCAGTGGGCATGTCGGGCATTCGTTTGGAAGCCAACGTGCATATCGTAACCGGCAGCCAGTCCGCGATTAACAACACTGTTAAATGTGTTGAAAAAGCGGGACTTAAAATCGCAGGCTTGGTGCTAAGCCAGTTGGCTTCTGCGACAGCGGTTATCTCCAATGATGAAAAAAATCTGGGCGTAGTGGTTGTCGATATGGGCGGCGGTACTTGTAACAACTTGTACTTCGTCAACGGCAGCGTGGCTCATTCCTCTATTATTCCAGTAGGTGGTTCGCACTTTACTCATGATGTGGCGGTAGGTCTTAGAACTCCGCAGTTCGCAGCTGAAATCTTGAAAAAGAAATACGGTTGCGCAATGGCGTCTATGGTGAATGACAACGAAACTATCGAAGTTGAAGGTGTGGGCGGTCGTAAATCCCGCGTGATCCCGCGCAAGGATCTTGCGGATGTGATCGAGGCCCGTGCTGAAGAAACATTGAATCTGATCGCCAACGATATTCGTATGAGCGGTGTGATGCCAATGTTGGGTTCAGGTATCGTTCTTACTGGCGGAGCAAGTCAGTTGGATGGCCTGATTGAAATGGGTGAGTTTATTTTTGATATTCCGGTTCGCAGAGGGGCACCTTTGGAAATCGGAGGTCTGACTGATGTTGTGAAATCTGGAGAGTTCTCGGCAGCAGTTGGATTGTTACAGTATGGATTGTCACAACGTAAAGATTTGATGATCCAAAGCGCGCAGGAACTTGAGATCAATATCGGAGAGTCGATCAACGGCTTGACGAAGCGTCTTAAGGAAATGTTTGAAAAGGTATTTTAGTTTTTAAATTTACTCGGTGGAGGCTGGAAGCCTCTGGATCTTTTAAGCATCGTCGGGAGGGACAACATGTTTGAGTTAGAAGAAAATATCAATATCGGTGCAAATATTAAAGTAGTTGGCGTTGGTGGCGGCGGTAGTAACGCAGTTTCCACAATGATCGCTTCTGAAATGAGCGGCGTAGAATTTATCGTGGCCAACACAGATATTCAGGCTTTGAACTCACACAAAGCTTCCAATAAAATTCAATTGGGTCTTGATCTGACTAAAGGTTTGGGCGCTGGCGCAAATCCGGATGTTGGCCGTCGTGCTGCGATCGAGTCTTACAACGAAATCGTGGAAAAATTGGAAGGTTCTGACATGGTATTCGTCACTGCTGGTATGGGCGGTGGTACGGGTACTGGTGGTGCTCCGATCGTGGCGAAAATCGCTCGAGAACTAGGCGCATTGACTATCGGTGTGGTAACTAAACCATTCTTGTTCGAAGGTAAAAAGCGTTCTAAACACGCAGAGACTGGTCTTCAGGAACTAAAAGACAATGTTGATACATTGATCGTAATTCCTAACCAAAAACTTTTGACGATTGCTGCAGAGAAAACTCCCCTTTTGGATACTTTCAAAAAAGCGGATGAAGTTCTTTTGCAAGCGGTTAAAGGTATCTCTGATTTGATCAACATCCGTGGTTTGATCAACCTGGATTTCGCAGATATCCGCACTGTTATGTCTTCCAAAGGTATCGCTATCATGGGTACTGGTTCTGCGAAAGGTGAAAACCGCGCAGTTGAGGCAGCTACAGCGGCGATCTCTTCTCCACTTCTAGAGAATGTTAAAATCGATGGTGCTACAGGTATCATCGTTAACATCACTGGTGGTTCTGAGCTTTCATTGTACGAAGTGAACGAAGCAACTACATTGATCACTGAAGCGGCTCATGAAGATGCAGAAATCATCTTCGGTGCGGTTATCGATGAAACTATGGGTGAAGAAGTTCGCGTGACTGTTATCGCTACTGGTTTCGATTCTCACGATGTGAAACTTGTGAACGATATGGCTCAAGTGAACCAAATGCAAAACTTCCTAAATCAGCAAACTGCTCAATTTGGAATGAACAACATGGGTATGGGCATGCAAATGCCACAAATGCCAAGCATGAACCACATGCCGCAAATGCCAAACATGCAACAGTTTCAAATGCCGCAAATGCCAGTAATGCCAACTATGCCGGTTATGCCTCAGCAGGCAGCTCCGGTTGAACTACCGCCAATCGCGGCAGTGCAGTCCCAAGTGATGAACTACACTTACCAACAGCAAGTGGAAGTTCCGGTCACTTCGGGGTTACCCCAGCAACCCGTCACTGAGACTGTAACAGTTCCTCCGGTTGCTCAAGTTACTCCGCAAGTTGCTCAACAAGCAGCTCAATCTGTGGCAGCACAAGTGCCTCCACAAGTTCAGCCGCAAATGATGCAACAAGTTCCGGTTCAGCAACCGGTTCAACCAACTCCAGTCGAAATGGCGACACCAATCCAACCACAAGTTGAAGGTGTTTCCCCTCGTGATTTGTTGTTGGCTAAGGCTCGTGCTTTCAAAGAAAGCCAGGACCTTAAGAACCGTCATGCAAACCCAGAGCAATTGTCCATGAACGTGGACCATGAACAACAATCTTTGGAAGAAGCTCGTCGTATGGCACGTGAAGTGTTGAGCTCTCCATTCTCCTCTCAAAACCTGGAAGTACCTGCTTTTATCCGCAAGAAACAAGGTTTTGATTTGAAGCAAGACTAAGTGGAAGCCTGGTTTATTTCCGACATTCACTTAAAATCCGCAGAAGAGCGCAACGGGCAAATCCTGTTGCGCTTTTTGCGTTCTTTGCTGAAGGAAAATCCTTCGCAGGTTCACCTTTTTATGTTGGGTGATATTTTTGATCTTTGGATCGGCAGTTCTGAGTTCTTTGCCAGAAAATTCCAGCCTTTGATGGATGCGTTGAAAGACCTGAGAAATGCGGGTGCTCGTATTACGTATATCGAGGGTAATCACGATGTGCACGTTGAGGGTTACTTTACCAAAAAACTGGGCGTCGAAGTTTTTGTTGAAGCACAGTACTACCAGATAGATGGCCTTAATGTGCGTGTAGAGCACGGTGACCTGATCAACCTTAACGACATCAAGTATCTTAAATACCGTTCGATCATTCGTAATCCCTGGGTCAAACCACTGAAGGATTTCTTTCCGGGAAGCTTTTGGAATTACATTGGCAATCGCGCCAGTAGGAAAAGTCGTGAGCGCAGCGGTAACTATCGCGAACGTAATGAGCAAGAGCTTGTGTCCATGATTCGTGGGCATGTCGCACGCGCCTATGATGAAGCACCTTTCGATGTGATAATTTCCGGTCATATGCATGTCTTTGATGATTCCATGGTGCAAACTCATGGGCGCGAAGTGCGTTCTGTAAATCTGGGGTCCTGGTTTGAGGACCAGGTAAAAGTGTTTCGCATCAAGGATGGAAATTGCAGTTGGGTGACGATTTCCTAGGTCCTGTGATTGACCAGACTCCGGTTCACTTTTAAAGTTTCCTCTAATGGAGGAATTCCCAATGCGTTTGCTATTGTTTGCGATCCTTTCTTTGTCCCTGGTGGCATGTTCCACGAATCGTAATAAAGCCGAAAAAATTGATACTGAAATCGAACATTCCGCACCGGTTGGTGGCGGCACTATCGGAGTGAAAGATGGCGATATGGTGTATCAGCGCAAAGTGCAGATGAACGAGCAGCTGCGTACTTTGGAAAACGAAGTATATGATCTTGAAGCCCGTGTATTCGGAGGTCCTCGTTATCTGGACAACCGCGGATTGTACGGAGTTCTTCGTGATTGCCGAATTCAAATGGGTGATTCAGATAACAAAGGCGATGGGAAAATTCGCTGGACTGAACAGCGTACCTACGTGACATCCGAAGAGGATTTCTCCAAAATTGGTATCGAAAATAAAAAGGACATTGTCGGTGTTACCGAAGAGGGTCTTCGTGATCGTCTGGATCGTTTCAAAGGCTACAAAGCAACTTTGATCAGTCGCCATGATGAATACGAAACAAAAGTAAAAATGTGTGAGCTGGAGCTGAAACAGCAAAAGGCGAAAGAAAAAGTTGAAGGACATTAAAGAATGAATTTTGGAAAAGTTGGATCGGTCTTGGGGATTCTTGTTATCGCGGCTTGTGCGCACAAGCCCATGGACCGAGTGGAAGGGTTGACCTATGTGGGTTTGGCAGATGGAAACACTTCCTTTGTCAGAACCATTGCTCCGAAAAATGGGAAATGTCCTGAGGTAAAAATCAGTAAAGGTTCTGCAGAGGAAACCACTTTGCAGATGACAGCGAATAAATTTGAATCCGCGACGGTGTGCGAGGCGACCTTGCCCGAAGGGACTGCTTCAGTTTCCGTCGCCGGAAAACAGATTCAAATCCCGAAAGCACCCAAGCGCATTGTGGTATTTGGGGATACGGGTTGCCGTTTGAAGGGTGATTACTTCCAGGAATGCAACGACCCAAATCAATGGCCATTCAAAAGAATTGCGAAAGCTATTGAACTGGAAAAAGCCGATTTGATTGTTCACGTTGGTGACTATCACTATCGTGAATCCTGCAAAGATCCAGTGAAGTGTGCTCCCTACAAAGATACATTAGGTTATGGATATCGTCCTTGGGAGGCGGATTTCCTGCATCCGGCAGCACCACTTTTACAAACAACACCGTTCTTGTTTGTGCGTGGAAATCACGAAGACTGTCAGCGCGCCCATGAAGGTTTCAGTCGTTTGTTGACTCCGCTTGGAGAGAGCTCATGCCCGAAATTTCAAGACACACGTTACACTAATTTCGGAAACATTCTGGTGGTAAATTTTGATAATGCCACTTTGTCTGATCAGGGATTGGATCCCAAAGGTACGGAGATGAACCAATGGCGCGAACACTATCGTAAGATGGTGGCGCAAATCAAATCCCGTCCTGAATCTGAAGTGTGGATTGTTTTGCACAGACCAATTTGGGGGCTTTCTCCGAACTGGAATGGTCCTGCAGCGGTTTTACCGGTGAATCTGAACATGCAGCTTTTGGTAAAAGAAATGCCATTGCCGAAAAAAGTTAAGTTTGTTTTCGCGGGTCACATTCACAACACTCAAGTTTCCACGGGGAAACGACCGGTTCATGTGGTGGTGGGTGAAGGCGGTACAGCTTTGGACTACTATGATGAGGCGACTCGCAAATTGATTCCTGCTGGTTTCACAGTGCTGCCTTCCACTCATGGTTACATGGTGCTGGAACAAAACTCCGACGGCAAATGGGTCGGCGTGGTTAAAGACGATCAAGGCAAGGCAAGTTTCAAATGTTCCTTGGAGCAGGCAAATGCTCCGTGCGCGGTTCCTTAAGGCTATTCAGATACGCAGACAAAGGTCGTGACTGACCATTGTCTGCGTGAGATCCTGCTTTTCTATGAAGCATCTTGAAGAAGAAACACTGTCATCCAAGCAAGTATTCAAAGGTCGATTTCTTAAAGTCGAGCAGGACGAAGTTCGTGCGCCAGACGGCAAGATCTATTACCGTGAATACATCACGCATCCTGGTGCTGCGATGATGATTCCTATTCTACCCAACGGCAACCTGATCATGATTCACCAGTATCGTCATGCCGTAAAGCGGGTGATGCTGGAGTTTCCTGCGGGCAAACGGGACGGTGGCGAGGACAGTCTGCTGACGGCAAAGCGCGAATTGCTCGAAGAGACCGGATACTCGGCAAAAGAGTGGAAGTTTTTGACCCCGATTCACCCGGTGATTGGGTATTCCGATGAGCAGATCGATCTCTATTTGGCAAAAGATCTTAGCAAGACCGAGCAGCAACTGGATCATGGAGAATTCCTTGAGGTAGTTGAGATTGCTCCTCAAGAACTTATGTCTCTTGTTCAACAGGGTAAAGTAACCGATGTGAAAACCCAGATCGGTGCCTTTTGGCTTGATAAAATTCTCCGCGGGGAGTGGAATTAAGAGGGAGGATCCCCTCATGTTGGTACAATCAAAAGACAGTTTCAAAACAAAAGAAAAACTTAAAGTCGGTGCGAAAGAATATACGATCTTCAATCCCAAGAAGACAGCGCATCCGAATTTCAAAAAACTTCCAAACTCTTTAAAAGTGCTTCTGGAAAATCTTCTGCGTCACGAGGACGGCGTGCATGTCACGAAGGAAGATATCGATGCACTTCTAAGTTTAAGCAAAGAATCCCTCACCCGGGAAATTTCATTCTTTCCAGCGCGTGTTCTGATGCAGGACTTTACCGGTGTTCCGGCCGTGGTGGATTTGGCAGCGATGCGGGATGCGATGAAGTCGTTGGGTGGTGATCCGACCAAGATAAATCCATTGGTGCCGGTGGATCTGGTTATTGATCACTCGGTGATGGTGGATTCTTTCGCAACTCCTTCGAGTTTTCAGGAAAACGTAAATATGGAATTCCAGCGCAATCACGAGCGCTATGTATTCCTGAAGTGGGGCCAAGGCGCATTTCAAAATTTCAGAGTGGTGCCGCCAGGTACCGGCATTTGCCATCAAGTGAATCTGGAATATCTGGGTAAAACAATTTGGGATGCCAAAGGCCAGCACGGCGAATATGCATTCCCTGATACATTGGTTGGAACGGACTCGCATACAACCATGGTGAATGGACTTGCAGCCCTGGGTTGGGGTGTTGGTGGTATCGAAGCTGAAGCGGTGATGTTGGGACAGCCTTTAAGTATGTTGATCCCTGAAGTGATCGGCTTCCGCCTGGAAGGCAAAATCAAAGAAGGCGCCACAGCGACAGATCTGGTTTTGACCGTCACACAAATGCTGCGCAAAAAAGGCGTGGTGGGAAAATTCGTCGAGTTCTATGGGCCGGGATTGGAAGGTTTGTCTTTGGCAGACCGGGCAACGATCGCCAACATGGCTCCGGAATATGGCGCAACTTGTGGCTTCTTCCCCATCGACGAAGAAACGATGAAGTATCTTAGAATTTCCGGTCGTGATCCGCAAACGATCGCGCTGGTTGAAGCTTACGCAAAAGAAACTGGCATGTGGCGCACATCTGATGACGAGCACTTTGCCTTTCATGACACATTGAAATTGAATTTGGCAGACGTTGTTCCGTCATTGGCAGGTCCTAAGCGTCCCCAAGACCGTGTCCTCTTGGACAAGGCCGCTGGTGATTTCACCACACAGTTGGGAACTACTTTTGCGGTTGGCGCTGACCACACAACGAAAGAAAAATTCAACACACCTGTGGATGGGGCATCTTACTCCCTGGGGCATGGAGATGTGGTGATTGCAGCCATCACAAGCTGCACCAACACCTCCAATCCATCGGTTATGATGGGTGCCGGATTGGTTGCCAAAAAGGCCTTTGAAAAAGGTCTTAAGGTGAAGCCTTGGGTGAAAACATCCCTGGCGCCGGGATCTCAGGTGGTAACAGACTATCTTGAGAACTCGGGACTGCAAAAGTATCTGGATAAAATGGGATTCAATCTTGTGGGGTACGGATGCACGACTTGTATCGGTAACTCCGGACCGCTTCCTGAACCCATCGCGCACGCGGTGGAAAAAGGAAATCTTGTCGTGGCCTCGGTGCTCTCGGGGAATCGCAACTTCGAGGGACGTATCAATCCCCATGTGAAGGCGAACTACCTTGCTTCACCGATGTTGGTTGTTGCCTACGCGCTGGCAGGAACGATGCAATTGGATATCACTCAGGATCCATTGGGTGAGGATGCCAACGGCAAGCCGGTTTACCTGGATGACATCTGGCCGACCAATCAGGAAATCTATGACATCGTCAATAAAACGGTTGAAACCAAAATGTTCGACAACCGTTATGGCAATGTGTTTGCGGGAACAACGGATTGGCAAAAAATCAAAACAACCACGTCACAAACGTATTCCTGGGATGAAAGTACTTATATTAAAAATCCTCCGTACTTTAAAGGAATGCAAAAATCCTCAGGTAGGCTGTCAGATGTAAAAGGGGCCCGAGTTCTTGCTATTCTGGGTGACTCTATCACGACGGATCATATTTCACCTGCAGGCAGTATTAAAAAAGATTCTCCTGCCGGTAAGTTTTTGATGAGCAAAGGTGTTCAGCCAGTTGATTTCAATTCCTACGGTTCACGCCGCGGGAACGATGATGTGATGGTGCGCGGAACATTTGCCAACATTCGCATTAAGAATGAGATGTTGAATGGTGTCGAGGGTGGCTTGACCAAGTACATTCCTACTGGCGAACAAATGTCGATCTTTGATGCTTCGATGAAATACCAGGCAGAAAAAACTCCCCTGGTGGTCGTGGCCGGCAAGGAGTATGGAACGGGTTCTTCCCGTGACTGGGCAGCGAAGGGAACCACTCTTTTGGGGATTCACGCAGTGATCGCTGAAAGTTTCGAACGTATTCACAGATCAAACCTTGTGGGTATGGGGGTTCTGCCTTTGCAATTCCATGCGGGTATGGATCGCAAGACGCTGAATTTGGATGGCACTGAGGTGTTGGATGTTGTGGGCGTAGAGACCATGAAGCCACAGCAGGATGTGACCGTTCGTATCACTCGGACAAATGGCAAGACTGAAGAGATCAAAGTGAAGTCTCGGGTCGATACAGCCGTTGAAATTGAATACCTGAAAAACGGGGGGATCCTGCAATACGTCCTTCGAAAATTGATGTAGGTTTGCAGTAAATGTAAAAGTTATGGACAGGGGGATCGAAAAAATCCCCCTGTCTTTTTTTTCGATTTGTGGGCATCGGTTTTATCAGGGACAATGAGTTAAGATAGCGGAGTTACACCTTGAAAGCACTCTTGATACTCATCACATTGATTCTTCCAGTGATCGCCAGGGCGAAGCTGCCCCTGCATGAGTTGGATAGCTTAAAGCAAATCGTCATTGTGTCTCGCGTGGCCATCAACGAACCGGCAAATCCCGAAGTGGTCGCCTGCAAAATCAAAACCGAGGGGCTGGATCTGAAACTTCAGCAAGCCAAAGACAACGCCAAGAAAAGTTGGAAGAAACAGATTGTTCGCAAAGGCGATTTGCCACTATTGACCAAGGCAATCCAAAACTGTGCAGAGCGGGTCACATGCGAAGTGTATGACAGCTTCATCACATCTGTACGAATCGAGCCGGCCATCGAAAAACAAGTGGAACCTCTGAAGATAGTGTTGGATCAGAATCTCCAACAGTTGAAGCCGGAGTCCTATAAGGCAGTATTTAAGACGGTCAGAAACCCTTGCTCATTGTTGAAAGCGATCTCAAAGTAATCCAGCAGGGTCCAGTATAAACAGGATATGGTTTCATGATTGGCGAATTTGAGCTATGCTCAGGTCATGCCCCGACGCAATCGTCCCAGTGAAATCGAAAAATGGATGATGATTTCAGCTTTCTTGATCAGCTGTTACTGTGGTTTCATGTTTTTTTGGAGCGTCATTGATGCTTTGGATTCCACCGCACTTATGTACGCGTTGGGCGTCCTGGTTTCTTCTTATGTCGGCGTTAAGATTGCCGGTCCTCGCAGATCCAGCGTAGACTAGAATTATGAAAAGTAATTTCCAGATTTTCGCACGTGACCTAATTTGGACGCTGGTTCTGATTGCATTCAATCCGTTTAATCTGATTGCGCTTTACAGCCGCTATACCGGAAAAGTATTTGTAGGAATGGAACATGCCACAAGCACAGATCCAGTAAAGGCATATCTTTTGCCCACCCTGGTCTATGCTGCGATTTGGTTGATTCTGAAAAAGTGGCGCCGCTGGAGTTATTGGAATCTGTATTTCTTTTCATTCCTGGGCGCAATTGCTGTCTTTTATATCTGGTTCAAGTTCGCGTAAAAGGTGCGAGGCACCTTTTACTGCATGGTTGCCAGCATGTTCGCCAGTTGGGTCATACTGGCTGCGGTTTGATTCTTAAGTCCTATGCAAGTTCCCTGAACATATTTATTGCCATGATATAGCTGAATGTTCGCGCGTGGGCAGCTGTTGATGTTAGCGCCTTTTAGCGAAGCGATTTGACGGCTTTGAGTTGTCAGGAAGTTATAGTTCGGATCCGAAAGGCTGCCGATAGTCGGGGAGCCGCCTTTACTATAGGCATAAAACTTTCCACGGGTATCCTGCCATACAGTGAAGTAGTTCTTTTGATTTCCATAAACCACGACAACACGGAATCCGTTAAAGCTGCCAGCCTTTTTGGGAGCGGCTTTGGGATTTGCAGCACGACGTTGCACGCTTTGTTTTTGCGGAGCAGACCACGCCAGTACCGGAACTATCAGAAGAAGTGCGATAAGGTATTTCATTATTCAACTCCTCCCTTAGAGTTAGCAGGGGCGCTCATGATGCCGCTTGCTGCCGGTGCTGCTTTAGGGGCGCCAAGTGCTTTGGCCATCGCATCTGGGTTTCCAGCATCACAATAAAGATAGCTGCTGGAATCGTAGCAATTCATTTTCTTTCTAAGTGTTGGATTGGCAGTGACGATTCCGTTCAATCGGGAACTGAAGTCAGGATCATCAGTAAAACCATCATCAGGCCGTCCAAAAGAGCATTCTTCGCGATAGGCGTTGGCGATGCCCTGACGCCATTGTGAAGCGGACAGCTTGCTGTATTTTTCAGAGATATAGTCCGTTACCACTTCCGTCGTTAACCAGTCTGAAAATGCACGTGTGACCTGATCATTTGCGCAGAATCCTGCTTCCTTGAATGAGGACCCGTGATTGTGTTTGGCGCTGACTGATTTTCCGGAGCGCAGACATGAAATCATTCCCTTAAACGGATAAGCTTCCTCAGCCTGGGCAATGGATTTTTCCTTAGGGCGACGGATAATGCTGTCGATGCCGCAGGGATTGATCGAAGCCGAAAGCTCGTCGGCAATCATTTTCGCAGCAACGAATTCAGACATTGCCGGTTTGGCTTTGCACAGATAGAAGGTGTTGTCAGAGTGAGTAAAGAATGAGTTTGGCCAAAGTGATTCATCCAGACTTGCGGAAAGCTGTTCACACTCTGTCGAAAACTTCATGCCGTTCAATTTTGCCAGGATGGCACTTCGGGCTGATTCATCAATCGGCATTGCTGCCACTTTTTTGATGAAGGCTTTTTGAACTGCAGGAAAGGTTTCAGTTTTTAGTTTATCGTTGAAAGCAGCCTTGCTGTCTTTAACGTTACCGACAGTGGTGCCATCGCTCGCACCAATTGAAGAGCATGTGTATGCCGCCATGTCGGAGCAAGAGCTGTCTTTTTGAGCATGAGCGTGCACGGATAGAATCAGGCTTAAAAATAAAAACGTCTTATTCATAACTTTAAGTTTAAAAGTGAATGAAAAATTCGTCTATTGCAGGACCGTAGATTATCCCAATTCCAGACCAGGAAATTAATGCCCGTACTGGACCACACAGATGTGGCCCTGTGGAACGGGTGCATTAAGGAAGATTTGATAGGATTGCATTCTCCAAACGTCCAGAATTCTGGCGAGCAGACTGGCAGACGCGTTCAAAGAAATTTTCGATTTTCTCGTAGCGTTTTCCTTTAAAGAAAAACTGGGGATCTTTGGACTTTATTTCAGAGAGCAAAGGACTTGCCGTGAACAGCATCTGAGCGGATTTCGCCCAGTCCAAACAGGAACCGCGACTGATTGATTCGCGGAAATCAGATCTGAAGGACTTTGCGGCGTCACTTGAGAACTTGGTGCGGACTCGTGTGCTGAAGTCCGCTTCAGTGTCGCCACTGAATGCGATGGCATTTAACTGAGCATCGCTGAGCAAATCCCCATCCAGTTTTTTACCCTTGCTGGCTTTAACCAGTTGCAGACGTTGAAGAGCCCGGCTGGTGCAGTTTTCCGTACTGCCGGTTTCATTGATCATCACTTTGACGATCGTCGGAAGACACAGCTCCTGAGCTTGTTCGATAAAACGGCTGTCCAGCTTGTTGGCGTTCTTTTTGGCTTTGGCCAAAGCGCCATTGTACAGAATGTTATTTGCGACTCTTCTGGTTTCAGTTCGTGATTTTGACGCCAGACATGCGGTCGGCGACAGGTATTCTTTGCCATCGAAGACCTGGTTTTTTAGAAACTCATACTTTTCAGATTGCTCGGACTTTAGTTTCGCACCACCAAAACGGTAGGCAACGACGGATTCAGCAAAATCCTCGTGGGGATTGGTTTTTCCGTACAGGGAAACTGCTTTCGAAGGGTCCACCAGGGAATAGTTCATTCCTGATTTACCTTTGGAGTTACGTTGGACCCAGCCGGCCACTTTCAGCCATTCAGCTGATTCATCCAGATTGTTCTTTCGCGCGACCACGTGACCCAGTTCGTGAAGCAAGGTTTGCTGACGCTCCGCCAGGCTTAGTTTATTCCAGAAGTCGTAGATTTCCATCGTGGAATTGGCGACGCTTTCCCCTTCCGGGGTTTTCATGCTGGCACCGCGGGTTGCGTGAATCAACTTGCGATTGTAATCAAGGGGATAAAGCTCAATCGGATAGTCAGAAAGGGCAGCCAAAATATCATCCAGCTCATCACTGCGCCATGCAGAGGCATTCACAGTGCGCAGCTGAGACCCGTTGAATCCGAAGTGCTTTAACATGTATAGAAGTTGAATGCCGACGCGAGGGCCATAAATGGACTGAGCACTGCAAATCACTTTGTCGCAGTGGGATTTCAAGGACAAGGGGTTGGCCTTGATCATGGTGACATCATAGCTGTGCAAATCCCGGAAAAGCTGCAACAGTTGTGGATCCTCATTCGTGAACGCGATGCCAAACAACGTTTCTGATTTTTTTGTCAGACTGGAAGACTGCAGATCCAACAGCATTTCTGCGTCAGAAGGTGACCTTGTGTTCTTGCAGGGAGCAGTTGCTACCTGTTGAGGTAAAACGGACCACCATTCCAGATTGCCGGCGAACAAACCGCCGGGATTGAAGTGAGCGGAAGTGACTTCGCAAATCGGAGCACTGACTTCCGCGACTTCATCAGTCGCGAAACCCATGCTGCAAAAAACTATAATGCTCAAAAATGAAGTCCACTTCGCCATTCAAAAACTTATCGGATTACGCCCAAGTTTCTAAATGAAAACGAAGTGGATTGAGCCTGACTCAAAGTGAGACGTCAGGGGCGCGCTTCGTAGGGACCTGAGTTGGAACGACGAACGTGGCGCATGGCCACTGCGTGATTATAGGCATTTAAGAAGGTCGATCGCGCAAATCGTTCAATCGAGGTTACAGTGGAGTTTTGCTTGTCCCGGTTGTAGGTGCCAGCCAGTAATCCATTACTGGCTGCATGGTCCAGCTCGATGAGTTCCTCTGCCATGGTTTGAGACATGCCAGCTCCAACCATATAGTTGCGAAGTTCTGTATCGGGAACCGCAGCATACTCAAGTGTGGGCTTGCTGATGGATTGTCCCAGAACACGGGCGATTTCACGATAAGTCAAAGTTCTTTCGCCAAGAAGGTATTCGACATTGTGAGAGGTGAAGTTCGGATGAGCCAGCAGGAAAGCCGCCCGGGCCGCAATGTCTTTGGTTGCGACAAAGTCCACGGGGGCATCTTCGTGGATAATTCCAAAGACTCGGTCCATGGCAATTATCGTGGGAATTTCCTGTATCAAATTCTCCATAAAAAATGTCGATCGCAAATGAACAATGTTCAATCCAAGAATTTTGTTCAGTCGCTCCTCTTGATCACGCAAAGCCAGAACGGGGCCTGTGCCACTGCCAAGATCTGCTCCGACGCTGCTTAAGTTTACGACGTGCTTGACGCCCGCTTCCTCGATGGCTTCGGCAATGACTTCACCCACTTTGTTTGCGTGAAAGCGGGGTTCAGCGGCTCTGATATCAGGGGGAATCATGACGAATGCAGAGGAGCAGTCTTTCAAGGCACGCATCATCGTGTCGACGCTATTGGCATCGCCGGTGACGAATTCAGCTCCTTCAAATTGTTCGGGATTGGAAAAGTGGCGGGCCAGAAGACGGACTTCATGCCCTTGAGAAAGAAGTTCCATCGCAATCTTTGAACCCACATGCCCGGTTGCACCCATAACCAGAATCATAGCCAGCCTCCTTGAATACTTAAATTCTAGAAGGAGGCGGCGGGCTTGTGCACATTAAGACATGTGTTTGTTCACAAGTACGGACTTACCTTTATCTGGCTTCGACCAAAAGCTGCTCAGCATGAGCCAGGGACGTCTTGGAGATTTTCTCGCCGCTGATAAGGCGGGCGATCTCCTGAACGCGGTCCTTTTGCTTCAGTTCGGAAACCAGCATGGCAACGGATTCTTTTTGCGGAGATTTTTGGATAAAGAAGTGTGTGTCACCAAACGCTGCGACCTGAGGCAAGTGAGTCACGCAGATAACCTGCTGACCTTTTGCAATGGTCTTAAGTTTGCGTCCCACTTTCTCTGCCGTTTCACCTGACACGCCCGTATCGACCTCGTCGAAAAGATAGGTGCGAGGCTGATTGCTGGAACCCACAACGCGTTTCAAGGACAATAGAATGCGGCTCAGCTCACCACCAGAGGCGAACTTTGCCAATGGACGTTTAACATCCTTTACGGAAGTTTGACTTAGGAATTCAACGTCGCTGGTGCCTGTGGAGCTCAATTCATTCAGCTTTTCGATTTGGACATGGAAAGTGACACCTTTCATGTTCAGATCCAGGAGTTCTGCATTCACACTCTCTGTCAACAGATCGGCGCCTTTAAGGCGACGTTTGTGCAGATCTTGTCCCAGAGCTTCCAGTTCTTTCAACAATACGGCCGCTTCCTTGCGAAGGGTTTCAATTTTCGCATCGGAATTCTGCAGGTTGGAGATTTCGATTTCCATCTCCATCAAAGCTTTCAAAATATCGTTTACAGAGGCGCCGTACTTCTTTTGCAGTTTGCGCAGATCACTCAGGCGACCTTCAACTTCCTCAAGGCGTTGCGGGTCAGCGTCGATCTTGTTTGCGTAATTGCGCAGCTCAAAAACACTTTCATCAATCAAAGCCTGAGCCTGTTCCAGTAATTCCAATTTTGCGCCGATTTGCGGGTCAACGTTGGAAAGTTCCTGCCCTTTTTTAAGCACCATTTTCAAGCGACTGATCGCGGAGTCATCGTCTGTGTACAGAGCGGACTCTGCCTGATCGACAAAAGAGCCAATGCGATTGGCGTTCTTAAGTTTTTTAACTTCGGTCTCAAGCTCGATGTCCTCGCCAGGGGATAAATCCAGGTTGGCGATTTCATCACGTTGATAAATCAGGAAGTCCAGACGTTGGGCTTTTTGTTTCGCATCACTTTCAAGCTTTTTGATTTCTTCAAAGATACCAAAGTAGCGATTGTATTTTTCAGTAAAAAGCAGGCGCTTGTCCCATGTTCCTGCGTACTGGTCCAACAGATCCAGGTGATAAGCTTTGGACATCAGGTTGCGATTTTCATGCTGACCTGTCATTTCGATCAACGGCGCGGAATGACCTGCCAGCTCCACCAGGGGAGCCACGATATCACGCAAGCTGTTCAGAGTGGACAGGCTGCCGTTCAGATAGACTTTTGATTTGTCACCAGTGCTTAGCACGCGGCGAACAATCAGAACGTCTTCGTCAGCATCAATACCCATGTCTTTAAGATTGGTCATGATGTCGGTGCGCTTGCTGATATCAAAGGAGCCTTCAATCGTTGCCTGAGTGGATCCTGTGCGAATGGTGTCGCTGGAGCCCTTGCCACCCATTAGCAATGACAAGCTTTTCAGTAGAACGGATTTACCTGCACCAGTTTCACCAGACAGAATATTAAGTCCATCTTTGAAAGTGATATGCAGGTTTTCAATGATCGCAAAATTTGTAACTTTAAGCTCTAGCAACATAACTAAGTCCGGTCTCCGAATTTAAGTTTTTCACGAAGCAAATGGAAGTAATTGTGATCCGGATGTCTGACCATCCAATGATCGTAAGGGGAGCGAGTCAGCACGACTTCGTCGTCGGCATTGATCTCGGCCACCTTTTGCCCATCCACGATGAAATGGGCTTTGTGAGTTTTGCCGTCCAATTGGAAAGACAATTTATTTTTGTCAGGGACAATTAGCGGACGGGAGGTCAAGCTGTGAGGCGCGACAGGTGTCACCACCAGCACTTGCGCTTCCGGATGCAGGATCGGTCCCCCCGCAGCCAAATTGTAAGCCGTGGAGCCCGACGGACTTGCCACGATGAAACCATCGGCTTTCACTTCACTGACCAGGTGTTTGTCTGAATAAATCGCCGTATGAATCAACTGCGACATCGAACCTCTTTCGATGACGACATCATTCAGCGCGTGGAATTCAGCTTTGGCTTTTCCTTTGCGCAGAATTTTTGCGTGAATCATGGTGCGCGGGCGAAGTTCCATCTGTCCGTTCAAAGTGTCTTCGATGACTTCCATGGTGGAGTCAGCACTGTGTGCAGTCAGGAATCCCAGCGAGCCCATATTGAAGCCCAGGATTGGAACATCACGGCCCTCGAGAACGCGAACGGCGCGCAGATATGTTCCGTCGCCGCCCAATACGATAACCAGCGATAAAGTATCCAGTTGTTTTTTAGTGGAAGCCAGCTTGGTGCCAGTCACCAGCTTTTGGCCTGGTGCCGTGAAGACTTGATGGCCCTGTTTTTTTAAAAACTCAGCCACCTTCTTTGCCAAAGCAACAGCACGGTCGGTCTCCAGACGGTAAACCAATGCGATATTGCTTTTGCCTGGGATCACCAATTTACTTTTCGGACTCATCGCGGTCTTCTTCATTAAATCAATCCATCACGTCTTAGCAAAGCATTTGGATCTGGTTCACGGCCACGGAATTTTTTGTAAAGCTCCATTGGATGTTCCGTGCCACCTTTGCTCAGGACAAACTCTTTGAACTTGCGAGCGACTTCCGGAGAGAACAAACCTTCCTCTTTGAAGTATTCAAATGCGTCTGCATCCAAAACTTCCGCCCATTTGTAAGAGTAATATCCTGCAGAGTAACCACCTGCAAAGATGTGGCTGAAGCTGCAAGAGCTATTAGTGCCAGCGACCTTCGGGAACAAACGAGTTTCGGCCGTTGCCTGCTCTTCGAAAGCATCCACGTCCTTGATCAATGAAGGGTCCGCCGTGTGCCAAGCCATGTCCATCATGCCGAATTGCAATTGACGGCAGGATGCATAACCCGCCTGGAATTTTTGCGAAGCTTTCAATTTATTGATCAGCTCCACTGGCATTGGTTCGTTGGTTTCATAGTGACGGGCAAAAAGGTCCAAACCTTCTTTTTCTCCGGCCCAGTTTTCCATAATTTGTGAAGGAAGCTCCACGAAATCCCAGTAAACGCTGGTGCCGCTTAAAGTTTGGTAAGTCACATCAGAAAGCATTCCGTGCAAAGCATGACCGAACTCATGGAACAAAGTGCGAACTTCATCGTAAGTCAAAAGAGACGGTTTTGTCGGAGTTGGTTTTGTGAAGTTGCACACGATGCTGACGTGCGGGCGTTTCAGATCTTTACCAAACAAACCTTGAGCACGGAATTGAGTCATCCATGCGCCGCCTTTCTTCGTTTCACGCGGGAAGAAGTCTGTATAGAACAAGCCCATGTATTTGCCAGTTTCATCGGAGATCTCGTAAGCTTTCACTTCCGGATGGTAAACCGGGATGCCCTTGTTCTCCTTAAACGTCAAACCGTAAAGTTGTTTCGCGTGTTTGAAGACACCTTCCACAACGTTTTCCAATTGGAAGTACGGGCGCAGGTCTTCTTCGTTGAAAGCGTATTTTTCTTCTTTCAATTTTTCAGAGTAATAACCAAAGTCCCAAGGTTTCAATTCAGGAATTGCATCCAGCTGTCCGGCAAATGCCGCAACTTCAGAAACGTCACGCTGGCCGGCTGCTTTGGAAGCATCCAATAGTTTGTGCAGGAAAGTGCCCACTGTTTTTGGGTCTTTCGCCATGCGCTCTGCCAAGACGAAGTCAGCGTGAGTTTTGAAACCCAAAAGGTTCGCGCGTTTCGCACGCAGGGTTACGATCTTTTTCACGATCTCCTGATTGTCAAACTCGCCACCAAAAGCACGTGACGTGAAGGCTTTGGACATTTTTTCGCGCAACGCACGGTTGTTCGCGTAAGTCATGAATGGAAGGTAAGAAGGGATTTGCAGATTGAACAACCAGCCTTTTTTACCTTTGGCTGCTGCCGCAGCTGCCGCGCCCTCAAGGATGCCTTCAGGAATTCCAGCGACATCTTTGTGGTCTTCCAAAACCATTTCAAAAGCATTGGTCGCTTTCAAAACGTTCTCGGAATATTTCGGACCAAGGACAGACATCTCCTGGTCAATCTGACGAAGAGTTTCTTTGTCAGCGCCCGAAAGCAAAGCACCATTGCGAGTGAAGCCCAAGTATGTTTTTTCAAGCAGGCGAAGTTGTTCTGCAGTCAACTTCATTGAATTGCGATTGTCGTAAACGCTTTTCACACGTTTGAAAATCTCTTCGTCCAAAGAGATGTCGGATTCCATCGCTGTCAATTTTGGATAGATATCCTTGGCAAGCGCCTGGAAAGCTTCGTCGGAATGTGCGGATTCAAGGTTTCCATAAACTCCGGCAACCACACCCGCAAGTTCTGTCGCTTGCTCCAATGCGAAGATCGTATTTTCGAAATCCGGAGTCGCTGTGTTTGCTTTGATTTTTTCAATATTGGCTTTTGCGGTTTTAACGGCCTCATCCAAAGCCGGCAGATAATGCTCAACTTTGATTTGATCAAACGGAACCGCTTGATCTTTGGCTGTAAAGGGCATCAAAAAAGGATTGTTGGAACTCATAGAAGTACTCCAGTTTAAGAGCTAATAAATCGCCTCTGGTTATCCCTTGAGAATAGCGCAAAATAAAGGAAAAAAGCCTCTGGTTGCCGGTATGTTTTTTAATTAAAATTTGGTGCTTTTTGGTGATACTTGGGGACGCATTTGCTGCGCCTCAATATGAAAGGGCTCTTAGAGGTAGTTCCCGCTAAGAGCCCATGAATAATGCGGCATATAACCCGGTAAAAACCGGTGAGGAGGCCGCGCTCCTCTTATTTAAACTTATTTAAAGATTAAAAACCAAAGCCGAAACCGATACCGAAACCAATGCCGGCACCGACTCCACCGTACGGATAACCGTAACCCGTGTTGTAACCATAGCCGTAACCAGGTTGTTGGTAGCCATAGTTATAATTTTGGCCTGTAGTACAAACACCCAAGCCAGAACCAACCAAGACTTCTTGGCATGTTTGGCCGGCACCGCAAGAGTTTGCCTGATTCATCAAACAGCTCGTTGCGATTTTACCAGAACAGTTAGCACCGTTGCCGCTTGGAATATTTGAAACCTGCTGGAAGTTATAGCCAGATTGAGGGGCATAGAATCCATAAGGCATTGCTGCGTAGTTGTTGTACTGGAACTGATAGAAGATATTCCAGTTAAAACCATTTTGAACACGATAACAGCCCATACCCATCACGGAGTTGTATGCTGGTGCAAAGCCCATTGGGCAACCGCACACGCCATATGATTGGAAGTAGTTAAGATAGTTATTGTTCACGCCACCGTTCGGAAATGTATAAGGCATCCAACCACCATACTGACTGTAGACACCGTTGTTGCACAGAGTGCTGGAAGTGATACAGCGAGTGTCGCCTTGGATTGGAGTGGTCGCAACGCCGTTGTCGCCGCCACCGCCGCTATCGCCGCAGGCTACTACCATTAATGTCATCAATGCTACGAAGAGCCTTTTCATAGGTACTCCTTGAAAAATTAAAACTTCAACAACGCCTTGTAATTCAAGAGGTGTGCCCTGGGTGTCTCATCTTGAAACCCCATTTATTTCGATTTGAATGGCAGAATTTGCAGTGGACGTGCCGCTTTTGGGCACCTTGCGCCGCAAAATAGTAGGCAGAGGCCTATTTGAATGGCAGCATAAAAGAATAGCTACTAATTCACCTATCGAAAGGAATCGATAATGAAATACATGGGATGTTTGCTTTGTCTTCTAATGGCGCTTCCAGTAAGTGCAGCAATTCCATCTAAAAAAGTGCAACAGGGTCCAAAGATTCTATCAGGAAAAGGCGAGCTTTTCGGCGGATTGGCCGGCTCTGGCTTTACTCTTTTGGATGTGCGCAGAACTGCGGATAAAAACAAGAAAGTCGAGCGCGTGGTATTCGATGTGGGCGACAAGAACGGGGCGAAAATGAAAGGCTGGCCGGGATATTTCCATGCTGAGCTTAAAAACAATCCACAAAGATTGATCATTTCTTTCGCGCAAATGCCGACGTCGCTGGTGAATGAAGTGGCTCTGAATTTCCGTTTGAAAAATTCTTATGCAGTTAAGAAAACAGCGATGAGCATGGATCCGATGGACAGTTCCTTGAACCTGACTATGGATTTAAAACAGAACACGAAAGTGCGCGTTTATCAGGTCGCAGGTAAGAAGAATACTTCCAAAGTCGTTGTTGATTTGATGGCGGAGTAGACTCTTCAAGTGATTCGCTCGGTGAAGTTAGCATTTCTTTTTTCTATCGTGGCACTTATGGCGGTCTCTGCGGAGGCCCGGGTGTTCGATATCAAACGTGATTCAATGGCCCCTTATTTTATTCTGTCGGGCGGACCTTCAACGGTCGGTACAAATGGTTATGCGAACGAAGCAACCGGTACGACTGTTTCCGGCGAATCCAAATTCACCTATGGTGGGGAGTTTGGATTTTTACTTTCACGACCGGTTCTGAACCTGGCGTTCGGAATTGGCATCATCAAGCCCTCTTTGGTGGAAGGATTTTCCGGCAGCGATACAGGTGGCACTCAGATGTTTACCGGTAACAGCGAAGTTTTGGGTTTTGCTCCCAGAGTCACCTTAGAAGTAAATCTGCACGGCGACCAGGTGTCGCGTTCTTTTGTTGCAGTGGGTGTTGGCTATGCCGATGTGAAATTGAAAAACTCTTACACGATGACGGCAGCCGGGGATGCGGCTTATCCAGGCGTTGCCACGACGATTGAATCCAAAGGTGCTGCCACAGAATTGACGGCGGGTCTTGGGTACGAGGGAGTCCTATCAGACACCACAACATATGTTTTTCAATTTGGTTACCGTCAGTTGCGTATTGATCAACTCAAATATTCGAAAGACTACACGACCTTCAATGGCCCGGTGAGCGCGGGTGGTACTGTTATGAATGGCGCGTCAAATCGTGAGTTGAATCTCTCCGGCGGCTTCCTATCTCTTGGATTTCGCTTCTATTTATAGAGTTCTTTTTACATTGCAAACTAATAAGACCCTTGTGCTTTGGCATCAATAATCGCCTGTGCTATAGCGAACTCCCTAAATAGAAACGGAGTTACAGCTATGTTCATGAAATGGATTTTTGCTTTCTTGTCTCTAGGTCTTGTACTTGCGTCGCAACAGGCTTCTGCATTTATCGTGGCAACGGAGCCGGCTCGATTGAACCCCAATGTTGCAACAGATATTTATGTTGCGGGCTTTGGCGGTGATCAAGGCAATCAATTCACTCATTCGGCGGTATTGGGTGCACGTATTTCCCGTGATAGATTTCCTGAAAGACAGCGCGTGATTATCGCTGCTGTTAATAACAGTGCTTCTTATGAGGGGAGTTTGTTGACCAGAGGCGGTTTAAGCCTTCGTCGCGCCGATAAGGATGGTTTGACGGGCGAGCGTTTGGTCGCGACGTTAAGCAGTCTTGGAGTTCGTGCAAGTTCTTTGCAGTTCTACGGTCATGCCAACACTTACAATGGCTTCCGTTTGCAAACAAAATACAAACGCCTGGATCATGATGATGAATCCTTTGCGCAATTGGGACGTTTCATCAGAACAGATGGTTTTGCGGTGATTCATTCCTGCAACTCGGCTTGGTTCCTGGCACCAGCGGCTGCGAAACTTTGGAATCGCCCGGTGTTTGGATCCTTCGCAGGTTCCAACTTTCAAAATCTGAAAAGCGATGGCAACTGGTACTACAATGATCCGGGTTTTTATCCAGCGAACTTAAGCTGGAAAAGCAGCACTTCGCAGCTGACTAAAAATACTTTGAGCTGTGAGGATGGACGTTGTGTGCGTTTGAAGCCGGTGAACATCCCTTACCATGATTCCTTCGGCAGATTCAGCCGTGGTTTGGGTTTCTACAAAGTCTTCGCACCGGATGCGACGCAAATCCCTCGCGCGTTGGTTCATCTGACGATGCTTTACCCCACGAACACGGCGGCAACACCAACTTCTTCACGCACGGAGTTCGGCAAGGCATTGGCGGATTGGATGTGTCCTTCTGACAGAACTCAGGCAAAATTCAAAGCCTGCCAGGCGGCGATTCTGAATGAAGAGTTCAGATCCAAACCCCATATGAGTTTCTTTGAAGGTACTTCCATTTCTTGCAATAACATCAGTTGCAATACGCGGGTGAAGTGCAAATCCATGAAGGTGATCTTCTCGGTTCCTTGTAAAACCTATGATGTGGCTTCCGGGCGCTCGACCGTGTTCAGTGATACTTTGAAGCAGGCGTTTGAGGGGTTTGATCAGATGCAGAGTGGAGTTGTTAAGTTCTAAGACGAAAAAGCCCGGTTTGAACCGGGCTTTTTTTATGCATACATCTTTTCGATTTCGGTACTGAACTTCTGATCCAGCTTTTTTCGTTTCAGCTTCATCGAAGGGGTCAGTTCGCCGTTTTCAACTGTCAGTTCAATCGGCATGATCACATGCTTTTTGATGCTCTCGTAACTTGCAAGACTGCTGTTCGCATCGGCGACAGCGTTGCGGATCAACTCATCGACAAAAGCGGTTTTGCTTAGTTCATTCCAGTCGGTGAACTTGATGCCCTTTTCTTTCGCCAATGTGGTCACGGCTGGTTGATCTGGGAAGATCAAAGCCACGATGTACTTCTTTTGATCACCATGAATTAGCGCGTGGGAAATATACGGGGAAAGTACCAACAAAGATTCCAGCCGTTGTGGCGCCACGTACTTGCCACCGGCAGTTTTAATCAGATCTTTTTTGCGATCCGTGATGCGCAGGTCACCGCTTTGAGTGATTTCACCGATGTCGCCGGTGTGGAACCAGCCATCAGTAAATGCCGCATCTGTGGCTTCCGTGTTTTGATAGTACTCTCTCATCACTTTGGCGGATTTAACCAGGATCTCGCCGTCAGCGGCGATTTTAAGTTCAACATCACCAATCGGGCGGCCCACGCTGCCAAAACGATAGTTGAATGGAGTGTTAACAGTGATTGCTGCCGTTGTTTCTGTCAGGCCGTAGCCTTCCAGGATCAAGATGCCAGCGGAGTGAAAGAACATCGCGATTTCTTTGGAGATCGGAGCGCCACCACTGATTGCAAAGCGCAAACGGCCGCCGAAGGCTTCAGTGATTTTGCCCAAAACTAATTTTTTCGCCAGTTCATATTTTGCCAATAAACCCACCGGCAGAATCTGACCGGAAAGTTTGTACTCGCCAACTTCGCGTCCCACGTCCACGGCCCAATTGAAAAGTTTCATCTTCAATGGCTTGGTTTGAACCTGAGCAAGAATGGCACTATGGATTTTTTCAAAAATTCTGGGAACTGAGACAAGGATTGTCGGGCGGATGTCAGCCAGATTGGCGCGAACTTTTTCCAGGCTTTCTGCATAGGCCATGGTAAAGCCAATGTACAGGTGTCCCCAATGCTCAATGCGACCTAAAATGTGCGCATAAGGCAGGAAGGAAAGGGAAGTGTCATTGGGAGAGGCTCCCGCAAACGGGAAGGCTTCGCTGACTTCACTGTAGGCTTGAAGGTGAGTAAGAACCACACCTTTTGGCAAACCAGTGGTGCCAGAGGTGTACAGGATTGTCGCCATGTCATCGGCTTTAATCGTGGAGCAAAGGTCTTTGTAGCATGTTGGATTCGCTTCCAGATAGCCTGCACCGATTTTGTGCATTTGATTCCAATGCAGATTTTCACCAGGTGTGTGTGACGTATCCATGAGGATGATTTTCTCAACATGCGGGCATTTCGCACGGATCGACTCAAAAGTTTTAAGTGGACCACGGCTTTCGCAAATTAGAAATCTGGCTTTTGAGTTGTTTAGAATGAATTCCACGTCTTCAGCGATATTGTTCTGATAGATTGGAACGGTGATCGCCTTGATGCCGAAAATGGCGTAGTCAGACACGGACCACTCATAGCGGGTGTTCGCCATGATCGCAACGCGGTCACCAGGTTTGATGCCCAATGAAAGCAGGGCAGCGCCAATGGTTTCGATGTCTTGATAGTATTCTTTCCAGGATTTTTGTTCCCACTTTTTGCCCGTGTTGAATTTCACGGCCACGGCTTGGGGATCGCGTGACGTCATTGTCAAAATAGAATGACCTAAGGTCAGAGAATTCGTCTTCATGATGAAATGCTCCTAGTTGCTTGTCTCTCTGGCAAAGTCTTAAAGAGTGTATTACTTCAAATACAGTTCAATCGTCTGTTTTTGATTGGCTGGAATGGTCACTGTTCTTTCAGCTGAAAGTCCGGTCACCTTATTATATGCCTGAATCTTAACTCCGACCTCTGCTTGAATCGTATAGCCCTCGTGTTGAGAACGTATTGCCACCGGAACTCCGGCAATTCTTAATTCAGAATTTGCGCCGCCGTTCACAATGTTGATGAAAACAGATGCCACTCTTGGAAGAACTTGTAAAGAGCCGGTAAATGAATACGCCTCATAAGTGGGTGTGACAGTTGTCACCAGATCCGTATAGCCCTCTTTAACCAGACGCAAACTGAATGGCGTGTTCGCCTTTCTTTGCATGCTGTACGGAGTGAATTCGCCCGTATCGACACCATCAATCACGATACGTGCCTTGGCAGGAGTACTGTAGATTGAAACAGTGTAGTTCGGCGCTGTCGTTGACATATCTGTAGTTTGTGGAACTTCCGGAGCTGTTTGTGCCACCGGTTGTGGGGGAGCAACAGGGGTGTGCTTAGGAGCCATGCCCAGTTGCTCGACTGCAGGTTTGTCACCAGAGAAGTTTTTAAGTCCATAGACTACGCACACACCACCGACGATGGCGATCGCGCCACGCAGAACCCAAGTCATCGCATTGGAGGACTTTTTATATGGAATACCAGCAGCTGTGCCCGAGATGCCATTCGGTCCACGAGTCACTCCACCAGTACGGGTTTGCGTGTTGGTGTGAGTATTGGTGACTGTGTGATTGCCAAAGTTTCTTGGTTTTGGCGGCGTTTTTAAGTCTTTCAAATCCACGCGAATATCAGTGGATGTGTCGATATCCAAATTACCGGATTCATCCGTGGCTGACATTGTCGGAGGCGTCGGAACACTTTGTGGTGGAATGCGTGTGTCAGTTTGCGTGACAACCGTTTTGTCTTCCGTTGGTTGAGTCGCCTGAATTTTTGCAAACTCCACTTGTTTACGACGTTGTTCAAGGAATGCCGCCGAGAAAGCATTTTTCATGAACACCGAGAAATCCTGAGGAGAGAACTCTGGATATTGGGTATTCAGGAATCTGTTCATATCACGATGGAAAGCGGCCGCCGTTTGATAACGAAGGCTGCGGTCCTTGGCCAATGCTTTGTTGACGATTCTTTCCAGTTCCGGAGGAACGGAAGGATTGATTTTACGAATACTTGGAATTTGGCACTCGCGGATTTTGCGCAAGATCGCCGCTTCACTGTTGGAAGTGAACAGACGGTCATTGGCCAAAAGCTCCCACAATACGATACCCATCGAGAAAATGTCAGTGCGAGGATCAATGTTTTGACCATCAGCCTGCTCAGGGCTCATGTAACCGTATTTACCTTTTAGGGTGCCGGCTTTTGTAGCTTCAAGCTGGGTTTCCGCTTTAGCGATACCGAAGTCGATGATTTTAACTTCGCCTTCGAAGCTGACCATGATGTTTTGTGGGCTCATATCGCGGTGAACGATATTTAGCGGTTTGCCAGTCGTGCCGTCGATACAACGGTGCGCATGGTCCAAACCTGCAGCCACTTCTTTCATCATGTATACGATTTGTTCGATCGTGAAGGACGTAGTTGTTTTCTTAAGCTCGTTCAGGATTTGGCGAAGGTTGCGACCTTCCACAAATTCCATAACCAGGAAGAATTGACTCTTTTCGACACCGAAGTCATAAATTGATACAACGTTACCGTGGTTCAGGTTGACGGCGATTTTCGCCTCTTCCTTGAACATCTCAATGAATTCCTGGTGATCCGAGTACTGGGGCAGGATACGTTTGATTGCAACAAACTTATTAACACCTACAGCGCCTGTAGACTTGGAAAGATACACTTCGGCCATTCCGCCGGCCGCGACTCTCTCCAATAGAATGTATTTACCGAATTGTTCTACAGCTTGAGACATGAAATCATGTTCCCCTTTGAAGGGACTATCGGTAAAATGGAATGGCAGCTTAAGGAGATTTGACTATGAAATGGATAGGACTGACCGGAGGTATAGCTTGTGGCAAGAGCACAGTCAGTCGTATGTTGCGCGATCGTGGCTATAACGTCCTTGATGCTGATGAAGTTGCCCGTGAAGTCGTGCGACCAGGTTCGGCTGGACTAAAGGCGGTGGTCGAGGAATTCGGTGATGTGCTGCTGCCAGACGGAAGTCTGGATCGTCGAAAGCTGGGGCAGATAGTTTTCGGCAACCCGGATAAGCTTCATGTTCTGGAATCAATCACCCATCCATTAATCCGCAAGGAAATCGCCCGCCGCCGTCAGGTGTTTGCGGATATGAATCTGCCTCTGGTGATTTATGATATTCCCTTATTATTTGAGACTCATGCGCAGGAGCAGTTCGATCAGATCGTTGTGGTTTCCTGTACCAAGAACCAACAAAAAGAACGACTGATGAGACGCAATCAACTGACTGAATCCGAAATCGACATGCGCATAGCCTCGCAAATTCCCGTGGCCAGCAAAGAATCCGAAGCCGATTTCGTCTTACAAAACAACCGCGACGAGCAACACCTGCTAAAAGAAGTCGACCGCCTCGACGCTTGGTTGAAATCCCTCTGATCCACACCCGTAGCGGGTGCGGCAGCAGGTCATAGTAAATGTCGGGTATAAAAAAGGGAGATCAGTGATCTCCCTTCTTCGTTATTTAAGAACGACTTGAATGTTTGTCGAGGAACCCAGTTTTGTGCGATAGGAAGTGCCTGGGCAGATTCCGTTGCTTTTGCTGGCCCACGCCAGTTGATCTTCTGATGTGGATCTTTCCACTTTCCAAGTTCTGTCTTCTTGCTGTTTGATTTTGTAGTTTACGATTTTAACAAGCTCAACATTGTTGGTTCTTGTGATTGGTGTGCAACGAGCTGGGTTGTAGGGATCACCCGGTCTTGGAGAAGGATTGATACCTCCCACTTGATAGTCAGTACGAGTGCCTTTGATGAGTTGGGAAGTTCTTTCTGAGATTTGAAATGTTCCGTCAGCCAGTACTTGGCCTTTTACTCTGCCTTTTGCATCCACCAGCTTGTCGCCCTTGATGTCATAAGTGCCAAGGAAGTCATTGGTTGCAAGGCAGTCAATCACTGCGAAGTCCATTGTGATTGAAGTCGCTGAACGTTTCAGGTTCATGGCGATTCTGCATTTTTCGTATTTGCGCACAGTTTTCTTGCCGTTGAATTGATCGTGAGAAGTAGTCATGGTGCCCAAACCGCGAAGCTCACCCAGAGAGCTGGCGTGGGAAGATGCACCTAGTAGCAATGTCATGGCGATTGCAAAGAATTTCATATGTCCGTCCTTTGTTAGTACAAAAGACAGATATCAAGTGCTTGAGGACGATGCAACCCAGGACCCAGCAATGAAGCAAATGGTCAGAAGTTAAATCCGTAACCAGTGATGGCGTAAAGGTCTGCGCCTACAACAGCCAGGCCCACACCCATTTCAAAGAAGAAAGACTCACCGACACCGATGCCACCACGAGCACGGAAGCGTTTGATTTGAACGATATTCCCGAGTTCATCATCGGGATCTAAAAAGGTCCCCAAGGCAAGGCGAGCATATGGATAAAAACGATCGTTTTCAAGGTTCCAGCGATGCGCCCCAAAAATACCGATGGCGTTGTGTTCATTAAATTCAAAATGCAGATCCCACACCGGGCGTTCACGTTCAAGATTTGCGATTCGCAAACCGTAAATCACACCTTGCGGCCACTCGTCATTTTCAACGATATGTCCTCCGCCGTAACCAGCAAGCAAACCCAGTTGCCATGTCGGGGCGGGAGTTCTAAGCGCCGCAGCCTTGTCAGACAGGTAGGGATCACTTTCGCCGCTAAGTGGCTGAGGGTCCAACGTGGTCGTTGTAGACGGTGCCGCAAGACTCACGTTTGATAACAAGACCAAGGTCAAAAAAAGGGGGAGAATAGAAACTCGCATAAGAAAAAGTATAATTTACGAATACAATCTTTGTAAAAGTAAATTGGAGACAAAATATGTTTAAAAGAGGATCTCTTCTCCTCTCGCTCGTTCTTGGCCCCACATTCATCACTGCACCTTCTTTCGCAGCAGATTCAATGAGTACAACGATTCATCATCAGTATCAGGCGCCACGTGCCCTTGGTATGGGTGATGCTTTTGTTGCGGTCGCTGACGACTATACAGCTATTTTCTATAATCCTGCGGGCTTGGCTCGTCGTGAAAGTGGTCAGATCAATTTGTCTATGAGTTTTGCTGGCACGCCAGGAGCCAAAGACTTCTATGACGAATACAAAGAGATTGAAGATAACAGTGCTTTGGACGAAATCGGAAAAAACACTGCCTATATTAACTTGATTGAAAAGCACTATGGCGACAATTACTCCATTCGCTTAAGCCCAATGGAAGGCGTATGGGTTCGTCCAAAGTGGGGGATTGCTTTTATCCCTGCAGACGTTTCCGTTCAATTGCAAATGCATAGAAGTATCGCGGCAGCTATTGATACTAAAGTTTATGCAGATTCAACATTGGCTCTTTCCTATGCCGATGACTTGCGTTGGTTTAACAATGGTCGCTTTTCAATGGGTTTGACAGCGAAATTTGTGAATCGTGGGTTCTATAGCAAAATCATCCAATCCACCGATCTTGCTACCAGCGATGAAATCGTAAAAAAAGAGGATCTTTCTGAAGGCTATACAATCGATGCTGATATCGGTTTCTTGTGGACACCTGAGATCCCGGGAGAAGGTTTCTGGAGCTTCTTCCAGCTGGCACGTCCTACTTTTGGTGCTGTGGTTAGAAACGTCGCTGAGACGGGCTTTAACAACTCACTAAAGCTGATCAATAAAGAAGATCAAACTGTGAATCCGGTGCCTGAAAAGCTATATCGTGTTTTCGATGTGGGTTCCAAGTGGGAGTATCCAAGTGCCTGGATCTTTGGTGGTCGCGGGGTTCTTGATGTTCGTGATCTAGGTCATCCGGATTTCAACTGGAGAAAAGGTGTTCACGCCGGTTTGGAGTTTGACTGGTTTGTGTACTCTTGGTGGAAGGGCCACTATCGAGTGGGCTTGAGTCAGGGATACTGGACTGCAGGTCTTTCTGCTCAGCTGGGAATCTTTAATCTGGATGTCGTCAGTTATGCTGATGATGTCGGAACCAGAAATACACCCGTCGAGAGTCGAGTGTATGCAACAAGGCTAAATTTGGATTTCTAAACAAAAAAGCTCCTCTTTCGAGGAGCTTTTTTTTATTTCCATTTCGCTAATAGTTCTTTGCCGAGTTCTTCAAGTTGAGGAGTGGTTAAAGAGGCTAACTCTTCAGGAGTAATTGTTGCTGCTACAAGTGCTTCGTTGATTGGGCCACAAATATCTTGATTGGCACCACTTTGGCCACATGAAATTGCGTAGACTGCTTGAACAGATCCAGCAACCGCAGTGATAGTTTCAATGGCCTTGGCATAACCAGGATCGCCGCTACCTGCTGTTAACGAGTCCTCAATATCTTCAATTAAATTTGTAATTTCGTCGGGATCACAACTAGCAATACCGCCGCTACAAGATGGAAATGTAGACGTAGATGATGCAAGCGCTGTGGCGCTTTTAGCCATAGCTCCCATCAGAGCCAAACCAGATGAGCCAGATTTTGTGCAATATCCTGCGGTTTCGTTCGCTAGACCTGTGTCTTCATCGAAATTTAAAATAGATAACATCGTCGCAGTATCGCTATCTTCAGAAAGTGCCGTGAAAGCTTGGGCTAAGTTCGAAGCCGTGGTTACGCCGGATTTAAGAAAACCAGCGGCACAGCGAATTGCATAGGAGTTTTCAGAAGTCAGACTGGCGATACCCGCAACGCACGATTGCGCAGTTGATGGAGTTGCCTTGTCCAGGCAGTACTGTGCTTCCATAATCATATCTTTTTCGGATTGAGCGCCTTCGCAACCTGCAAGCAGGGCAGCGCACGAAAGACCAGCTACTAACGCTGTAAACTTTGAACCAACCATCGCAAAACTCCTCGGACGTAGACCTTTTTGTTTGCTATATGATTACTTATCGGACTTTTATCGGGGGGCTTAACGCTGGACTTAGCTCCGTATTTTAATGAGACGTCTCAATGTGAGGCTGGTCCCGACCGATAAGAAGTTTGACGGAAAATTTTGATTTTCCGATGGTTTAACGAACGGATGGAACTATGAAACGGATTTTGTGGATCGCCATCATTCAAATTGTCCTGCTGATCGCTTTCACTTTTGATGTGAACGCGGCAGAGCGACGTTCTTTCTATTCAGGCGTGCGCTGTCAAGCGATGGGCGGAGCCTGTCTTGCAGTGGTGAATGACGAAACAGCATTAATAGTAAACCCTTCTGCACTTGGTAAGCTTCGTGATTTTTACGGCACCATCGTCGATCCCGAAATTGAGATGAATGCCAATGCTTCCTCCATGTATTCGGCGGGTGGAATTGGCAATCCTTTTAATCTTTCTGATATCAAAGGCGCTCTGGATTCGAATCGCGGAAAATACTATCACGCCAAAGGACAGGTCTTTCCTTCTTTGGTAATGCGAAATTTCGGTATAGGTATTTATAATAACTATCTGCTCGATGCCGAGATGAGTTCTGACGGAACCACGATCGATACTTACTATCGCAGTGACCTTGCTTTGGTGCTGGGTTTCAATTTTCGATTCTTTGAGGGGCGTGTGAAGCTGGGTTTCAACACCAAGCTGATTGATCGGATTGAAGCAGATAATCGCACTTTGAGCAGTGTCGGCGCATTGGATTATGGCTCCATTGCCAACTCAGGTATGGGCTTGTCGACAGACGTGGCACTGATGCTGTCAGCTCCTTGGAAGTACATTCCGACTGTCACAGCCGTTTTGCATGACGTGGGCGGAACCAGTTTCAATCAAACAGACTCCATTCGTCAGGATTCAGCGACTGCAAATCGTCCCAATCTGGTAAAGCAGGATCTGGACATTGCAGCGGCGTTATTTCCAATTCACACCAATTACGTTAGATCGTCGTGGACTTTGCAATACAGTGGCTTATTAACATCATCCGACGAGGAAGATAAAGCCAAATTGATCCATGGTGGGATGGAGTTCAATTTCGGCGATGTGTTCTTTTTGCGTGCAGGATATAATCAAAGGTATTGGACCGCAGGTTTGGAAGTCGCATCCGAGATGTGGGCATTTCAATTCGCCTCCTACGGCGAAGAAATCGGCACCTCAAGTTCACCCAGAGAAGATCGCAGATACAACATGAAATTTTCACTGAGGTTCTAAGGGAAGCAGATGGAATTGTTTAAGCGCATTACCATTCTAATAATTGCATTTTCACTTTCTGCATCCTGCAGTTCTGAAAATGTATTGTCGGATTTCTCGAATAAAGAATCCGATGAGGCGCTTTACATTGATGCCAAAAAAGCTCTTGATGAAATGGAGTGGGATACCACCATCGATATTATCAACAATCAGCTTTCTTCAACTTATCAAGACAAACGCGATGTGAAACTTGTGCTGGCATCGGCTTACGCCGGTCAGTGTGGATTGTTGTTTGCAAATCTGATTCAGGGAATGACCAACAACCCCTCTTCGCAAATGTTCCGATTTTTTATGGGCGTTTGGGCAGGGCGGACGGTAGCACCGGATTCCTGCGAGCTTGCCATCGATGTGTTGCAGGGGATTGGCTCTGTTTCGGAGAGATCTGATAAAGAAAATCTGTTCTTGGCATTATTGGGCGTTGCCCGCATGGGAACAAATCTTTCGGCAAATCTGGATTCTGGTGATCATGATGGTGACATCGACGCGGATGCGACTGTCTGCCATGACGATGCATCAGGGTCATTGACGAAGTGGCCTGATGGTCCAGATGATCCAGGAAATCCGGATGTTTTGCCATTTCCATACATTGACATGTATCGGGATGAGTTTGGGCATCCCCCAGGCGGAATGACCAAATACTTAAGTGCCAATGCAATGAAGCGAGTGGCTTCCGGATTTGGACTGGTTTTAGAAAACTTTGCGGCTCTTTCGGATGCCCTAGGTTCAGGAACTTCAATCGACTCGATAGGTGATTTGAGTGCTGACTGTGACGCCGCTCTAGCTGCCATCCCGGGCGCAGGGGCAGGTTGTGCGACGATGACGACTCCAGCGGCTGTCAGCGATGAAATGGTTTACGCGATGAGATTTATGATGGACTCTGCCGAATTTGGATGGGGTACGTGCAGTATTGCGGATTCAGTAACGTTCTTCTCTTCTTTGGCCACCTACAACCCATTTACTCAGAGCCCACCGGGGACTTTGTGCTGTCCTTCAACTAGAATTCCAGGAGCGCCATTCTAATGTTACGTGCTCTGGTTTTAATCCTTAGTCTAACTTTTTCTGCCACAGCGATGGCTCAGTCCTTGTCGGAGTTTGCACGCAATGCACGGGCTCTGGGAATGGGCGGAACTTACATTCCATTCGTGAATGGCGCGGATGCGGTTTTTTATAATCCGGCGGCGCTTGGTAAAGTTGAAGGTTTGGATATCAAAGTCGTGGATGTCGGGGTGAGTTTGAATTCGATTTCACCCGAAGACTTGGAAGCCATTCAGAATATCGATCCGAATGATCCGAATTCTTACAATAGTTTATTTGGTACTCGTGTTTGGGTGCAAGCCACGGGAAAAACTGCCTTGGCACTTGGAAACTTTGCGGTGGGATATCTGAACGACAACGAAGTTTCGTTGGAGCTGCACAATCCCGCCTATCCTCAGTTTGACACCTACTTCAGGCAGGACACAGGCTACTATTTGGGTTACGCATTTAATGTCGCGCCTGGAACTTATTTCGGTATTGCCGCAAAAAGGATTGATCGTTGGGGGGGAGTGCCTCAGGAGTTGGGTTTGTCCGATGTTGCGAATGCAGATTCCTTTGCGCAAATCGGCGATCGTTTTGACGATAAAGGTCAGGGATACGGAATTGATCTTGCGTTGGCCACGACGATTGATTTGCCTCTTTTAAAACCAACATTGGCCGTGGTTTGGCAGGATGTGGGTAACACTGCATTCAGAAAAACCGCCGGGGACGAAGCGCCACCGCACATCACGCAAAATCTAAGTGTCGGCGCCGGAGTGACGTTGGATTTGCCGGGGTTGGATTTGGCTTTTGGTGGTGAGGCTCGACATCTTCTGGAGCCGGAAATTGAAACGGGTAAAAAATTGCATCTTGGAGCTGAGGTTTCCTTGCCTATCGTGGATTTGCGGGCAGGTTACAGCCAGGGCTATCTGAGCTATGGTGTGGGCGTAAATCTATTTATTTTTCACATTGATGCTGTAAGTTACACCGAGGAGCTGGGCGCCTATCCGGGGCAAACTGCAGATAATCGTTATATGATCAGCGTTGGCATTGATTTAGCCTTTGATGCTGACTTCAAATTCACCGATACTCAGGGTAAAAGAAGAAAGCTAAAACAACGCCGGTAAACCCTGATGTTACAAATTGTCCCCATTAAAAATCGCTCGCAAATCAACGAGCTGTTTACAAATTATGATCCGCGAACTCAATCGTGGCTGGTTTCGGATTTGCGCACCAAGTTCGAATTGCAGCAGAAGATTTTGGCTCGTGATGGACAATACGTGGATGAATCTGTTCTGCGTGCCAGCGATTTGTGGAAACTTCTTTTAAAACGCCTCGAGCCGCGCTTGCGCCTGGTCAGTGATCCTTTTGCGCGATCCATTTTGCGCACGATTTTGGATGAGCACTCTGAAGTATTGGGTGTGAACTCCTCTGCAGAAGACACCGTTTTTTCTTATATCGATCAGTTGGCGCCGGTCCTATTCTCTGAAAACGGCATGGGCATGCTTACGGAGTGGTTTGAAGGCCATCCCGAAGCAAAAAATCGCTGGGGTGCTTGGGCGAATCGCGCCTACCTGTGTTCTCAGTATTTGATCAAGCAATACAATATCATTACCGCTGATTGGATCACGTCCTACCTGCAATCTTTCAATCAACTTGAAAGAGTATGGGATATTCCTTTGATCGTTGATCTTAGTGGAGAGATTTCCCGCGTTGAGGCAGAGATCCTGCACACGCTTTCGCGCAGTATCGATGTGGTGATTCTGGAGCCAACTCCCACTTGGTCCGAGGAATTTAAATATCTTCTGAAACCCTACGAGGATTTGCGCGGCAAAAGTAATTCCATCAAAAATCTTCAGCCGGTGGAGCCCGCAAATAAAAAGCGCGAGATCCTGCGTTTTTCTGGGATGTTGGCTGAAACCAAGAACTCCGTGGGTCAGGTTCGTAAATGGCTTGAAGAGGGAGTGCCGGCCGAAAACATCGCAGTGATCGCGCCGGATATTGAGCAGTATTGGCCGGTCCTTCAGGCCTTCCTGAAGGAAGAGGGTATTCCTGTCCAAAAAGATATCACTCACAAAGTGCAAAGCCTGCCTGCGGCAACTCGTTGGTTGGCGACTCTGCGGGCGAAAAGTGGTCGCTTGTCCTCTTCGGATCTGGAGATTTCATTTTTCGACAAGCATGAATCCCAAGCCTTGCGCTACGAAGACTTTAAAGCACTTTTTAAAAGTCTTTATGTGAACGAAGATCTTGCCCGCAATGAATTGATTCAAAAAATTTATTTTGAACAAATCGATCTGACCGGCTTGGTTTCCCGCGATGAGTTCGTGGGTAAAGCGTTAAGTTTTTGGAGCTCCAATGACACAGAGATCGTGCAGATCGTTTTGCGGGAGCTTTTGCAAAATGCCACGATCAACACCAAGCTGATCTGGAAAGAGTGGCTGAGCTATCTGGAAAGTATCGTGGCCGCCAAGGAATACACTGTTGAAAAGGGCGATAGCTCCGGTGTTCTGGTCACCAAGTTGATGTCGGCCTATAGTGAAAAAGCCCGTTATCGAGTGTTCCTGGGGCTGACAGATGAATCGTTGAAGTCCCGAAATAAAACCCAGCTTTCCGGTACGGACTATTTCGACCTTTCAAAGGATATTGGATTTTACCTTGATAATCCGGATCAAAGCGATCTGGCATTCGAGTTGAAGCTTCTGGCGGAAGCGGATTCCGCTTATGATATCTACTGTTTTGGCGGGACGGATTTTTCAGGCACCTTGTGCTCGCCATCAACTTTTTGGATGGGGCTTAATGAAGGGCATGTCCATGAGCATTTGACTCTGCCATTGGAAACCCGATGGGATGAGTTGCAGTACTCGCAGGAGGGGTCATCACGTCCATGGATTGAAAGCCGTTCCACCGAGATCGAACATAAAATCAACCAGGATCTGGGTAAAGCCGAGTTGCCACTGGTGCAACTTAAAAAGCTGCCAAGTATTTCTGCTTCCGCTATTGAAAGTTATCTGGAGTGTCCTTTTATTTTCGCGGCACAACGGTATTTCAAATTAAAAGACCTGCCGGAAATTGATCTGGATGTGGATCACCGCACACGCGGGCAACTTGCCCACGCCCTTTTTGAAAAGCTGACTCAGGAACCGATGCGCTTTGACTGGAAAACAGAGGAGATTGAACAACTCCTGGAAACGACCCGTAAAGAAAAGGGTCTTCTGTTTGCCGACGAACGCCTGTGGATTCCTTTAAGAAAAAAGCATATTCAACTGGCACAAAGATTTTTGGATTTTGAAAAACAATGGCGTCAGGAATACAACCGCACGAAAACATTGGCGCGGGAAAAACGCTTTGAATTTTATTTGGATCCCAAGACCGGTGAATTAAGCAAAGAACCAACAGACAGTGCCTTCCGCATCTCCGGTTCTATTGATCGCGTGGATTCAGATCAAAATGGCCAATTGGTATTGTTGGATTATAAGAGTTCCAGCGGTGGGATCTCCGCCCATGGCTCCTGGCTTAAAAACCAAGAGCTTCAGTTGCTGTTCTACATGTGGGTTATTGAAAAATCCCTTATCGAGGACATCAAGGGCGAGGTTATCGGTTTATTCTATTATATTTTCCGTACCTTTGATCGCAAAGGTTTCCGTGTGAATGATCTCGCTGGAAGTTTGTATCCGGCGACACGCACGAAAGACAAGAACGCCACCTTGGAGGCGAAGGAGCTTTACCTGACAGAGTTTTCTAAAATTCTGATGTCGACGCTGGAACGCATTCGACTTGGGGAGATTCGTCCAGAGCCCGTGGATACGCAATCTTGTAACGGCTGTGAATGGAGACGACAATGTCGAGCACCACATCTGAATTAAAAAATACAATTCTGCGTGCAGGTGCCGGTGCTGGTAAGACCACCACTTTGACGGCGTTGTTTTTGGATTTTGCATCTGATTTCAAAAGCAAACATCAAAGATTTCCGCGCATCGTGGTCACCACGTTCACGCGCAAGGCGACTCAAGAATTGAAAGAGCGTCTTTCCGCAAAAGCTTTGGAAAAGAAGCGTGAAGATCTGTTCCATTTTGCCAACTCCCGTTCACAAGTGCAGATTTCCACGATCCATGGTGTTTTAAGCTTGTTTTTGTCCCGCTACGGCTCTGCTATCGGACTGACGCCTGATTATAAAATCATGAGCGACAGTGAGATTCGCAGGGGAGCTCGTAAGATCATGCGCAAGCATATTTTGGAGAACCCGTCATTGCAGGAGCTTTTGGAAGAGTACGAATTCAGTGTCATTGAAAACGCCCTGATGCAGTATTTTTCAGAGCGTATCGTATTTCCGCAGGCCCGCTTCATCACTTTGGATGAGCAGGAGTCTGCAACACGCAAAGTGATCAAAGATATTTCTGGCAGATTTAAAAGATTGTGCGTCGAAATCGATCAGGAAACTGAAAATGAAAAGTGGAAAGAGTACGTCGCCACTTTGCACTCTTTTAACTGGGATGCCGAGGACCTTGGGCAGTTTTTCGGACTGCTGCAGGGAATGTGGGATGGAATCACCAAACCATCGTATTTGAAAAAGAACCCGCCATTCAGTGGAAGTCTTAATGAGGAGCTGGAGGAGCTGCGCGATCGTATAGATAAGCTGCTTGAATCCGCTCGTTATCGTCCGGATTTCTGGGCAAGACATCAAAAAAACTGCGAACTGTTCGAACAGCTGGCGCAGCTTTTTTGCGGGGATCTGATGCAGCAAAAGCTAGAAAACGGTTTGCTGTCGATGGCGGATCTTGAGACATTCGCTTATAAAATCATTAAGGATTCACCAGAGTCGGCAGAGAATTTCTCTCAGGAATGGGACTTCTGGATGGTGGATGAGTATCAGGATACCAGCCCAATTCAGGTGGAAATCCTAAGAAACCTGATCGGCGCAAAGCCTTACTTTGTGGTGGGAGATCCTCAACAGAGTATTTATCTATTCCGTGGAGCCAGATCCGAAGTGTTTCAGGAAAAAGTGGCGGAAGTTCAATCTCAGGACGGTGAGGTTCAAGTCAAACTTGTTAATTACCGTTCCACGCCCGAAGTGCTGGAGTTCTTCAATCACTATTTTACCAAGTTGGATGGCAAGCAGTTTGCGGCCATGACTCCCGCACCTGATAAGGAAAGAAAAGGTCCGGCGGACCCAGTAGTTCAGGTGCTGGTGACCGAGACGACCGACGAGGACGAAATTTCCAGAGAATACTTAGGAACTGTTGCCCGTATTCAGGAACTATTGAAAGAGGGCGTCAGCCCCGAACAAATCTGTATTCTTTCCCGCACGCATAAAGTTTTGGCGGATATCGCCAAGGTTGCACAGGACCATGGGGTGCCTTTGCAACTTCACAGCGGAAGTGGTTTTTATGAGCGCCGTGAAGTTATTGATGCGTTGGCGATTCTAAAGTTCTTGGTGAATCCTCATGACAACGCCAATTTGGTGGCCTTATTGCGCTCGCCATGGCTGGTGATGGCGGATTCTGACATTCTGGAGTTTTGCCACAGCTTCAAACATTCTTTCTGGCGTGAAGCTTTAAAGACGCTGGAGAACCGTTCTTCAGCTCATCCTTTGGCAATTTTGAAATCACTTCTGGAAATGAGCGAAGAAAAAGGTTTGTCGTTTACTTTGAAAACAGCACTGATTGATTTAGGGTTGTTTGACTATTCCGCGCGCATAGATTCCACGGGACGTCGTGAGGCAAATCTGTGGAAGGTCGTTTATCTTTTAAGTACTGAAGAGCGCCGTCCTGGTTTTAATTTCCTGGATTTCTTAGACTCCAGTCTGGACTCGTTGTCGACAGATGAAGGTGGCGAGGATTCAGATGCCACTCCGGTGATTGAGCCCAAACGTGTGAACTTCATGACTGTGCATGCCTCCAAGGGTTTGCAATTTGATCACGTTATTTTGCCGGGCATGGGTAAAGATCCAAGAGCAAGTCATGCTCCTGTTATTTCATTCGCTGAAAAGTCCGGACAATGGACTTTGAAAATCCGCGATGAGGAAACGCAGATGCTGGCAAGCAGTATTCTGGCGGATCAGATCATGGAAGAACTTCGTCGCCGCGAGGGTGAGGAGTTCCTGCGGGTTCTATACGTGGCATTGACTCGCGCCAAAGAAGGCGTGACGTTGCAGTGGGATTTGAAAAAAGTCGGAAAAAAATCATGGGCCACGCAGTGTCCTTTGAATATCGAAGAAGGTTTGCACGAGGAGAAAGATTTCTCTTACGTGGTTCGCCGGGAAAACCCGCAACCTGTGACCTTGGCAGACCAGGAGTTGGAAGTGAAACAGCTTCGCACTCCATGGGCTCCAATCCGTAAGGAAGAAAAACGCAAACACATTTCCGTAACGGCACTAGTGACACCAGAGTCTGCAGAGGGCTCTTCGCACGTGATGTCCGTTGCTCAACTGGCACCAGGACTGGCAAGAGCCCAACAAGGGACGACGGCGCACAGATTGTTTGAAGCGCTGAAGTTTACGTCCTATCAGGATCTTCTGAAAATTCCAGAGTATGTTGATCTTAGAAATCCGTTGGTATTCTTGGCAGAAACAGAGCAGCTGCCACTTTTGAGAATCATTGAAAACGGCTATGTGGAGTGGGGTTTTGCCCTGGTCGAGCAGAATGCTCTGATGCAGGGGCAAATCGACTTATGGGGTATCGTCGATGATACTTTATGGCTGGTGGATTACAAAACCGGTTCACAACGCTACTCTGAAACTGCGTTCAAGCAATTGGAAGCTTATGCCTGGGCACTTTATCGTATGAACTATCTCGACAATGTGAAAACGGTGAAGCTCGCGGTCGTATATCCGATGGACGAAATTGTTAAAATCAAAGAAATACTGTCTTTGATGGAGTTGAATAACCGCATGAAGTCGCAGATCGCGGATTACATTAAAACGTAGCTGGTCATTGATTGACTCAAGCAGCCTGTCCGTTCGAGGATCAGGGTGTGACAAATACAGCACGTGGATACATTCAAATCTTTACTGATGGCGCTTGCTCTGGCAATCCCGGCCCGGGTGGCTGGGGCGCTGTCGTTCTTTTACAAAACGATTCCGTAACAGAGTTGGGTGGTGGTGATCGTCCGACCACGAACAATCGGATGGAGATGAAGGCAACGCTGGAAGCGTTGAAGTTTGTCTCTGAAATTCCAGGTCCTGTGCATTTCTACACAGATTCCACCTATGTCATTCGCGGTATTACGCAGTGGATCTTCGGTTGGAAAAAGCGTGGCTGGAAAACGGCAGAAGGTGCCGAAGTTCTGAATCGCGATTTGTGGGAGGAACTGGGGCAGGTGGTGCAGGCCCGAGGAGTCAGCAACAAAGTTGACTGGCGCTACAGTCGCGGCCACGTGGGAATTCCAGGGAATGAACGTTGTGATCAAATCGCAGTGGCATTTTCCAAGAATGACCACGTTAGCTTGTATACCGGAAGTTTAAAGAATTATCCTGTCAGCATTCTGGAAGTGCCTGCCGATCACTCTTTGCCGGAGATGAAGTCCCCGACCGAGAAAAAGGCGGCATTCAGTTATTTAAGCAATATCGGTGGACTGGTTTATCGTCACAGAGACTGGCCATCTTGTCAGAAGCGAGTGAATGGTCAGTCTGGTGCTAAGTTCAAAAAATCCACGTCGGCTCAGGATGAACAAGAAATTCTGAAATCCTGGGGACTTCCTGCCAGCACACCGATCAAGGAAGGTTAAGTTATATGGAGATCACGGGACGTCATATTTTAGTGACTGGTGCAAATCGAGGTGTTGGTCGTGCATTTGCAAAAATGTGCGCGGAAAACAAGGCCCATTTGCATCTGGTGGTTCGCTCTGAAGACAGCAATCTGGTGGAGGAGTTGAAATCTGAAGGGGCTAAATCTGTCACCGTATGGACGGCTGATTTGGCAAAGCGCGAGTCGGTAAATTCACTGGTGGCTCAGCTTCAGGGAACTCAGATTGATATTCTTTTCAATAATGCGGGACAGTTGACCGGTGGTTTGTTGGAATCTCAGCCCATTGATGAAATTTGCGAGATGATTCAAGTCAATGTCAGCAGTTTGATTCAGCTCACTCATGGGGTGTTGCCGGGAATGCTTGACCGCAAACGTGGCAAGATCATCAATGTCTCCAGCATCACTGCTTTCATGGATTTGCCTGCGAACTCCACTTATGCCGCGACTAAATCTGCGGTTGCTGCATTTACACGAAGTCTGCGGGTGGAGTTGAAAGATACGGGTGTTACGACGCTGCTTTTGATCCCGCCGGGAATCAAAACGAGAATGTATGATAAAGTGATGGGGGCGTTTGGTTCCCACATTGAAATTCCTGATAAAACCATTTCACCATCCCAGTATGTTAAAATGATTCGCGAGGCGATTCTGCATGATTTGGAAGTTGTGCAGCCATCAGGAATGATGGGGCTGATGTTCAAGGCGGCAAGATTTGCAAAGCCTGTGTTTGATTTCGAAATCGCACGTCGATTTCATAGATAAAAAAAGGGGACTTGAGGTCCCCTTTTTTATTTCTTATTAAAGCTCAAAATTCCTGATCCGACCGGGCCTGTGACTGTAACCTTCATCTCTTTGCCGGAGATAGTCTTTTCAGAGACCGGGAAGGTTAAGCTGTACGGTGTGTAGAAGCGGTTGTGAGTAGGGTACAGGCTGATCAGCTCTGCCAAAGATGATTTGATTCGAGTGACTTTGCCTTCGTATCTTCTGCCATCCACATCCAGAAATGCTTTCCAAAGTGATTTTGGAGTGCCCAGGTTGTCGTTCTGTCTTTCAGGGGTGAAGAAGCTTAAGAAGAACTCGGTCTCGGCGCTTAGGCGGGTTGCAACCTTGCCTCTTTCTTCCTGGAACTTTGCTTCATCCCACAGGTAAATACGGGTCTTTTGATCAAGCTGTGCTTCAAGAACTTCAGAGCTTAGCAACGTGGCTTGCATTTCCAGAACATTGTACAGGCCGGAATACTTTGTCGTTCTGTCAGTATACTTTTGAACCGTTTCGAAATACTGATCTTCGGTGCGCAAAGCGCGGCCTGAATCCGTCACTTCATAAGAAGCACAGCCGGTCAGAAGAAGTGTCAGCAATAGTGGAAGTGCTAAAATGTATTTCATGTGCGGTTCTCCAAAAAGCCATCTAGAAATCTTTTAATATCAGCAAAAGCCGTGTCCCGCATTACATCGTTCACGATTTCATGCTTAGCATTAGGATAAACCTTGAGCTCTTTCTTTTTGCTGCCCAGTTTTTCAAAAAACTTTGTAGCTTCCGGTGTGCTGCAAATAGGATCTTTTTCCGGAAGGATGAACAGAGCAGGTTTTTTGATTTCATTGGCACGAGGTCGGACGAAATCCCAATTTTCCAGCATCCCGGTGAATACGCCCGGGGACATTTTCACATGTCGAAGGGAGTCGTTTTCATATTCGCGAATGACATCAGGATCGCTGGTAAGAGCATTATTGTTAATCTCATTACCCAGGGTCAACTTCGGCAGGATTTTATTTAGCAAGAAAGCTGCTGTGGATTTGATCAGGGGAACTTCCATGGAAAGACCCAGCAAAGGTGCGCTGACAATCATGCCATCGAATTTCAAATCAGGATTGCGTAGCAATGTTTTTACTTCAATCAGGCCACCCATGGAGTGACTGAACAGAATGACAGGGCCCTTTTTGACTTTCTCGATGGAAGTCACCATGTCGACAAAAATTTTATGGTCTTTGCAGTAGTCATCAAAGTGAGAGGCGAAGCCACGATGACCTTCGGAGCGGCCGTGGCCACGTAAATCCCAAGCGTAAAATGACCATTGATCATTCTTAAATGCCTCGATCAGGCGATGATAACATTCCGAGTGTTCACCGTGACCGTGAGTGATGATGACTGTACCTTTGGCATTGGGATTATCCCAAACTTGAAAGAACAAGTTGATGCCATCGAAACCTTTAAAAAAGCCTTCTTCGCGTTTGAACATATGAATTTAGATTGCCGCTTGCCCCAAGTGAAAACAAGGTTCTTTTTGCTTCGGGGCCCCGGTAATAGGTCTAGATCAGTCCGCGGACGACAATAGTGTCACGAGGCGGGTCTTGTTGCTCAGGGAAGTCGATGTTGTAGTGAATTCCGCGACTTTCCTGGCGACGAAGTGCACATTCAACAGACAAATTGGCAACGGTGGCGATATTTCGCAGCTCCAGAATGTCGGAATGGATCTTCATGTTTGAATAGTATTCTTTAGTTTCCGTCAGAATATTTTCCAGGCGATGTTGGGCGCGCTCCAGGCGTTTATTGGAGCGGACAATTCCCATATAGTTCCACATCAGGCGGCGAATCTCCTCCCACATGTGGGAGATGACGATCATTTCGTCGTCGTTGGATTCTTCCGGGTGAGTCCATGCTTTCGGTTCCACCGGGAAAAACTTTGAATCTTCTGCCGTGGATTTCATTTGCTCAGAGCAGTTGTGTGCCGTTGTTAAGCACTCCAGCAGTGAATTTGAAGCTAGACGATTCGCACCGTGCAAGCCCGTGCAGGCTGTTTCGCCGATGGCCCACAATCCTGGAATGTCTGTACGTCCGGACTCATCAGTCAAAACTCCTCCACACAAATAATGTGCGGCGGGTACAACCGGAATCGGTTGTTTCGTCATATCAATTCCCAGTTCCATGCACTTGGAATAAATATTCGGGAAGCGCTGTTTTAAAAAATCGGCATCCAGCTTTGTCATGTCCAGATAGACACACTCAGCACCGGTGCGTTTCATTTCCTTGTCTATGGAACGTGCAACCACATCACGAGGCGCCAGAGATGCCAGTTGGTGGTATTTTTGCATGAAAGGCTCGCCATGGACGTCGATCAACACTCCGCCTTCGCCACGCAAAGCTTCGGAGATCAAAAAGTTTCGGGAGCTCGGATGGAAAAGGCAGGTCGGATGGAACTGCATGAACTCAAGATTTGCGATTCGCGCGCCCACTCGGTACGCCATCGCTATGCCGTCGCCAGTGGCTCCGCTCCAATTTGAAGTGTAGAGGTAAACTTTGCCAGCGCCGCCAGTTGCCAGAACTGTGTTTTTTGCTACAAAAGTGTGCACTTCGCCGGTGTTTTTATCCAACGCATAGGCTCCGATGCACGTGACCGGTGTCATGTCGTTGGGATCCACTTCTTTATTCACAATCAGATCGATGGCATTAAAGCGCTCAAGCAGCGTGATGTTTTTGTTTTCGCGAACGCGAGCCAACAGAGTTCTGTGAATTTCCAGTCCCGTTTGGTCTTCGAAGTGGAGAATGCGGCGAAAGCTGTGTCCGCCCTCGCGCGTCAAATCGATTTCATCCGCTTCTTCGCCGCCTTTTTTTCGCAGATCGAAATGGACACCCCAGTTCAGTAAATCTTCAATGCGTTCAGGGGCTTGATGGACATAGTTATGAACAACAGTTTCCTTGCAAAGACCTGCTCCAGCCACCAATGTGTCTTGGATGTGTGAGTCAAAGCTGTCCTCACCCGACATGACGGCCGCGATCCCACCTTGCGCCATCGAAGAGTTCGTGTCGGTCATCTTTTCTTTGGCAAGGACGATCACTTTTCCTTGAGAAGCCATTTTCAGAGCTAGGGCAAGGCCGGCAGAGCCAGAGCCAATAATCAAAACATCACTGCGGTGGGTACTCATAATGCAGACTTTCTAATTCCTTTTAGTGCCTTTGGCAAAGGAGTCTTGCTTGATTCTTACCAGTTTCTAAAACTACAATGAAATCAAAGACTCAGACGTGCGCTAGTCCGCGGCGAGTCCTGGGAATGGGACAGGAAGGAACAGGCTCAATGAAAGTGAAACTCCTAGCAGTGTTGATTGCGGTAGCAGCGTTATTTATCGGCGCCGTTTTGTGGCGAACAGATAGTTTCGTGTACGGCGATCGCATGAGTTGGGTGGAGGCACAGACCCGCACGCAAATCAGTTCCATCTCCCGTTCTTTGGGCGGCGAGCTTAAATCCCTGCAAAGAGTTGTCGCGACTTTCAACGCCGAGAACTTTCAAAAAAACAGAATTAACTGGTCCACAATTGCGCCGTACTATGCGGTGGCTTCAGTGGCTATCAATGGCAGTGACATTGAACCTCAGGTTTTGATCACGCGTGAAAATTCGAAAGCGGCCAACTGGAACAATGCTTTTGTAAAAGCGGCTTTGGGTAAAATTGAAAATCGCACGAGCGACCTCAGATTTTTTATCAAACCTTTCCAGGACACCAATCGTGGCCGCTATGTCGCGGTTGTGATTCTTGAAGGCAATCGTGGATATGCGTTGTTCAGTTCCGGAGAAATTTTTCAGTCGCAAGTGGATTCCGAACGCGGCAGTCTTAGTTCCTTTTCCATCGTGACGACTTACGGTCTGACAGTGGGGCACACCATCCCGGAATATCTGGGCACAGTCATGCGCGATGATCCAATGTACAAACAGATCGCCAAAGACGGGGCAACTCACGGTGGAGGAGTTGTTGAAGGCAGCGGCAAGCAGCAATTGTTCGGAATGTTTGAACAGGTGCCTCACACGAATTTGTGGGTGCTGAGTTCGGCTCCGTTGAATGAAGCTTTGAAGGGGCGCACTGGTTTGTGGTGGCAGTTCCTGTTGATGGGTGTGGGACTGGTACTTGTGGGGATTGCGGCGGTGCTTTGGGTTGTCGCTCCCGCTGAAAATAAAATTGAAAAACTTGAGACGGATTTGGTGAAAGCACAAAAGCAGGCTGCAGCCACACCACCACCGACCACATCAGTGGTCGCGGATCCGGAAACGGCACAAAACGAAAAAGTTCAGACATCCATGCGCGTGGCTTCGGCGTTGGCGCACGAGATGCGCGGACCGTTGAGTTCGATTTTGGGGTACTCACAAATGATTCTGGCGAAACATCCTGAAGGGGAGATCGTCGAGAACACGGATTCTATTTTGCGCGAGACGCGCGCGGCCCGTGAAGTTCTGAATAAACTTTTGGGTTATGCCGGCGAAGAGATCAAAGAAAAGAACTCCATGAAAGTGGAAGGCCCGCTGGCAAGAGCTTTAAAATCCCTGGAAGGCGAATTGCAAAACAAGGGTGTTAAAGTGGTTCGTAATTTTCAGGAAACCAGCCCGTTGGATTTGCATGCCGATGCTTTGGTGAAGGCATTTGAAAACATCATCATGAATTCCATTGAAGCGATGGAGCGCATGCCGAAAAAGGAACTGAAGCTGGATCTTTTTGAGGACGGTTCCGGAGTGCATTTGTCATTCGAGGATTCCGGTGAAGGTATTGATTCGGCAAATCTGACAAAAATTTTCGATCCGTTTTTCACCACACGTTCATTCAAGAATCACATGGGGCTGGGATTGTCAGCGGCCTTCGGTGTTTTGAAGGAACATAATGCTGAAGTCAAAGTCACGTCTGAGCGCGGTTTCGGCGCAAAAGTTCTGATCACCTTCAAGAAGGTGGAAGCAGTGGGTGTTTTGAAAGCGCCATTGGCGGCACCAGTGGCTCCGGCTCCGGTGGTGGAAAAGATTCAGATTCAAGGCGAGGTGTTGCAGCTTCGCGAGGAGTCCCCGCATCGCGAAGAAGCGGAAGCGGAATTTGTGGAGACGAAAATGCAAGCATCACCAGGCACTCATTCACCATTGGATGTGAATATCGACAAACTTTTGGAAATGCCTGAAGAGGTGGTTTCTTCGGCAATCGACGAAGAGACGCCGGTTCCGGAAATTGAAGCCGCCGATTTTTCCGAGGATAAGACCGTTGTGTCAGCGCCGATTGATGATCAGTTCACTCCGGTCAATTTGATCAATGCGCCAGCAGCAGAACTAAAACCGGTTCGCAAATCCAAGGCCGACAGTTATCAAGTTGAAATTCGCAGACCTGGAAAGAGGACTTAATTGGACATTCGCGATCATAGCTCTCAGTTTACAGTTTATGTATTCACCACGGATGTGGATCAGGGTGCTGCCGTTAAGGTTTCTCTTTCGCAGGCGGGTTATGATGCCTATTTTATCCAGGACCCTGAGCAGCTGGAACAGCGTTTGAAGGACACTCCACCGCATTTGCTGGTGTTTTCGACGGCGACTATGGCGGGTGCTTTAAGTGATTTCGTGGTCCATGTGCAAAAGATCAACGACGAAATTCGTTACATTGCGATCTCAAATTTGGGACAGTTTGATATTTTGTCCCAGTATCAAAGTTTCGGATTCATGGATGTTATCTCCGACGAGGCCGTGGCGATAGAGTCCCGCGTGCTTTGGGCCGTGGATCGTGCTTGTGAAAAAATTTATCTGGCTTTGCAGAACGAACAGTTGATCGAGGATATTGAATCCACCAAGCAACAGCTTGAAGATGTTCAACAGGCAGCAATGACCACGATGAAACATCAGGAGGAAGAGGCGGCTCGCCCGGCTTTCCCGATGCGTATTGCTGAGTATCGTTCCGCGCAATCCAAAGAAGACATGGTACAAAGATTTCTGAACGGAATCTCTGAAAGCCGTTGCGTGTTTTTTAAGTTTCTTCCTTCCGTGCGCAGCTTCGTGGCCACGCACGCCAATGGAATCGATTCGGCGCAGATTCAAGGTGTCGGAACTCAACTGACCACGGACGAGATGAAAGACCTGGGGTCGCAATTGGCCATGGGTTTGATTCCACCAAGTTTTTCGAATCTGTTGATCGAAGCCTTTCATTTGAAGCCGCCCAAGGCGATTCCGCTTTATGGTGGCAATCAATTGGAAGGACTGTTCGTATATTCCGGTGGGATGGAAGCACAGGCGCTGGCTCAGTTGAACGATGAGTACACACTGTTTAATCTCTGTTACTCACATTTTGTTCTGGAAAAAAGAGTCGACACGCTGGAAGTCCAAGATTTTGTGACGGAACTCTTTAATCGCAATCACTATGTTAAAGTTTTGGAGGATGAAGTTGCTCGTGCCCGTCGTTTGAAACAACCTCTGGCAATCGTAAAAATCTCCATGGATGATTTTTATGAGATCGAGTCATCTTTGGGTGATGCGGTGAGGGATGAGTTGCTAAAATCATTGGCAACTGTGATATCAAAATCCAGCCGTACCAACGATACGAACTTCAGAACAGCAGCCAATGAGTTGACAATGGTGCTGCCTCATTGCTCTAAAAAAGGGGCAGCGTTGCGTGCGGAAAGAGTTCGTCGCGCTGTTGAGGGAAGTACGTTCCTGGAAAATGGAATGCAGGTGTCGATCAGCCTGGGAGTGAGTGAATACCCTTCGTTGTGTGATTCACCGAAGTCCCTTGATGAATCAGCTGGGAAAGCCCTGGCTCACATTGCAGATAAGGGTGGAAACAAGATTTGCTTGTACAAAGCCCCGGAAAGTCACAAGCCTGAATTCGAAATTCCGGCTGAATAGGATTAGTGTTTTTAATGGAAATGTTTCGAAAAACTTTTGCGGAAATTAATTTGGATAACCTGACACATAACATTCGTGTCTTGCAAAAGGCGTTTCCGAACAGGTTCCTGTGCCCGATGGTCAAAGCCAATGCCTATGGCCACGGTGATGTAAAACTTGCTTTGCACCTGGAAAAGCTGGGCATCCAGCAATTGGGTGTCTGCCTGATTGAGGAAGGTCTGTTGCTTAGAAAATCCGGCGTAAACGTGGAAATTCTGGTCTTCAGAGGTTTCGATGAAGTCGGTGCCAAGGCGATCATCGACAACAACATGACCGCCGTTGTCAGCACCTGGGAGCAGATTGAAGCTCTGGAAAAAGTCGCAAATAAAAAAGTCAGCGTTCACGTTAAATTTGATACCGGGATGAATCGACTGGGTTTCCGGGTTGAAGAGGCGCAAAAAGTTTTTGATCGTTTGAATGGACACGCAAAGATTGAAGTAAAGGCCCTGTGCACGCATCTTTATATTGGTGAAAATGCGCAGGAAATGGATCAAACCAGCGCGCATCAGTTGCAAAAATTGAACAAGATCTCCGAAGTCTTCAAATCCATGAATGTGTTCTGTCATGCACTGAACAGTTCGGGGATTTTGAATTTGATGGAGATGGAGAAAAAAGGTTCTCAGGATAAATCTCATCCTCTGTATATGCAGAACTGGGGTTTGCGCCCGGGTTTGATGATTTATGGGTACAGCTCGTTGGGACATCCTGACGTGGCGGGATTGAAACCGGTGATGAATTTGAAATCGGTGGTGAATAACTTTCGCCAGGTAAAAGCCGGGGAAACGGTTTCTTATGGCGCAAAATGGACGGCACAGCGTGATTCGGTCATCGCGGTTATTTCCATTGGCTATGGTGACGGTTATCATCGTCTGCTTTCCAATAAATCTTCGGTGTTGTTCGATGGTAAAAGCGTGCCTGTGGTCGGAACTGTTTGTATGGACTACCTGATGGTGGATGTGACAGACGTGGTTCAGGGGCGTGCGCTTGAAACATTTAAAAACACTGAAGTCGTTTTATTTGGTGCAGACCAAAAAGGTCATGTGCTTTCGGCTGATGAATTGGCTCATAAAGCCCACACCATTTCTTATGAAATGTTAACCAGCGTGGGTGAGCGTGTGCCTCGGGTGTACGTCGGTAAGGAGACTCCGTGAGTTCACAAGGACTGGTACAAAAAGCAGCGTTTGGTGTTTCCTGGATCGGAGCTTCGTTTATCGGTTTCTTCCGCAGTTTTGTCGAAGAAACCGGGCGCATGATGATGTTCTTCGGGGAAAGCATCCGTTTAGTTTTTGCCAAGCCTTCGCGTTTTCCGGAAATCATCAAGCACATGGAGTTCATCGGTAATCAGTCCATTTGGATCATCTGCCTGACCGGCGGATTTACAGGACTGGCACTTTCGATGCAGATTTATCTGGGATTCAAAATGTTTAATGCCGTGAACATGGTTGGACCGGTTGTGGCTCTGGGGATTACCCGTGAGTTGGGTCCGGTGTTGACGGGATTGATCGTGGCGGCGCGTGCCGGTGGAGCGATGGCCGCTCGCCTGGGAACGATGCGCGTGAATGAGCAAATCGACGCCCTTGAAGTTATGGGTGTGAACACCAAGCAATATCTGATCTCTCCAAGATTGGTTGCGGCATTTATCTGTATGCCACTTTTGACTGCTGTTTTCGACTTTGTCGCGATGATGGGCAGTTGGTTTTTGTGTGTGAAGATCGTGCAACTTGATGAAGCAGTTTTCTGGCAGAAAATCCGCGACATGATCGAGGTCAAACACATCAATGAAGGTTTGATCAAAGGTGCAGTCTTCGGGATTTTCTTTGCTTTGATTTGTACTTTCCGTGGCTTTAATACCACGGGCGGCGCCAAAGGCGTGGGTGAAGCCACCAACCAAGGTGTCGTACAAAGCATGGTCATGATTATTATGCTGGATTACTTCCTGACGAATTTGATCCGTCTTTACTACAGCCTGATGGGGATCTCATAATGTTCAAACAACCCGCTGTACAAATTCGTGACTTGAAAAAAACCTTCGATGGCAACGACTACATTTTGAAGGGGATCAATCTTGAAATCCCCAAGGGAAGTCTGACTGCGATTATCGGGTTTTCCGGTACTGGAAAAAGTGTGATGCTAAAGCATCTGTTGGGATTGTATAAACCCACTTCCGGTTCCATCGAAGTTTTGGGGCGGGATTTAAATCAGATGAATGAGGATGACCTCACCAAGTTCAGACAGAAATTCGGCGTGTTGTTTCAGTCCGCTGCATTGTTTGATGACATGTCTGTTCTTGAAAATGTCTGCTTTCCGCTTTTTGAACACCGTCGGGATTTGAAGGAAACTCAAGTCCTTCGTATTGCTGAAGATAAACTTCATCAGGTCGGTCTGGACCCTAAACACTACAAAAAACTTCCGAGTCAAATCTCGGGTGGTATGCAAAAAAGAACGGGTCTAGCCAGAGCTCTCGCCCTAGATCCAGAAATCCTGATCTATGATGAGCCGACCACGGGTTTAGATCCCATTCTGACTGAAATGGTAGATAATTTAATCCTGGATACGCATAAGCAACGGAATGGGCAATTGACGTCAATCATGGTTTCCCATGATTTGTCCGCCGCGTTTAGGATTGCGGATCATATCGCGATGTTAGATAGTGGCCGGGTTTTACTATTCGGGACTCCAGAGGACTTCTTTAATACCGATATTGAGTTGGTTAAGAAGTTCGTGAATAAAGGGATGAAACATCAATGAATTGGCTCCGTGCTGCTGAGTTTAAAGTAGGTCTTTTGGTGATCGTAGTAGGATCACTGATTGCCGTTATGTCCATGCAGGTGAGCGAAGATCCCTCTTACCTTGGCCGTTCCAAAAAAGCCTGGTTCCTTCTTCCCAATGCGGGTGGTCTGGTTAAGAATTCAGCAATTCGTTCTGCGGGTATTCCTGTGGGTGTTATCAAAGACATTCGTTTGCAGGATGGCCAGGCCCGTGTCGACATCACCGTTAAGTCGGATGTTCCTTTAACAACATCTGCAGGTATTGAAATCAAAGCTCAAGGTATTTTGGGTGACTCCCACGTTGAAGTTTACCCGGGCTCTCCAACAGATCCGCCACTTCCTGACAATGCGCAAATTTTGAATGTCAAAGCCGGTGGTTCTTTGGAAAACCTGGTTCAGCAAGTGGGTGAGGTGACGTCCTCATTGAAAGTTGTAGCAAAGAATCTGGAGCAAGCGACTTCTGAAAATGGAACTCGAAACCACATTCTGGGTCGCATCGTTAAGAACGTAGAAACGATCACGCAAGACCTGGCGCAAATGACGACTGAAAACAAAGACAAAGTCGGCGACATCGTGAACGATGTTCAAGACATCACAACCAGCCTGCGTGAAGTCATGAATGACAACAGCGACACAGGACTTAAAAAGACCTGGGCTCGTCTGGCTGAGACCATGAAGAACCTGGATGAAATCACCGGCAAAATCAATCGTGGGGAAGGGACTATCGGTAAACTTATCAGCGACGAAGCTACAGCTGAAAAAGTCGACAGTGCCATCGATGGTCTGAACAACATGGTCGGTGCAGCCAGCAGTATCGAAACTGCTTTCGATTTCAGAACTGATTATCTGGGCGAAGTGGGTAACTGGAAAACGACGGTGGGTGTAAGAATCCAGCCTGGCTTGGATCGTTACTACTACCTGGCAGTCGTGGATGATCCAGTGGGCCTTGTAGAAACAACACGCTTTCAATACTCCGGTGCACCTCCACAAAACTCGGGTGACTACTACGAAAAGAAAACTTACGAAAACAAACTTAAATTCACGTTGTTATTCGCTAAAAACTTCTGGGATCTGACTCTTAAAGGGGGCGTGATCGAGAATGGTGGCGGTTTCGGTGTGGATTACTACTTCTTCCGTCGTAAGATGAAAGCGACTGTGGAGGCGTTTGACTTCACTCGTACCAACTTGCGCGGAAATATCAGTTACTTCTTCTATCGCGGCCTTTACCTAAACGCCGGTTGGAATGATGCCTTCAATAAGAATGACGCCAGTTCATCTTATATCGGAGCTGGTCTATTGCTGACCAACGACGATTTAAAACTGCTCCTCACGAAGGGGCTGTAAAGTATGTCGGTTGAGGTTTCCAATACAGAAAAAGTATGGCTGATAAAATCCTCAACCAGGATTCTAGGTCCATTTTCTGTCGAAGAAGTCACAACACTTCTAAAAACCCGCCAGGTTTCCATTATTGATGAAATCAGACTTCCTGTCGGGCGCTGGAGTTATATCCGCGAAAATCAGCGTTTTATGGAAATCATCCGGGCTATTCGTGAAGAGCAGGATAATTCTCCGGAAAACACGATGACCCAATCGATTCCTCACAATACCTCGTTTACGAAAACGGAACCGACGGTGGATCGCGAAGAGCATACTTTGACTCCGATTCCACCTGTTCATTCCGGCATGAAGGATATTTCCGCGGCAACTGAAAGACCTGTAGGACATAAAGGATTGCCAGGTGCTGGTGTCAGCTATGGAACAGCCAATGATGCTCGCGTGCAGGGGAAACTTCGTCAGCAGTCCTCGGCACTTCGTTGGGCTGTGATTGGATTGGCGGCGATCGTCACTCTTGGAATTTATGTTATGCTGGGCAATCGCCAGTCCGAGACCTCAGGGAACTATGATGAACTGATTTCACAGGCGATCCGCTATAAGAGCGTGGGTTTGTATGAAAGAGCCCTTCGTTCATATAAATCCGCGGCATCTCTAAAAGAACCCGATCTCGACACGCAAATTCAAATGGCTCCGGTGCTTATTTCAGAGGATCGTCAGACTATGCAAGGTCGTCGTACCCTGGAAAAAGCCATCGTGCAGGAAAACCGTCAGCGTGGGGATTTGGTGGATGCCTATTTGGGTATCGCCGTTTCATACATGATGGACGGGGATTTGAAAGAGGCCGAGAACACTTTGCAAAAAGCCATCGGTCATGAACCATTTAATATTTCTGCGCGCCTGAATCTGGCGATTGTCGACATGAAAAAAGGCAACTACCACGAAGCCATGCGCAAATTTGAAAATGTGCTTAGCAGAGAACCCGGCAATGTTATGGCAGTCTATGGACGTGCCATGGCAGCGATGGAAGTGGCAAAGACAACATCGGATTTGTCTTACCTGAAACACGTCGTAAATGATTTGCAAAGCACTTTGCAGAAAGCTTACTGGTTGCGCCAGGAGCTGAGCCTTTTCCTGATCTATGCATATAATTTGATGGGCGACGTGGATGCAATGAACCAGTCGATCGTTAAGTTTTTAAGCGAGACCCCGGGCACTTCCAATTTGTACACTCATTCGTTGAATGTCGACTGGCGTTTCACGCAATGGGATTACCTTGAGAAGTATTGTTCTGAAGTCTATGCACGCAGTATTCCTTCTGCAGAATTCAAAGCGGTTCGTGCGATTTGCCTGATGGAAATCAATCGTGACAGCGATGCAGACAAACTATTGCAGGAAGCTATCAGCGAAGGTCCCAAGGATCCTTACGTTCTTGCGGCTCAGGCTTCCTACTTGAAAAAAACGGGTCGCATACCAGAAGCCATGGCTATCCTTAAGATGCCGGAATTATCCAGCTTGAATGTGCGGGATCGTTTGATGGGTGATATCTGTATGTCCAATCACGATGTGAATTGCGCGCAGATGGCTTTCACCCGAGTCTATGAAAAAAACAATGCCTCCGGTCCGGCTCTGTATGGGTTGTCCTGGGTTGTATTAAAACGAAAAGATCGCAATGCCGCTTTAAATTATACTCGAGCGGGTTTGCAGACTGAACCTACCTTCATACCTCTGTTGGAAATGAGGGATCAACTGGAGGCTGATTGATGAATCAGCCTTTTGTGCTTTTCATTCTGGGTGCTTTAGTTGCGCTGAGCGGGTGTTCCAAAGACCCTGGTGGTTATCATCGCGAAGAATACAAAGTGGTGAAGTTCGAGGACGTGCCACCTGATTTGAAGATTCCAACCAAGGCCTGGGAGGCACTGTCTTTTCAAGCCGCTCCTGATGCCCACGGTGCGGAATCCGAAAAGGCTGATACCAGCAACAAAGAAATCGTATTTTCAGATGTGACTGTTTTCCTGGTCGATAAAAATCCCGGCATTCTGAAAGAGGAAGCCATCAAGTTTGAATTGCCTCGTGGTGGCGGTGAAATTGATTTGTCACAATACCTGAATGATCGTCAGGGTTCATTTTATGTGGGCTTTGAATTTCCGGCTTTCACTGAAGCCACACAAAGCAAAGTTCTATTTGTCAGTCGCGCCCGCAAACGCCGTCTGGGTGATATTATTTACGGTGCGGGCTGCAATCAAATTCTGGATATCACCAACAAGTATAATCTGGCGATGAAGGGCGAAGGCCTGAAAGTCAATACCACTCGGGAACGCCATATCAGTGTCCTGGGCGGTACGTTCCTGTTCTCGGCTGAAAAGGCTGGCACTATTTATGTCGCACAAGTTTCGTTCGTGGATCCAACTCATAAAAATCTTTTCTGTGAGGCACCCTGATGGACAAGAAAACCGTTCATAGTCTTCAAGATAAAGACACTGTTGAAATGCTTTTCCTGGTTAAGGAAAAGACCGTCGGAGTGGGTAAAAATGGCAAACCCTTCATGGGCTTGCAATTGGGTGATGCAACAGGATCCATTGATGCGCGCCTTTGGGACCGCGTTGAAGAACTGGCACGTCAGTTTGAAACTGGCGATGTGCTGAAAGTTAAAGGCCTGGTGCAGTTGTTTCAAAACCGTAAGCAGCTGGTGATTCATCGACTGGAGCGCGTGGAGAACTCGGAAGTGAATTTCGAGGATTTCATTCCAAAGGCGGCAAGAGAAACAGAAGACATGCTGGTGGAACTGTTGCAGCTGGTTCGCTCTATGCGCAATGATCATCTTAAACAGTTGGTGTTGGATACGTTGGAGGATCCGGAAATTCGTCCCCGTATTCTGCGCGCCCCTGCCGCGAAGTCCATTCATCACGCTTGGGTGGGCGGACTTTTAGAGCATATTCTGTCGATCTGTAAGATCATGGATTTCATGGGATCACATTATCCATTCCTGAACCGTGACTTGCTTTTGTTTGGCGCTATATTTCATGACATCGGAAAAATTTGGGAACTCTCTTATGATAACGGAGTTCAGTACACCGATCGCGGACGCCTGTTGGGGCACATGCAATTGGCTTGTGAGCTTATAGATAAAAAATCAGCTCGTATTCTGGGATTCAGCGAAGAACTTCGCGATATTTGTAAGCACATTATCCTAAGTCATCATGGCAAATTGGAATATGGTTCACCGAAGCGTCCTAAATTTATGGAAGCGATGTTGATCGCCATGGTCGATGACCTGGATAGTAAAGTCGCGACTTTGAAATCAATTGTTGACGGTGAGCGCGCCTCAGGCGAGAAATGGTCTCGCTACAATGAATTGTTTGATCGTTACTTCCTACTTGATGATTTGAATGAGAAATATTGATGTTTGATTTGTGGAAGCGCCTGATTGCGCTGTTGAACACATACAAGGCTTATGATCCCGCGGCAAAGTCCCGTTGGGAGATCGCTTTGTTGTATCCGGGCCCAAAAGCCTTGATCATGCACCGCCTGGCTCATCTGCTTTATAAAGCTGAATTGTTTTTCGTGGCGCGCTTGGTGGCAGAGATTTCCCGTTGGTTGACGGGGATTGAAGTTCACCCGGGGGCAAATCTGGGGCGTCGTCTGGTTATTGATCATGGCTTCGGCGTGGTGATCGGAGAGACGGCCGTCGTTGGCGATGATTGCATTATTTTTCATGGAGTGACATTGGGGGGGATTAAATTCGACCCGGTGAAACGACATCCAACAGTGGGTAACAAAGTCATGATCGGTGCCGGAGCCAAAGTTCTGGGGCCAATAATCATCGGTGACGGTGCCATGATCGGAGCCAACGCTGTGGTTGTTAAAGATGTGCCAGCAGGCGCAACTGTGGTCGGTCCCGTTGGCCAGGTTAAAGCATGACCCTGCAGGAGTGGTTCGCTGAATACGGCGAAAGTCATCAAAACTCCAAAAACAAACTCATCCATAAAATTTGCGTGCCGTTGATTTTCTTTTCGGTCGTAGGCCTGCTTTTGCAAATTCCAGTTCAAATGGGCCCGATCAAATTAGGGGAGATCTTTATCGCCATTGCTCTGGGTTGGTATTCCACCTTGGGGATGAAGCCTGTGATGGTGATGCTGGGGCAATTGGTTTTGTGTTACGTCCTTCTCTATTTATTGGGTATGGTGATCCAGCCTCTATGGGTGGCTCTCGTGATTGTTTTCGTTCTTGCTTGGATTGGTCAGTTCTATGGCCACAGGATTGAAGGCAAAAAGCCCTCTTTCCTGAAAGATCTGCAGTTTCTGCTGATCGGACCCCTTTGGGTCGTTAAGGACCTGTTTTTTAAGTAAATACACCCACAGCTCACAACGCTTAGCGTTGTAAAGTTAGCATGGGCTCACATCCATTTGCATTACGGTTTCATGATCAAAAACTAATACTAAATCTGTCGCTTGACGCTCCGTGGCTCTGAGAGAATGGGGGAGTACCTAAACCACATCGGCCAATCTGGTTGGTGTGATTGAAACTAGCACGAAAGGAGTTCGGCTATGAAACAGGTAGAACTAGAAACGGCTCCTACGACGACCACTCAACTTGAAAGTACAAGTACTGCTACTCCGGTCCGTAAGAAAAACCGTCGCCGCCGCCTTGCCGCTTGGTAAGAAGGCACTCGGGGCCCTCCCAACGCGGAGGGCTTCCATTAAGTTACTTCATGCAAGTAGCTTCGTTGAAAACCCGGTAGTCGCCCTTGTTCTGGGCAACCGTCCACTTTCCTTCTTTTCGTAGTAAAATTCTGGAAGTCCCGTCTCGAGGGGACATGGGGATCCATCCCTCATTCAAGTCAGTTTCCAGGGCATAAAGCTCCTTGGTGCTGCCATCATTGTGGGTTTCGATCAGTTCCAAGAGTCCCGGTTGGCCAATGCTGGGGTTTTCCTGGATGGTGATGCTTTTAAGATCGGGCTGAGCAATGTCCTTACAGAACAACACTGTCTTGGTCGTGGCCTGCGTTACCGCAGAAACCCCTAGGATCGAGATGAAGGTAAGTTTTGTAAGTCGCTTCATGGCAGTTGCATTAGCAAAGGCTTTGTGGAATGTTGAGTGAAAATCTCGACATATGGAATTACGACAAGGACCCGCCGTTGCCATTTGTTTTCTGATTTTACCGCGGCAAAAACTTAGTATGCATTTCGTGATCTCAGAGTGCTTTCTCAATACGTTTTCAATTAGAATGTATTGGGAGTAATTCCTGTTCAACAGGTAGGCATTTCCATTATCACGGTAGCTCGCTTTATAAAGGACTTACTTATATGAAAAGAAAAGGCAAATCTGCTCGCTTTAAACTACAAAGACGTCTTATGACTGAGCTTCCAGGCTTGGGCAAAGCTGGTGCTTTGGAAAGAAGACCATATCCTCCAGGTCAACACGGTCAACGCCGTCGTAAATACTCTGAGTTCGGTCTTCAACTTGAAGAAAAACAAAAAGTTCGTATCCACTACGGACTACGTGAAGAACAATTCCGCCGTATCATCGGTAAGGCTCAAAAATCTTCTAACTCTAACTGGGTTGAGTCTTTGGTGAACTTGTTGGAAAAACGTTTGGATAACGTTGTATTCCGTCTTGGTTTCGCACCTTCTATCGCTGCAGCAAAACAAATGGTTTCTCACGGTAAAGTTTTGTTGAACGGTAAAAAAGTAAACATCTCTTCTCAAATCATCAAAGTAGGCGATATCGTTTCTTTGAAAGCTGATGCTTACCAAAACCAAGTTTACATGTCTGCGAAACAAGCTCCACGTCTTCCACTTCCTTCTTTCATGACTAAAGAAGAAAAAGGTGGCATCGAGACTGGTCGTTTGATCGACGAACCGAACATGGAAGCAGTTCCATTCTCTTTCGATCCAGGTCTAGTGATCTCTTACTACTCTCTTCGTGGGTAGTTCTTAAAGACATTAAGAATCTTAAAAAGGGAGCTGAAAAGCTCCCTTTTTTTATTTGTTCTTCAGGGCTTTTTCCGCCTCGTCATCCAAGTGCATCAGATAAAGGATTGTACCTGTGACGGCCGTGATGCCCGTCCCGATAATTCCGACCTTGGCCATCGTATCCTTTTGAATGCGATTGCTGGATTCCTTCAGGCGGTGAAGCATAACGGGCATATCAAACTTTCCGATGTTGTAGATTTCAAACTGAATGGGGTTTCCGCTCCCATCGTGCAGACCTTTTTTAAGGATTGTGGTCAATGCCGCATAGGGGGAGATAAATTGCGTGCCGTTGGTTCCTACAAAAACATCTGCCTTGGCCAAGGCAGCACAAGCAACCTTGGAGCAGGTGACTCCCCAGGAGTTATCGAATTTTCTTAGGAACTCATTGTTCAGGTGTTTGCGTTTAATCCGAACGACAATGCCGGCTTCCAGTTCTGCCATGTGATCATTTACGATTGCCTTGGTCAGAACGCTGCCATCCAAACGGGTGGCTTCCCTGACCACATAGGCGTGACCAAATGGCGCAAATCCTAAAAGGATGTCGTCTGTATTTCCGAGCACATCAGCGACCTTGGGCTCTCCCTTTTTGAATTCGATATGGCGGTAGTTCACCTTCATATTCAATTCTTCGATGAAAGTTTCGCGACTATCGAATTCAAGAACATCGTTAAAGACATTTTCACAAAGGGCAGCGGCGTGAGCGGCAGGGGATGAGAAGCTTAAAAGGCCCAGCAGGCCCAAAGCTAAAAGCATGAATTTTCCTGCCTGGATCGGCATAGGAGCCCCTTTTTGCGTATTGGGTGTCTACGCATTAAACAGACGCAGCCGTTAGATCAAAACAGCCACAGTCCCACGTCACTTGAAATTTTCAAATGAATAAGAAAGCAATCCAAGGACCAAAGGTTTCCTTAGAAACGGCGGCGACCTTTGGCCTCGGGGGTGCCATCGGCAGGGTCTTCCGGCCACTGATGTTTGGGGTATTTTATTCTTAATTCCTTACGCACTTCCGGATAACCATTCTTCCAGAAGCTTTCCAAATTGGAAGTCACTTGTACCGGACGGAAATTGGGTCCCAGCAGATGAAACGTCAGGGGGGACTTTCCGAATAGCACTTTAGGGGTTTCCATCATACCGAACACTTCCTGAATGCGAACTTCCAGGTAGGGGGCCTTATCCGATGGATAAGTCACCTTGATGGAACTGCCGCTGGGTACTGTGATTCTTGCCGGCAGTTCTTTGTTGAAGGTGCGGATGAAGTCATGATCAAAAACGGATTCAAAGAAGAACACCAGGTCTTTTTCAAACACGGCCTGCAATTTCTTTTCGCCCATACTGGCTTGGGTAAAAGCCTCCAGCTTAAGTCCTTGAAGCTGTTCTTCGCTAAAACTGAATTCACTTTCGAAAACAGCTTGCGCCTGATGGCGCATCCAGAACTCCAGACGTTCCCACCACTCGGCCAGCTTTTCATTGTTCTTTGTGACTAATGACCATTTCTCGACCAGAACCTGGGGTAGTTTTGCTTCCACATCTTCTGGTGACGCTGGCAAAAGCGATGGCTCTTCCAAGGGAAGTCCGAACAGGGATTTATATTCCCGAACAAAGAACTGACCTTTTTCCTCAATGAAAGTCAGGTCGCGATTTTTTTGAATCTCGTTTTTGAAATGGCCAAGGATAAATTCTTTCGTGAATCCACATGCCAGACTCACAATGGTTTCTGCATCACTGCTGCCTTCAATTCCATTGAGGGCCACGAAAAATTCAGAAGTTTTGACCTGGGATTCCGCTTGCAGTTTTACGCCACGTCCGCCCACCATCAAGGCGCGATCCGATTGACCGCGACGGCGACACAGGCGATCCGGAAACGCGCGAAGCAGTAGCGTGCGCATTTCCAGCTCCGTCGATTCCGTCTTGGTGTTTTGGTTTACTCCCATTTTTCTGGCAAGACTCAGAATTTGCGATGCTGATTGGGAGACTGTTTGCATTGCCATGAAGCCTGCTTCGCGTGGTGCTTTACCGGATTTTTTAAACTGCTGCAAAAGATCCAGACGGACTTGCAGATCGCATTCAGTTTTATCCCCTTGAAACGAACCTTGGGCCTCGCGCCGAATGAAATCACGTTCCTGTAGGATCGCGGCAAGATCGGCCCCCAGCTCCAGGGAGTTTCTTTCAGCTGCCACCAACATTAACTTTGCCAGGCGAACTGGAAGTGGAAAGTGCAGAATCTTTCGGCCCAGATCGGTGATCTTGCTATGACTGTCGATGGCTCCGGCAAGCTTTAGATACTGAGTGGCTTTTTCGATCGCAGCAGAGCTTGGTTTTTCAAACCAGGAAAAATTTTGAAAGTCCGACACGCCCTGGGCTGCCAGGAACAAAAGGCTTTCCGTCAGATCCACACGCTGGATTTCCGCGGTCTCACTTTTTGCAAAGGAGTGCTCATCCATTTTGTTCCACATCTTGTAGGCTCTGCCGGGGAATTGGCGTGCAGCACGACCTGCGCGCTGAATGGCGCTGGAAAGACTGATGCGGCCCAGTTCCAGACGGGAAAATCCAGTGCGATAATCCTGCTTCATGTTTTTAGCTAAACCTGAATCAATGACCGTATTCACTCCGTCCAAAGTGACCGAGGATTCTGCGATATTGGTGGAAAGCACAATGCGCTGGCGGGGTCCTTTTTGCAGCGCACGTCTTTGATCCTCAATATTCAACGAACCATGAAGTGGAACCAGGTCTATGTTTCGGCCGGAAGCCCAGTCCTCAAGGACGTTTCGTGCGCGATCAATTTCACCGACCCCAGGCAGGAAAACCAGAATGTCTTTATCCGTTTTCGCCGCGGCCTCGCGCACCGTTTGCGCCAGACTTTCAAAGAAAGAAGGAAAAGTCTGTATAACCTGCGAGTTTTTTTGATAAACAACTTCCAGGTCGAAAAGTTTTCCAGGTACCGATACGATCGGTGCCTGTCCCATATAGGCAGAGATCTTTTCCGCTTCCAGCGTTGCTGACATCACCAGAATTTTAATTTCCCGGCCCAGCTCCTGGAGTTCACGCAAAAGTCCCAGGGACAGATCGACATGCAATGAACGCTCGTGAAATTCATCCAGTATAACCAGATCCACGTCTGACAATTCCGGATCATCCAGCATTTGGCGCGCCAGAAGTGCTTCGGTCATAAAGATCAAACGAGTTTTAGCGGAAGTCTTGTTGGCGAAGCGAACCTGGTAGCCGACTTCTTCTCCGATGGTCCAGCCGCTTTCATCGGCGATGCGATGAGCGGCGGCGATGGCAGCCATACGGCGCGGCTCCAGTACGATGATTTTTCCTTTTACGATGTCCAGCAGGGCCGGAGGCAAACGAGTGGTTTTACCAGCACCCGGTGCAGCGGTCAGAACCAGATTCAAACCATTTTGAAGCTGGTCTTTTATTGAAGGAATAAAATCATCAACGGGAAGGTGAATCATGCGGGATACAAAAGCAGCATGAATTCTGCTTTTTCAAAAGGAACTTTCTTGGCGATTTGATCGATGGTTCCTTCCAGATTCAATTCGTCCTCTTGGGATAGATTCAGAGAAAGAAGCATGCGGCGTTGTGGGAAGTGATCTTTCATATCGCCCAGCATTTTTTTAAGACGATAAGGAGTGTCCATCAAAATGATGGCGCGTTTTTCCTTGGTCAATTCGCGCAGTGCTTTGCCACGGGCTTCAGTTTCTGCGGGAATGAAACCACGGAAAACAAATTCGTCCAGACGTTGACCGCTCAGGGATAGCAATCCCATAAGGGCGGAGGCGCCCAGAACTGATTTTACCGGAATATTTTTTTGTCGACACAAGCGAACCAGGTCCGCTCCGGGGTCACAAAACCCAGGAGTGCCGCAGTCGGTGACCAACGCCACGAGCTTTTTCTCACACAAAGGCACTAGTGCAGCCTTGTCATCCGGTGTGGAGTGTTCGTCCAAAACTTCATAGGTTTTTCCGGTGATTCCATGTACGCGTAAAAGTTTGGAGGCTTCTTTGGTGCTTTCGCAAATCACAACATCGCAGTCCTTCAGTATTTGCAGGGCACGCAAAGATATTTCGCTGGTGTCACCAATCGGAGTTGCCACAAGGTACAACATTAGGAGTTCCTTTGATTCAGGACAAAGTTCATTATTCGAGGCAGGTCAGGAGGTGGTTCTGCCTTGCCCGAATGGGTGCTGTCAAAAAAAATACTCTCAACATGAGGACATTTCTTACCCATCAGATTCAAAATAACGGGCTCATTGTCGAAAAAATAAACTTTGGCGTAGTTTTGGCGGGCGTCTGCCAAAAACCAATCGGTTTTGTATTCGGCATCGTCCATGGTTTTGTCGGGTTTGACGTACAGGATGGCTTGATCATTGAGTGGCAAATTCCACTGTTTCAGCTGTGCCGTTGTGCCAGGCTCCATTCGATGGACATCTCGCCCTGTCAGGTAAGCGATATCCGCACCCATTTTTAAAACGGTCTGGACATATTCTATGGCGCCATCGATGGGCTTGTCATATTTCAAATAATCATTGGAAAAGAAGTGGCTTTTCCAATACTGCATCACTGCGTCCTGAAAAGCCGGATGGTGTCCATCCAGCCCTGCTCGTTGCAAGGCATTTGTAAATCCCCAATCCGTGTGAGCCATTTTGATTTGTCCAAAAAGGGCCACCTGATCCGGGAAAAGTTTTTGATTGTGGGGATCGGCTGCAAAGTCCTTCAGAATCATTTCAATGCGAGGGCTGACGTCGAACAATGTTGAATCCAAATCAAAAACCACAAGGCATTTCTTGCCTTGTGAAACCAGAGTTTGAATATTGACAAGGATTTGATCGATCATGGGGTCATCGTAGCTGTTGGGGTCCAGTTAAGGCAAAGACTTTGTTAACAGGGAAGAGGTCCTTTATTAGAATATTCGTGGAGGGTTCATGAACCTTTTTTCAACCTGCACGTTATTGATTCTTTCCCTAGCCTTTACTGGCTGCAACTTCAAAAAAGCAGCTTTGGGAACCGCTGAAAATCCGATCAAATTTCACCTCGTTCCGTCTGTGGATGCAAAGGTGCTGGCCGATAATTCCAAGCTTCTGAAAGAGTATCTGGAAAAATCAACGCCTTACAAATTTCAAATCACGGTACCCCAGTCTTTTGTGGCAGTCGTTGAGTCCTTCGGCACCAGTCGTGCAGATGTGGCGACAATTAACACCTATGGATACTATATGGCGCACAAGTCCTATGGAGTCGAAGCACGACTGACGGTGATTCGTTATGGCCTGGGGACGTATCAGTCACAACTATTGGCGGGAAGTAAAAGCGGAATTAAAACTCTTAAGGACTTCAATGGCAAAAAAATGGCTTTTGTGGATCCGGCATCGACTTCCGGGTATTTGCTTCCTTTGAAAACGCTGAGGGATAAAAAGATTGAACCCAAGGAAGTTGTATTCGCGATGAACCATGATGCGGTGGTGTCGATGATCTATCAGGGGCAGGTTGATGGAGGGGCCACGTATTACAGTCCTCCGCAGGATGGAAAAATCGAAGACGCCCGACGACTGGTGAAGCTGCAATACCCTGATGTCGAGGAAAAAGTAAAAATCATCGAGTTGTCGGAGCCCATTCCCAATGATCCGATTGTGTTCCGCAAAGATATGCCGGAAGAGATGAAGGAAAAAATAGTCGACGTCCTTTTACAATGGGTGGCAACGCCGGAAGGCAGAAAATCTTTGGACCTGATGTTGGGTGCGACCAATTTGAAAAAAGCGACAGATGCCGACTACGACAGCGTTCGCGAAATGCTTAAGCAGATGCTCCCGGCGGATAAGAAGTAATGGGTACTTTATTAAAGGTCACAGACCTGCATAAAACCTACCCCAATGGTGTTCATGCGCTTCGTGGGGTTTCCTTCGAGGTTCAGCAGGGCGAGTTTCTGGTTGTGATTGGTTTAAGCGGCTCGGGCAAATCAACCTTGATGCGTTGTTTGAATCGGCTGCAGGATCCCTCGCGTGGAGAAATCAATTTCGCCGGCAGTGATATCATGGCCCTGAAAAGTACAGATCAGATCCGTTCGTTGCGCAGGAAGATCGGTATGATCTTTCAACAATTCAATTTGATTCCCAGACAAAGCGTTCTAAAGAATGTGCTGATGGGTGTTCTTGGCGGAAAAAAAACATTGCCCAGTATTCTTGGATTGTTTTCGGACGAGGAAATGGCCGAAGCGCTTGGAAATTTGAAGCTCGTGGGGATTGCGGAAAAGGCACATCTGCGTGCCGACCAGCTTTCCGGGGGACAAAAACAGCGCGTGGCCATTGCGCGGGCTTTGATGCAAAAACCAGAACTGTTGCTGGCGGATGAGCCGGTGGCTTCGCTGGATCCGGCAACGTGCCATGTGGTGATGGATTATTTGAAGAAAATAAATCAAGAGCTGGGGATTACAGTCATCGCGAATTTGCATTTTCTGTCTTTAGTGCGACAGTATGCAAGCCGGGTTATCGCCTTGAAAGATGGAGAAATAGTTTTTACTGGCCGTCCTGAGGAAATCACCCGGGAATGGTTCCAAAAAATATACGGGGAGGGAGCACAGGATGTTACGCCGGACAGTCTTTGATTCTCTTTCTTTTGCCTTTTTATTCTGCTCACTGACGGTGGCTTTGTTTGTGACCAATGAGGAGCAACTGCTGAACTTGGGCATGGATTTGGTTTTTGTTGTGCTCTTTCTGGCAGTTGGGGCCGGGGTTGCAACTCTTCTGCGTAAAATCCAAGTGCAGACTTTGGGGGGCGTGTTATTTGGTGCGCATCAGACTTCCGATACGAACTCCTGGTACCGCAGTTTCTGGGGCTGGCAACTGGTGGTCTTGTTAGTTGTCTCGATGGCAGTTGCATTTGTGAAAACGGATTTTTCATTGATTGAACTTTTGGATCAAAATGGATTCGCGGGTGCTGTTCGACTTTTCAAAGGTCTTTTCAATCCCAATTGGGAAGTATTGCCTCGGGCGGTTTTGAATATTATCGAAACAGTCTTCATGGCGTTTCTTGCGACGATGATTGCGATTCCTTTTGCGTTTGTATTAAGTTTTGCCTGCGCGAAAAACATCATGCGCGGACCGGTTGCCTATCCTGTATATTTGGTTCTGCGAACCGTCCTGAATGTGACTCGATCCATTGAAGCTTTGATTTGGGCGATTATTTTTTCGGTGTGGGTGGGAATCGGTCCTTTTGCGGGAATGCTCGCGTTGATGATTCATTCTGTGGCCTCCTTAGCAAAACAGTATTCTGAAATGGTCGAGGCAGTGGAGGATGGTCCGATCGAAGCCATCGAGTCAACGGGAGCCGGCAAGGTGCAGACTGTCTGGTATGCGATTGTCCCTCAGGTGGTTCTGCCGTATATTTCATTTACGGTGTATCGCTGGGACATCAATGTGCGCATGGCAACTGTCATTGGTATGGTCGGCGGTGGTGGCATAGGCACCATGCTGATACAGTATCAGGGACAGGCCATGTGGAGAGAAGTCGGTTGTATCATCGTCGTGATTGCCATCGTTGTCTGGGCTTTGGATCTTGCATCCGCACACATCCGCGAGGCATTGAAATAGGAAAGAGGATAGTATGAAGGAATTTGGAAACTATAAACTATTGATCCGCGAATCACACATCGATTCCTATGGGCATGTCAACAATGCCGTTTACTTGTCCCTTTATGAGGAAGCCCGCTGGGAGGCGATCACTCCGCGAGGTTTTGGATTTAAAGATGTTCACCGCATGCAGCAAGGTCCGGTCATTCTGGAAGTGAATATAAAGTTTATGAAAGAGATCAAATTGCGCGAGACCATCACCATTGTATCAAGCATGATGGACTATGAGGGTAAAATCGGTCACATGAAACAACAGATGATCAAAGAGGATGGAACGGTTGCGAGCGAGGCCGTGTTCACTTTCGGATTGTTTGATATGCAGGCGCGAAAAATGATTCTTCCCACACCCGAATGGAAAAAAGCCTGTGGTTTGGATTAATTGTTAATCATCAAAATGTTCGATCAGGGCTGACTTCATGTTGGCCCATTTTTTTTCTCCCACTGATGCCGCGTCGATCATAATGTGATGGAATCGCGAGGCACGACTGAAGGGTCTCTTCTGTACCTGATATGTTTTCCAGTTCGTCAGACGATTCGCACGGATATATTCCATTGTACCGTAGGGATTTATCAATTCATCCTTCGGATCATAGAATAACAGAGTGGATGTATTGATTCTGCGCCCATTCGTGTTTCGGGCCAGATATAGACTGACATCAAGAGTCGCCTTATATGCGGATACCGGAGTGCCCAGTGCATTGGCATAGTAATCCCGATTCATAATATTGGGAATGACGGCCAGTGGGTTCAGACTGTTCAGCAGTCGCCATAGAAATCCGGATCGTCGAATGGACAGTGCTGGGGCAAACAAAGCCATTTTATCAAAATGAACGTGGGGAAATTTGTTTGCAACCGCCACCCCCATGACTCCGCCCAATGAAAAGCCGACAAAGTATACCGGCATATCGTGTTTTGTGGCTCTTTGGTTTGCCAGGCAATAGGCGCGCAAGGTGTCTCTTTCCCACATTTTTGCAGAGACGCGTTTAAAGATGTTTATATCATTGTTGTGTCCCGAAAGTACGACATGCAGGACATCGATGCGGTCAGCAAGCAGGGTATTTTCTATCGAGCGCATTTTGCCCGGATTGATATTAAGTCCATGAATCACTATCGCAGCAGCCCTGGCGGGTTGTTGCTGGCTCAAACGCCACTCAGCTCTTGAATCGCTCCCGCGCAGCAGAGAAGGGCAGTTATCCGCCCAGGCGGGTAAAGTTAAAGTGAACAGCAACAGGAATGCAATAACGAGTCGAGTACTCATGGAGCCACACCTCACGCAATACTGCTTTTAAGGAGAGGCTAAGGAAGGCGTCGTAAGGTGTAAATATAATTGGGTATGTATCTTGAAGTCGGGTTGGACCTTGGCCGAGGTCTTTGTCTCAGATGTAGAAAATGAATAATTGTTTGCAATACCTTGGATTTGGAAAAAGTGTTGCCTAGAAGTTCGACGAAAAACAATGGAACATTTTGAGGTAAAATGACTAATATCCGACAGTTAAGTCATCAGTTTTTTGAACCGATAGGGAAACTCAAGGAGCACTGAACGATGGGAAAACAGTATTATCTTTCTAATAATGGGACTCATATCGGACCTTACACTTTTGAAGTTGTCCTGCAAAAAGTTGAATCCCACGAACATCAATGGACTGACTACGTCTATGACGAAACGATCGGTGACTGGGTTATGTTGATGGAACATCCTGAATTTTCAGTGAAGGTTTCCACCAAACCGGCAACACGTCCAGAAGAGGCACCACAGGCAGCTGCAGAGGTTCCGGCATCCGAAGGTCTAAAAGATAAAGAGTGGTTCATCCTTAAAGAAGGTAACAACTACGGTCCTTTCTCTCCTGTTGAAGTTGTGCAGATGCTTCAGGAAAAGACTTTGTTTGAATATGACTATATTTGGCATGCACGCATGGCAAACTGGTCACGTGTGGCAGAAGTCGAGGAGTTTGCTCCTGACAAAATCCGCGCAATGAAGCAATCCAATGACACTGGACTTGCGGAGATTTTCTTCCGTCGTCGTCATGCTCGTGCAGCATACGGTGCCAGCTTGATTGTTCATAATAATAAAACTGTGTTCCGTGGCCAGGCATTGGAGATCAGTGCTGGTGGTGCGGGTGTTATGATTGACAACCCGAACTTGCAGCCAGGGCAGTCTTTGTTTTTGCATTTCCAACCGGGTGACGGTGTGCCGCCATTCAATGCGGTTTGCCAGATCGTCAGCAAGCAATTCATTAAAGAGCTTGCGCCAAAAGGTTCTGATTCTGTCAGATACGGGGTTAAGTTCACGACAGTGAGCCAATCCGTGCGCGAAAGCATCAAGACTTTCACGACAGCAAAAGCGGCCTAGGTTTTTTAATTACTTTTTAGAATTGGTGGCAGAGGGTCCAAGGACTACTCTGCCACTTCCATTTTGGAATCACTGGTTTCCGGATTGGCAATCAATGGGGACTTATCACCCGCCGAAGCGAATTGATAGTATATGCCCTTGGCATCCATGAGTTCCTGATGAGTTCCCACTTCCGCGACATTGCCTTGATTCAGAACGACAATACGATCGCATTGCTCGATGGTCGACAGGCGGTGGGCGATAATAATGCTGGTGCGGCCCTTGGTGATTTCATGGGTCGCTTCCTGAATGATGTGCTCGCTTTCAGAGTCAATATTGGCGGTCGCCTCGTCCAGAATCAAAATATCCGGATTGAATGCCAAGATCCGTGCGAACGCGATCAGCTGTCTTTCGCCGACCGACAGATTTGCACCACGCTCATCCACCGGACTGTTCAAATCCCGCCCCGTGCGATTCAAAAGTCTCATGTAGCCGGTTTTCTCGCAGGCCGCTGCAATTTGTTCGTCTGAAACACGAGGGTCACCCAATCCAATATTATTGCGAATGGTTCCGCGGAAAATAAAGTTGTCTTGTTGCACAACTCCCACGTGATGACGAATTTCCTCGCGGGCAATGCTTTCGATAGGCAGACCATCAATGAACACCGTGTTTTCAGGAGCATCGTAAAAACGCTGTAGCAAGGAGATAAACGTGGATTTACCACTTCCGGTACGTCCTACCAGTGCGATGGATTCGCCCGGTTTGAAATGCAGGTTTACGTCCTTCAGAACCAAAGGCAGACTTTCTTCGTAACGGAAGTTCAAATTACGAATCTCAATGTCTCCGCGGACTGATTTGGGGGAGGTGAGCTGTTGCTGCTCGTGCTCCTTGTTCTCGTCCATCAAAGTAAATATACGTTCAGCACTGGTAAGTGAGTTTTGGAACTGTTGATACTTTTCCAGAATCTCGCGCAAGGGTGGAATAAAATCCTGAATGTTCATCAGGAAGGCGATCAATGATCCGATGGCGATGGAGTTTTCAGCGCTCATCAACCCGCCAAAATAAAGTGCAGAGGTGATGGTCACGGCATTGAACAGATTCATAATCGGCTGCATTAATGCATAGGCATAAATCGAGCGCATGTTGGTGTCGCGGTAGCTGGTGGACAAGTTGCTGAACCGATCCCTGTTGCGGCGAACACGGTTGTACAGTTGCACCACTTTGATGCCATTCAGATTTTCAGCCAGAAAAGCATTAATGACAGAAAGTTTGCGCTTTTGCTCGTGCAGAATGTCGCGAATTTTGTTGCTCAGGTAAAATGAGGCCCAGATAAACAGAGGTGCCATGACCAACGATATCAGTGTCAGCTTCCATGAAATAAGAGCCAGAGCAATGACAACCGAGCAGATCACCACGAACTGAGTAAAGACGGTGATGACACCTTCGGTGAAAAGTTCCCCCAATGAAGCCACATCATTGGTCAAACGGGTGACGATGCGACCCGTGGGTGTCTTATTGAAGAATTGCAAAGGCAGTCTTTGCACGTGGTTCATTAAATCTTCACGCAAATGGAAAAGCATTCTGTTGCCGAAAAGCTGGAACAGCAGGTTGTTTGAAAAGGAAAAACAGGTGCGCAGAATTTCCAGCCCCAGGTAAACGAAGGCCACCCAGGTGAACAGCTCGTAGTTCTTGCCCTTGACTCCATGATCAATCGCATAGCCGATCAAAGCCGGAACCAGGCGCGCAACCAGGGCGCCGCCAAAGACAGCAAAGATCGCCAAAAACAAAAGTGTTTTTTCGCGTCGGGCATAAGGCCACAATCGTTTGAATAGAATTGGATAAGTGACCTTGGTTTTGACCAGGTCTTCATTCATGAAGTTATCGTTATTCATGATTCACTCCCTGGCCTTGGATGCTGACGGTCTTTTGGAACGTCGGACTGACTTTCAGAACTTCTTCGTAGGTCCCCAGCGCCTCGACTTCGCCATCGCGAAGTATCAGCAGTCTGTCGACTGTTTTAAGCGAGGACAGACGATGCGCCACGATGATTCGACTCATGGAGCCCTGGTTTTTGCCAAGTTCCTTCTCAATGGCTTTCTCGGTGCGCGTGTCCACGGCACTCAAAGAGTCATCCAGTATCAGCACAGGAGTTTTCATGATCAATCCGCGCGCAATTGTCAGACGCTGTTTTTGTCCACCGGAAAGATTCACTCCGCGCTCACCCAATTGAGATTCAAACTGATGTGGCAGGGATTGGATTTCCCGGGTCAGGTCCACTGTTTCAGTCATATTCAGGATGGCTTCATCAGAAGCCCGTTCTGCAAGTCCAAAGCTGACATTTTCAGAAATGCTTTCGCTGAACAGGAAGGCCTCCTGCGGGACCAGAAGGAAGGTGCGACGCAAGGATTCCTGCGTGACGTCTTCGATGCGGTGACCGTTGATCAGAATTTCACCCTCGGCCAGTGGATACATGCGGGTTAAAAGATTCAGAAGCGTGGTCTTCCCGGCGCCAACAGGCCCCATAATGCCCAGGCTTTCTCCGGCCTTTAGCGTGAACGAAACATTTTTCAGCGCGTAAACCGTGCTGCTGGTGTGTTTGTAGGAGACGTTTTTAAATTCCAGGGTCTGGAACTTGGTAATTTCAATTTTGCCCAGATCTGGAATATCAGTTTCTGTTTTCAGAACATCCTTGATCCGATCAAAGGAAGCATAGCCTTTTTGCATCATCGAAAACCCCATGCCCAATGCAGTCATAGGCCACACCATTTTTTGAATGTAGCGATGAAATGCAAAGAAGGTTCCGATGGTGACGGTGCCGGCGTAAAGGTCGTCCTTGGCGATGAAAAGCAGAATCACACTTCCAGAAGTGACCCCGAACTCCATCACCGGAACAAAGAGCGAGTCCACCTTAGCCACTTTGTTGCAGGCTTTTTCAAAAGCAGCACTGACGCCATTGAACAACTGAGTGCGGTTGTCTTCCTGGGAAAAGCTTTTGATCACGCGAATGCCACCCACTGTTTCCTGAGCGACTCCAGTCAGCTCGGAAAAGCGGTCTTGTTGAATTTTGTAATTCGTGTGAATCAGGCGCATTACTTTCCAGATCATCAAAGGAACCAACGGAAGAAATATCAGCACCTTCCATGTCCAGGACCAGTTCATGGTGATCATGATCGGCAGCACGATGGCTATGATGATCACTCCATCGGCCAGAATCAAAAGTCCGGGACCGATTGCCTGACGGAACGATTGCACATCGTTGGTCAGCAGGCTCATCAATTCACCGACCTGATTTTTATGGAAAAAGTTGGGACCCAGGGACGTCAAATGCTGGAAAATTTTTTGGCGGATGTGCTCGGCTGCATAGGTATGAAACTTACCGAAAAAAGCACGCCAGCCCAAGCGCGTGGCTGCAAGACTTGCCATCACCAGTGCAAAGATCGCACAGGTTTTGGTGATCTCACTCATCGGGGCCTGGGATTCGATGCTGTCGATGATATGTTTCATGATCAGCGGGTAAATGCCATCCAAAGCATTAGTCAAAAACAGGAAGAGCATCCCAAGGCTGAAGGCTCTTGGATTGTTTTTTATATAGAACAAAAGGGGGCGCTTATAGAGGAAGGCATTTTCTGAGGCTTGCATCGGCATTGAATCTAATGTTTATCCCCGGCATCTACAAGGGATTTGCCTCAGGTATTATAATACAGTACTCTGCTTCTTGGAGGCTGACATGTCGCAAATAGATCAGTTTTTGGCGTCGTTAAAAAGGGCATTGAAATCAAAAAACATTCTCTACCGCGATCTGGCAAAACCTCTGGGGCTCAGTGAATCCAGCGTTAAACGTATATTATCCAGTAAAAGCTTAAGCTTGGAGCGATTGGAAGAAATTTGCAGAGTGGCGGATCTCAGTTTTTCTGAGGTGGTGAAGTCGGCGAATCTTGAAGATGGTAATCAGGTATATCTTCTGACGCAGGAGCAGGAGAGCGCTCTGGCGGAGAATGCGCGCTTGTTGCATTATTATATGCTGCTTCATGACGAGCGCACTCCACAAAAAATTGAAAAGGAATATCAGATTTCCAAGATTGAAGCCCAAAAATACTTGTTTCAATTGGACCGTCTTAATCTGATTGAATTGCATCCGCGGGATAAAGTTAAATTCAAACGTCAGGGGTTTTTGCGATTTCGCAGAGATGGGCCTATCGGCCGCGCTTTGTTTGAACAAATGAAGGCCACGTATTTGATGTACGATTTCAAGCCTGAGGATTTTGTGCGCTTCACGTTGCTTAAGATCAGTCCGTCGACTTTGGCGAAGTACAAAGGAAAGCTCGAGAAGCTGGCAATGGAAATGCAGGAAGACTCGCGCTTCGATGCGCAACACAATACGGCGACGGTCGATGCAGGTGTGTTGATGGCTTATCGTCCTTGGACGTATTCCTATATGGGTGCTATCAAAAAGAAAGATTAAAATTTATACATTTGTTTTATCTCAATTGGACGGCAATACGATGTTCCATCGTTGCCGTTCCTCCACTCGTTTGCAAAGCTGTGGAGCATGAGATTTTTCCAAATTCCATTTCTGACAGTGTCGCTGATGCTCGTTGCTAGTTGCGCAATGGCCTCCTTTGCTCCGAACTCGATGTTCAATCGTAAAACCACGTCGGGCAAAAACTTGTACAAAGAACTTATTGCTCAGGGTGTTCCCGAAGAGCCATTAAATTTGCTATTCAGAATGTTCGACTACAATGTGGGCAGAATCCCGAATACAAAATCTGCGGTGATTGTGGACTACACGCAGTCTTCAGTCCAAAAGCGTCTTTTGTTTTTAAAGTTTGATACGGGCACCATCGAAAGAACTTATGTCTCTCATGGTATCAACTCAGGAGTGCTGGAGACCCGCAGCTTTTCAAATCTTATCGACACGTGGAAAAGCTCTTTGGGATTCTATTTCGCCAAAGGATCGTACAACAGCTGGAAGAATGGTCCCTCGCTGAAGCTGGAAGGTATTGATCGGTCCAATAGCAACGCCAAGGACAGGTTGATTGTTTTGCACGGAGCTAAATATGTCAGTGAGGATTTCATTCTGCGCAATGGTCGACTTGGTTGGAGTCAGGGATGCTTTGCAGTTCAGCCTGAAGTTTTGCAGCCAATTATAAATGCATTGCAGAGTGGCAGTTTGATTTTGTCATATCATAAGGATCTGTGGCGCCAGGCCCGGGAGTATCCGAATGATCAGGAAGTATTGGGCAACGAAGTTGTTCCGCCCAATGTAAACACGCGCATCACACCAGAAGAGCAAGTGGAGCCAGAAACGCCATCTCCCTCTCCGCCAGCGCCACCGGTGCCGCCGGGTGCTGGTGAAATTCAGTGGGTGGACCTACTTGGAATCGAGAGTCCGTGAGCAGCCATCGACGAAGTAGTACAGCTTGCTTTGGATATCTTCGAGAGACATACCCATTAATATTTTGTCGAACAACATTGAACCATGGAAGTAAGTATTAAAGACTTCGATCATTTGGGTGATATCCACGTCCTTTTTGATTTTACCTTGGCTCTTTAAATCCTCAAGACGTGCGATGACTTGGGGTACGAAATGTTTATTGGGGGCAATTTCGCGAATGCGCTTAAGAAACTTTGCATCCACAAGACATTGGCCCAGCACGATTTTAAAAAACTCCTCGTCCTTTTGGCAATGTTGTTTGAACATATAGTCCACCAGTGCGCGCAGCTCTTCGTGAGCTGTTGGCTGTGGTGCGTAGGGTAGGTCGATGATTTTGTGCTCTTTGAGATGACTTTCAATAAGTGCAATCAGAAGCCCCATTTTGCCGTCAAAATAGCGGCCAATGAGTGATTCGTTGATTTTGGCTTTGTCAGCGATCATGCGTGTTGTAGCGCCCTTAAAGCCATGCTTTGAGAAAATGTCTTCAGCGGCTTGAAGAAGGCGTTCTTCAGATGCGGAACGGTCTCGCTTTTTTGTCTTACTTCGGGAACCAGTCTCTTTTTGATCTGGATTTTTCGATTTAAGTAGAGTTTCGTTTCCCATTTTGAACTCCTAAACACTTTTCTTTAACAGCGTTAAAGCATTGAAAGTACTTGATAATAGTAAATATATCACGAAAGTGAATTCTGAACAAGTAAGTAATTGCTTGAGTACTTTCAAAAAATGCCGTAAATATGTATGTAAGCAAGTGATTACATAATGAGTAGTTGCATGTAAGTGGATGAGGAGTTACCCCATGGCAAAATCGGGTCATAAGAGTGAAAGTTGTTTTGTGCTAAGAGCGGCTGTTGCGTTCGCGTTTATCGCTGTCGCTGCCACGGAAGCGCAGGCAATCAGTTTGAATCAATATCTTCAACAGGTACAAACTGACAGTAATAGTTATAAGGCCACGACGACACAAGCCGAGGGTAACAATCTGGAATCCCGCGAAGCGGATCTGATCTTTACTCCAAAATTGTTTGCAGAATTTAGTACGGGATCTGACGGAAAACCAAGTCAGCCCAAAATGTATGATCGTGTTCACACCGATACATATATTTTAGGTGTAAGCCAACAGTTCGATTTTGGTTTGCAAGGTAAATTGTACTACACCTCAACTCGCACCGAGTTCGATAACGCAGGCAACGCCTTCACAATGAGTAAATACTGGGATGCGGTTCCTAAGTTGGAATTGTCTTTGCCAGTTTGGGGTAATGGCTTCGGTCGTACCGCTCGGGCCAATGAAGATCTGGTTCGTCAGGGTAACTACGCAGAACAATATCAAGCCTCCTATCAATCCACTGCTTATTTGGCGCAAGCTGAAGCAGCTTATTGGAAATTGTCAGCATGGGGTGACGTTGTAAGAATTCAAGAGACGGCCTCAAAATCCGCACAAGATATCCTTAGTTATGTTGAACGTAAAAGAAGTATGAATCTTGGGGAAAATGCAGACGTGGTTCAAGCTCGTGCCTTGGTTGAGGCCCGCGGTCTGGAACTTCAGGTTGCAAGAAATGAACAGCGTGAATCCCTTAGAAACTTCAATCGTTTTCTGAATAAGCCAGCGACAACACCGGTGGACAATCTTGAAACAGTTCCTTATTCAACACTCGAGAAAATTGTGGTGCCACAAGCTCGTCCAGGCGAACGCTATGATGTGAAAGCCACTCAGGCTCAATTGCAAACAGCTAAAGCCAACGCCGTGATCGCCAAAGAGCGTAACAGACCGACTTTGGATATCTATTCCACTTATGCTTTGAATGGTCGTGATGATTCTTATTCCGAAGCGATGAAGAATGCCGGTTATACAGATACGGATACAGGCTATGTGGGACTTCGTTTCAATATGCCATTGAACATCGGTGCCGCGAGTGATGCAAAAGCCGGTGCGGATCTAAATGTCAGAGCAGCTGAATACAATCGCGAATATGCGCTGTACGCTCAAGAACAAGACTGGATCAATCTGACTCAAAATCTTTCTGATGCGCGCGATAACCTGGTGTTGCTGGGAAAAATCGAGAACGCACAAAAAACCAAATTGGAAGTTGAAAGAACACGTCTTCGCCAGGGACGTACCACCACATACCAGGTTTTGTTGTTTGAACAAGACTACTCCGCAGCCGCTCTTACCCGTGTAAAATCAGCTGCAAATATCCTGGCGCTACAAACGCAAATCAAACTTTACCAAGCCTCTCCTGAGGAAGGGAAATAGTCATGAGCTTACCTAAACTATCCATCAGCAGACCGATTTTTATTACGTGTGTGACCCTTGCGATCGTGATCGTTGGTTGGGCGGGCTATAAGTCCATGCCAGTTGATTTGTTTCCGGATGTGTCTATTCCGGTTGTGACTGTACAAACAGTTTATGCGGGTGCAGGTCCTTCTGAAATCGAGACACTGGTTTCCCGTCCTCTTGAGGATGAAATCAGTACGATTTCCGGTATTAAACGTATGACTTCCAAATCCATGGAAGGTGTTTCGCAAGTTATCGTCGAGTTTAACTCGGACGTTGACGTCAAATATGCGGAACAACAGATCCGTGATAAAGTTAATATTGCCCAGCCGAAGCTGCCAGATGAAGTCGATGATTCTGTCATCAAGAAATTCGACCCGTCTGATACTCCAATTATGATGCTGGCCCTGGTTGCCAAAGGTGATATTGGTTCGGCGGAACTTTACGATATTGCTGATGACGTTATTTCCCCGCGCTTTGAGCAGGTGAATAACGTGGGTGCCATCGATATCCTGGGTGGTCGCAAAAGAGAAATTCATGTCCTTTTGGATCGCAATAAACTAAAAAATCGCGAGATGTCTGTTTCTCAAGTGGCGGCACAAGTGGGCGCCATGGGGGAAAACATTCCATCGGGTAAAGTAAACCAAGGTGGCATGGAGCTGACGTTCCGTGGTCTTGGTGAGTTCCGTAACACACAGGATGTCGCTGATACTCTGGTGAATTTGTACGGAAATGAAGTGCCGACTCGTGTTTCTGATTTGGGTACAGTTGCTGACACCTTGGAAGACGAAAAATCCCGCGCGTTTGTGAATGGCGAAAAAGCGATTTTCCTGCAAGTTTATCGTCAGTCCGGTTCCAACACAGTAAAAGTTGCAGATGACATTATTAAGCAAATGAATGCGATGGGACCGGAGCTTGAAAAGCTTCCTGGTAAGCTTGAATTAAGAATGGTCACCAACGCGTCCCAAAAGATTAAAGACAATCTTTACGACGTAAATGAAACAATCATCATTGCGATTCTTTTGACGGTACTGACGGTATTCTTCTTCCTGGGAAGCCCGCGTACGACATTGATCACTGCAGTTTCTTTACCGGTTTCCTTGATCGGTTCCTTCATGTTGATGAAGCTGGCCGGTTTCTCTTTGAATATCGTATCGATGCTCGCGTTGACACTGGCCGTGGGGCTTCTGGTCGATGACGCCATCGTTGTCGTTGAAAACATTTATCGTCGTATGCAGCTGGGTGAAAACTCACTGGTAGCAGCGGAAAAAGGGACAGTAGAGATCCAAATGGCCGTTATGGCGATCTCTCTGGTGGTTATCGCCGTATTCCTTCCGGTGGGTACGATGTCTGGTACCATTGGTCAGTTTCTGAAGCAGTTCGGTTTCACAATCGTGTTTGCGATGATCATCTCCTGGTTCGTTGCCATGACAATCATCCCGATGTTGACTGCATATTTTGCGGGTGAAGCTCACGGTGCCCATGGTGCTGGTCATGATTTCAAACCGACAACAATGTATGATAAAACTTTGGGTCGCTTGGTTCGTGGTTTTGACCGCTTCCAGTCCCTTCTTGAAAAGTACTATGAAAAACTTTTGAAGGTGACTCTGCGCCATCCACTTTTGACCATCGGCGCGACATTGTTAATCTTTTTGGGTTCGATTTATACAGCAACCAAAGTTCCGGGTGGATTTATTCCAGATGACGACGCCGGCGAGTTGAGTGTGACGCTTGAAATGACTCCGGGTACAAGTTTGGATGGTATGCAGGCTGTGGCTGATAAAGTGGATACTGTATTGCGTAGCAATCCATCCATCGAGTTTACAACAAAAATCATCGGTAACATTTATGGTGAGGCGAACAAAGCCAGCTTCTATGTGAAAATGAAAAACGAAAAGGGCAGAAAGAAAACGGAACTGTTCCGTGAGGAATTGCGTCACGAATTGGCTCAATTCAAAGACGCCAACCCGGTAGTAAAAAAATACGATGCTACTGGCGGTATGGGTCAGCAGCCGGTGGTTCTGAATATCATGTCGCCAGATCCAAAAGATCTTGAATCAGCGGCAACAAACATGATTGCAGCGATGAAGGCAGATCCAAGATTTAAAGACGTGGATTCCAATTTCCGTCCTGGTAAACCGGAGCTTCAAGTTCAGTTGAAACCAGGTGCTGCTAAAGCTTACGGTATCAATACGACGACGATGGGTGGCGAGTTGCGCGCTCAAGTTGAAGGTTTGACGCCAGCGAAATTCCGCGAAAAAGGTCGTGAGTACGAAGTTCGCGTTCGTTTGCGCGATGATCAGCGTGACTTGAAAGAAAACTTCACAAAGGTCTTCGTTCCGAACGTGAATCGCAAGTTGGTTCGTTTGAACGACGTGGCAAATGGAGAGCTTTCATCAGGTCCGGCGTCCATTGATCGTATGAATCGTGCCCGCTATATTCAAGTGACCGCGGCATTGGCTCCGGGTGTGGGTTTGTCCACGGCCATTGCGGATGTGATGAAAATGACTCAAGAAGGTGAGACTAAATTCCCAGCGAGCGTTCGATTGAATCTTGGCGGTGAGGCGGAGAACTCTGCCGACCTTGCATCTTCTGCGGGAATGGCCCTGTTGTTTGCGGTTCTGTTCATTTACCTGATCCTGGCGTCTTTGTATGAATCATTCATCACGCCAATCACAATCATGGTGGCGTTGCCGTTAGCCTTGAGTGGTGCCTTCGTGGCCTTGTTCCTGGCAAACCAAATGTTGTCCATGTTTGCGATCTTTGGTTTCTTTATGCTCCTCGGGGTCTCGGGTAAGAATGGTATCTTACTGGTCGATACGGCCAATCAGTTGATGGCTGAAGGCAAATCCAGAGCGGATGCCTTGGTTCAAGCTGGTAAGACACGTCTTCGTCCAATCCTGATGACGTCATTCGCATTGATTGCGGGTGTTATCCCTGTGGCGATCGGCATGAATCCAGCTTCTAGAACTCGTACGGCTATGGGTTTTGCGATTATCGGTGGTATGATCTCATCGACAATTCTAACCCTCATTGTGGTACCGGCTTTATTCACGTATGTGGATCGCTTCAGAGTTTGGGCAAATAAACTTGGCAGCAAATTGACTTCTGCCACTAAAGAAGAATCGATTCATGAGGATGCCATGGCTGGCGCACCACGCGAAAGCGGAGTAAGCGACTATGCCGTTACATCACCCGAAAAGTAGTGACCAAAAGATAGTTATAATTATTGGTGGAGGTTTCGCGGGCTTAAGTGCCGCGAAATCTCTGGCCAACAAAGAAAAAGTTCATGTTGTCCTGGTTGATCAACGGAATCATCACTTGTTTCAACCGCTGTTGTATCAGGTTGCAACGGCCGGATTAAATCCATCCGACATCGCAGTTCCCATCCGGGCAGAGTTTTCCAAAGCCGACAACGTTGAAATCCACATGGGGCGGGTCGATTCTGTCGATCTGGAAAAGAAAATCGTCATCTCGAACGAAGTTGAGCTGCACTACGACTACCTTATTGTAGCCACAGGTGCGCAACATAGCTATTTCGGGAATCCCGAGTGGGAAGAGTATGCGCCAGGTTTAAAAACCGTCGAGCAGGCCACAGAGATCCGTCGTCGCATTCTGCAGGCCTTTGAAGATGCGGAAAATGAAATGGATACAGAGAAGCAAAAGGCCTTGTTGAATTTTGTCGTGGTCGGCGCGGGACCGACAGGTGTTGAGCTGGCCGGGGCGATTGCGGATATTGCCCGAACAGTTTTGGTTAAGGATTTTAATCATATTAATCCGGCCAGTGCCCGAGTGTTGCTGGTGGAAGCTGGGCCCAAAATTTTGTCCTCCTTCAATGATAGTCTTTGCAAGCGCGCGATGCGTGATTTGCATGAGATGGGTGTTGAAGTGCGCACCTCATCGCGCGTTGAGAAGATAGATGAAAACGGAGTGATAATCGCTGGGGAGTTTGTGCCTTCGCGCTCTGTATTTTGGGCGGCAGGAGTGCAGGCTTCGAGAATGAAATTCACACCCGAAGTTGCGAGGGATCGTGCGGGTAGAGTTATTGTTCAACAGGATTTTTCAATTGAAAATTTCTCAGACACATTTGTTATTGGAGATATGGCTCACTTTGAAATTTCTCCTAACAAGTTGCTTCCTGGCTTAGCACCTGCGGCTATGCAAGCTGGCAAATTTGTTGGTAATATGGTACTACAAAGTATCGAAGGGCAAGTCCGAAGCTCCTTCAAATATTTGGATAAGGGCCAGATGGCCACTATCGGAAAACGCAGAGCAATCGCCGAATATGGCTCCCTTAAAATGAAAGGAGTCATTGCATGGCTGGCATGGTTATTCGTTCACGTACTTTACCTGATCGGATTCAGAAACAGATTGTCTGTAATTACTGAGTGGACTTGGAGTTATGTTTTCTCCAAGCGCGGCTCAAGATTAATTACCTCGCGTGATTGGAAATTGAAAAACTAACGAAAACCTGACAATTGGTTTTTTGTTTAATGATTTTATTTAGAAGAAAATAACGACCCAGAGGAGATTAAAATGGCGAAATTATTTATTCAGGACTTGCCGACAGAACAAGAGATCAAGGCATCCGTTGAAAACCTGCACACAGAAGAGGTGGACACAGGGATTCTTCATGCAAATCTTCTATTGATGAAGGTCGCTAATGAGTTGGACAATCATTTTGAAAATATCCTGTCCAAGTACAACCTTTCAACAGGGCGTTTTACTTTGTTGTACATGTTGAGAAATGCACCAGAAGGTTTAAGCCCATCAGCATTGGCATCCATGGCGGGTGTGACTCAGGCAACAATTTCCGGACTTTTGAATAACATGGAGAAAAACGAACTGATCGTTCGCGAAACTCACGCGAAAGACGGACGTTCTTTCGTTATCAAATTGACCGACAAAGGTAACAATACTCTGAAAGAGATCTTTCCACAGTGGTATCCACGTGTGAAAAGTTTTTGGGATCAGCAGTTCAATCGTGAGCAAATGCTGAGCTTTAAAGCCACATTGGAAGAGATGATCAAAAAAACAGAGATCCTTGCGACTGAAGGATAGTCCAACCTGGAAGGCCCCTGATAGGAAACAAGGGGCCTTGTTGCAATCTGACAATTTTCTCAACGCTGACGTAAATTCAAATAGAATGAAGGTAAGTCTTTAATTCCTATTTGGAGGTGGTTATGGCGTCAGTTCCTTTGCAAGACAGTGAGACCGCGAAGTGCATCAAGGCCTGCATGAATTGCAGTAAAGCCTGTATGGAAGCTATTCATTACCTGCTACAGCAAGGTGTATCCGGGAAACAAATTTCCATTCTGCAGATGTGTGTAGAGTCCTGTCAGCTGTCTTCCAAGTTGATGCTGTCTGATCTTGAATTCCATCATCAGGCTTGTGAGCTTTCTTTTGAATTATCCACAGCATCCGCTGCAGTCTGTGCAGCCTATGATGATCCTGTTATGGAGAGATGTGCGGAGGTTTGTCGCCACTGTTCGGAAACCTGCCGTGGTATGGCGGGCATGACCGTTCGAATGCAGGGAACCGCCAAAGATTTGCGCAGCACCCTGCCTTCATCGGCTCGACTATAAAGGAATAAAATCATCTATTACGCCAGCACGAATCAGAGTCTTGAAGAGTCTGTTAACTTCGGCTGGCGATACTATCTGCGAAAACTCCAAGAGCGCATCGGTGATACTTTTGCCGTCTTGGAGGCTCAAGATGATTTCGGCGTGAATGGGATCGATAGGCTCGGCCACGGCATGTCCATTGAGTTTATAGATCAACAAGCTTTGTGGTGGATTCCAGTTAATCTCCTCATAGACATATGCAGGTTCCTTGCGACGTTCCCAAAGTTCCAGGATTGAATGCATGCTTTGATGCACGCGCATCGCTTCTACAAAACCAATTTTAAAGTTACTTGATTGCAGCTGCTCCTTCAGGCTTGCTGCAGGCAAGGGGTTTGGTGTTGCCGCGTTTTGGACCTCTTTGATAAGCCATTCAAAGCGCGCCAGGTCTGTCAGAAAAGGAATGCCCCGGGTTCGCATTGTTGAGCCGAGATGCTCTGGAAAGCTGATGCCGTAGTCAGAAAGCATAAAGCTTACCGAAGGTTGTGAGTCGATATAACGGGTGGAAACATCATGAAACAAGTCACGACCCAAAACCCAAGCGACGGTTTCAAAGGTTTTCCCCAATGAGCCGGCAAGCTTGGAGTGATACATGTCGTGATAGATTTCAAATCCCTGATCCAAAGAGATGTTACCCACAGGACGGAGATCCCGAATGGATTGAGCATCGGCTTGGCCATCTAGGACATTTCGTTTAAACAAATGCTGGGCTTCGTTGATTGTCATTTGAGCTCTCCAGGATGAATGAAGCTTTAATCACTTCCATTTCCAATTCGTTAAAGTCCGGAATATTTTTTATGCGTTCAATTCCAATGGGCAGATGACGAATCAATGGTGCCATCTGTTTAAATAATTCCCAGACCGGAGTTGAAATTGCCGTGGCTTTCTTGTCGATCCAATGGGATTCGGTTTCAGTCGGTCCAGACAAATGCACCAGCTTAACTTGATTCATAGGAACTTTTTGCAGGAATCTACCGGGGCAGAAACCGTGGTTTAGGGAATTCACAAACAAGGCAGTCAAATCCAAAACCAACCCGCAACCGGTGCGTCGGGCCAGCTCGCTGATAAACTCAATTTCCGTCTGATTGCTGTCGGCATAGTTCACGTAGGTCGCGATGTTCTCCAGCGCGATAGGGGTCTTTAAATGACTTTGAGCTGCATCGATATTGTTGCAGACCACTTGCAAGGTCTCTTCGTTCCATGGCAGGGGAAGAAGATTGTGCATATTCAGGTCGCTGCTTCCGTTCCAACTTAAGTGATCTGAAATCAGAAACGGCTCAATGTTTTCATTCAGCGTGCGCAGAGCTTTCAGGTAATTCAAATCGGGCCCTTGGGGACTTCCGATGTTCAGATGGGACCCATGAAGTGCAACAGGATAGTCATGGCGCAACTTTTTCAGCACTTCCAACGAGTAGCTCTGAGGGGAGAGGTAGTCTTCTGTTGTGCCTTCAAGCCAAGCTACATCCGTGTGGGGCTCGGATTGAAGGTAGGGAAAGTGGGCACCATGTAACATCATGCCCACCTTGTAGTTTGAACGGGAATGCATCATTTTGCCTTCCCAGCCAGAATCGCTTCGCCCTGAATATCCACTTCAACTTCATCGCCGACCAGGACTCCACCAGTCTCCATGGCTTTGTTCCAAACCAGGCCGAAATCTTTGCGGCTTAGTTTTGTTTCCAGCTCAAAGCCCACGCGGCGTTTGCCCTGAGGATCAGTGACGGCGCCGTTATAGTCGACATCGACAGTGACATCCTTGGTAACTCCGTGAATGGTCAGCTTGGCCTGAACTTTTTCAGGTTTTGCACTCTCGTATTCAGTCTTGGTACTTTTGAATTCGATGGTTGGGAACTTTGCCACATCCAGAAAGTCCGGGCTTTTCAGATGCTTGTCGCGATCGCTTTGATTGGTGTCGATGGAGTTCGCTTGAATTTTTACGACGACGTTGTCCAGTTTTTGGGACTTTTCATCAAAGTCAAAGGAGCCCTCGAATTTATCAAAACGACCTTTTACTTTCGAGATCATCATATGCTGAACTTTGAATGTGATCGTGGTGTGCGCGGGGTCGATAGTAAACTTTTCGGCCCAGGCTGGAGTGGACAATAAAGTTGTCAGAAGAAGGGCTGTGGCGGTTTTCTGAATTTGCATAGTAACCTCGCTGGTGGTTTGAGTTTCGTAAACATTAATCGTTTAAGAAGAACAAACTCGAGGCAAATTACGTATCGGAAAGACCGCTGGCACCTGTTGAATAACAGTAATCGAGGGAATAAAAAAAGGGAGCTTGAAGCTCCCTTTTCAAATTTTAAAATTTGTTACTTCTTAGAATTTTAAAAGTGCGCCAACATCAAGTTTGCCGTTGGAAGTCACTTTGCCATTCAATGCCGGGATCGGTTTCGCTGAACCCAGGATCGCAGCTTTCACATCCTGCCATGATTTCTCTGGGTGAGCAGACCAGTAAAGAGCTGCTGCGCCTGCAACGTGTGGAGTGGCCATTGAAGTTCCATCCCAAGTCGCTTTGAAACCCATTTTGTCGATCACAACATCTGAGTAGTTGTTGAACACAGTCGTAGAGTAAACAACCACGCCTGGTGCGCCGATATCAACAGAACGGTTGCCCCAGTTGGAGAATGAACCCAATTGGTCTTTCACGTCGATAGCTGCAACAGAGACGATGATATCGTGTGGGTAGCTCGCTGGATAAGCTGGAGCTGCATCGTTATCATTGTCGTAACCAATACCTTTGTGTCCGTTACCAGCGGCAGCGATAAACAAAACACCTCTGTCTTGCGCATATTGAACAGCATCACGCAAAGCTTTGTTCTCTGCGCCTGCATTTGGATCTTCACCTTCAGAGCCCCAAGAGTTGCTCATGATTTTTGCGCCGTTATCAACTGCGTATTTGATCGCTTTGATTGCGTCAGCAGTTGTGCCGCCGCCTTTTTCAGAGATGAAACGCAAAGACATGATTTTTACATTCGGAGCCACGCCAGCAACACCTTTGCCGTTATCGCCACGAGCCGCCACGTTACCTGCGCAATGTGTGCCGTGACCTGGGTTGCCACCTTTGAAAAGGATGTCTAGTGGTTCCATGGAAAGGTCATAAGGTTTGTTGTCGTTTGAAACGAAATCCCAGCCAACAACGTCGTCGATGTAGCCATTGCCATCATCGTCTTTGCCGTTGTTTGGAATTTCTTTTGGATTTCTCCATAGATTTGGCAATAGATCTTCGTGTGTGTAGTCAACACCTGTGTCGATCACAGCCACGACCATCTCAGGATTGCCTTTTGTCACTTTCCAAGCTTCAACGACACCAATGTTGTTCATGCCCCATTGTTTGTTGAAAAGTGGATCTGCGCCCGAAGTTGATTGCGGAGCGTCAGGAACTTCTGGGTTGTCCTTGATCGCCAGGGCCGCAGGTTGTGGGTTGCGACGCAACATTTTTGCCAAAGCGGCACGGCGCAATGGGTCTTGGATTTGATAGCTTTCCAGCAAACGGATTGGGTAGTTGGGTTGAACGTACTCAATCGCCGGGTTTTTAACCAAGCTGTTCAGGCTCATGGATTTGGGAGCGCGTACGCGAACCAGGTTTTCAGTGATTTTCTCGGTTTTTGCTCCGAAAAGTTCGACGTTGTCATAACCAGGTGCCAGTTTAATAAGCAAATCCTGGGTTTTGTGCTGGGCTTGTGCGCCCATCGCGAATGCAAGAACGGCTGATGCGGTAAACACGGCCAACTTCTTCATGAAAACTCCTTTCAAAACAATCCTTGTTATGTAATCGAGCAGTTTGGTTTCTCGACTGAATTTGGGTCGAAAGTAGAGTTTGTTGTCTGGCGAGAGGATAATCAATTTCATTTGCGTGTACTCATGATTTTGTTGAGGCGCGTTGAAGATGTGCAGACACGGGTCTACAATGAGTATCTAGTTGTCAGGATTAAGGTTTTTCGTTAGTTACTTAATGATAGCTAATTGAAATTGCAGAGGTGTATTTATGCACAAAGATCAAGTGCAGAGTTCCGCACTCGGAACTCAAGCAGCGGACGATATGTCGCGCGATATTGCGTTCACCACGAAGCTCGATCACATCGTAGCTTGGGGTCGCAAAAATTCGTTGTGGCCAATGCCTTATGGTACTGCTTGTTGCGGTATCGAATTCATGTCGGTGATGGGACCGAAGTATGACCTTGCTCGTTTCGGAGCCGAGGTTGCGCGCTTCTCTCCACGTCAGGCGGATCTTCTTGTTGTCGCAGGTACGATCACAGAAAAGATGGCTCCAGTCATCGTTCGTATCTATCAACAAATGCTTGAGCCGAAGTACGTGATCGCCATGGGCGCATGTGCAAGCTCCGGTGGTTTCTACCGCGCTTACCACGTTCTTCAAGGCGTGGACAAAGTAATCCCTGTTGACGTTTACATCCCAGGTTGCCCTCCGACACCAGAAGCGGTGATGGACGGTATCATGGCTTTGCAAAAAATGATCGGTGATCACACACCTCGTCCTTGGAAGGACAACTGGAAGAGCCCATATGAGCAAGCTTGATTCAATTAAACAAAACCTAGCGGGACGCTTTAACGTAGCGAACTTCAAATTCTCCAACTCTGTTGGTGATGATGTTATTGAAGTGCCTAAGGAAGACATCCCAAATTTGATGATGTACTTGCGTGAGTCCGGCATGTTCGACTTCCTGATGGATGTCTGCGGTGTCGATTATCCTACACGCGAAAAACGTTTCGACGTTGTGTACAACCTTTTCTCTTCAAAAGATAACACGCGTCTTCGCGTAAAAACTCAAGTCGGTGAGGGTGAGTCTGTTGGTACTGCAATTCCAGCTTACCGCGGTGCTGACTGGTTTGAGCGTGAAGCTTACGACATGTTCGGTATCAAATTCGAAGGTCACCCTAACTTGCGTCGTATCCTGACTCACCACCAATTCGTGGGTCATCCACTGCGCAAAGATTACGAAGCGGACCACCAACAAGCTTGTACGGCATCCATGCCAATTCACTTCAATAACGAGCCGGGTTCTCCTGGTGACGTATTGAATGACAAGTATGTTCCTTTGAACATCGGTCCGGCCCATACAGCAATGCACGGAACTCTTCGTGTGATGGCTGAGATGGACGGGGAGACAATCGTTCGTTGTAACAACGAAATCGGTTACCTTCACCGTTGCTTCGAAAAAATGGCAGAGACTCATCCGTACAATCAGGTGATCCCGTATACAGATCGTTTGAACTACTGTTCTGCTCCGATGAACAACATCGGTTACTGCAAAACTGTAGAGCGTTTGTTGGGCGTGGAAATTCCGCCAAAAGCACAAGCAATGCGTATTATCCTTGCTGAGCTTTCCCGTGTTATTGACCATACGATTGCAATCGGTACTGGTGCGATGGACTTGGGTGCTTTGACTTCCTTCTTCTATATGTTCGGTTTGCGTGAACAAGTTTATACCTTGTTTGAAAAACTGTGCGGTGCCCGTCTGACAGTGTCCATGACTCGTGTTGGTGGTATGGCTCAGGACGCTCCGGAAGGCTGGTTCGACGAAGTTTTGACTCTTTGTAAAGAGCTACGCCGTGGAACTGACGAAATGGCGGGAATGGTTGTTGATAATAAAATCTTCATCCAGCGTACTCGTGGTGTTTGCGCGGTTTCCGCTGCAGACGCAATTCAGTGGGGCTACACAGGTCCGTTGCTTCGTGCCTCTGGTGTGAGCCTGGATTTGCGTAAAGCGACTCCTTATTATGGTTACGATCAATTGGATTTCGACATCCCGGTTGGAACAACTGGCGATATCTATGATCGTTATTTGGTTCGTTTCGAGGAAATGCGCCAATCCATTCGTATCATCGAGCAGGTTTGTAAAAACATTCCTGCAGGTGACTACACGATCCGCGATAAAGGTATCGTGCTTCCGGAGAAAAAAGACGTTTACGGAAACATCGAAGGTCTGATGAATCACTTCATGCTTGTGATCAAAGGTCTTCGTCCACCTGTAGGCGAAGTTTATGACGCGACAGAGGCAGCCAACGGTGAGTTGGGCTTCCATCTGGTCAGCGACGGTTCTGCGAATCCATACCGTTTGAAAGTTCGTCCACCATGCTTCGCTATCTATCAGTCTTTCCCGACGGTAGTTAAAGGTGCGATGTTGGCCGATGCAATCGCAACTGTAGCTTCGATGAACTTGATCGCGGGAGAGTTGGACCGCTAGGTCCAATTCGGAGGAAACATAAATGTTTAAACTTTCTGAACAAGGCTTGGCTAACGTTAAAAAAGAACTTGCTCGCTACGAGGCGAAAGAGTCTGCGATTATCCCAAGTCTTTATATTGCTCAAAAAGAAAATAGCGGCTTCATCACGCCGGATATTATTCGTCACTTGTCCCAAGTGATGGATATTCCTGAAGCGCGTATCAATGAAGTTTTCAAATTCTATACAATGTTCAACCAAAAACCGGTGGGTAAGTACCACGTTCAGGTTTGCACGAACATTTCCTGCGCTCTTGAAGGTGGACGTGAGATGGCTCACCACATCTGCAAAGAGTTGGGTGTGAAATACAACGAAGTTTCTGCTGACGGCCGCTTCACAGTGTCCAAAGTTGAATGTCTAGGTTCTTGCGGTACAGCTCCGATGATGCAAGTGAACGACACTTATCACGAGAAGCTGACTCCTGAATCAGCGATGAACTTGTTGAGAGGTATGAGATAATGGCTGAGATTAAAGTTCTATCCGAGCACTATCATTTGCCGGAATACCAAACTCTTGCTGGTTACAAAGCTAAAGGCGGTTATGAAACTTTGCCTAAGGCTTTCAAAATGCAACCGCAACAAATCATCGACGAAGTGAAGGCTTCCGGTCTTCGTGGTCGTGGTGGTGCGGGTTTCCCGACAGGTATGAAATGGGGCTTTTTGCCTAAAAATGGCGAACCTCGTTACTTGCTGTGCAACGCCGATGAGGGCGAGCCGGGAACATTCAAAGACCGTATGATGATGGAGCGTGCTCCACATCAATTGATCGAAGGTATGATTATCTCTGCTTTCGCAATCGGTTCTCACAAAGGTTATATCTACGTTCGTGGTGAATACGTTTACCCGATCGACGTTTTGAATAAAGCGATCAAAGAAGCTTACGATGCAGGTCTTCTTGGTAAAAACATCATGGGTTCAGGTTTCGACTTTGACCTTGATGTGTACCGTGGTGCCGGCGCGTATATCTGCGGTGAAGAGACGGGCATGATTTCCTCTTTGGAAGGCTTGAAAGGCCAGCCAAAATTGAAACCTCCATTCCCAGCGGTTCAAGGTTACTTGCGTAAACCGACAATCGTGAACAACGTGGAAACTTTGGCCGCTGTTACTTATATTATTAAGGACGGCGCTCAAGCTTACCGCAAACACGGTACCGAGAAATCTGCAGGAACTAAGTTGTTCTCTGTATCTGGTAACGTGGTCAAGCCTGGCAACTACGAAGTACCACTGGGTTACCCTTTGATTGATCTGATCAACAAAGAGTGCGGCGGTATGAAGCCGGGTCGTAAACTGAAAGCGATCATCCCGGGCGGTTCTTCTGCTCCGGTTTTGACAGCTGAAGAGTGCGGAAAAGCGAACCTTGATTACGAATCCCTTGCAGGTCTGGGCACAATGCTTGGTTCCGGTGCGGTGATCGTAATGGACGACTCTCAATGTATGGTTGATATGTTGGGCGTGTTGACTCACTTCTATGCTCACGAATCCTGCGGTCAATGTACTCCATGCCGTGAAGGTACGGGTTGGTTGGATAAGATCCTTCACTCGATCCTTGAGGGCCGTGGCCGTCTTCAGGATATCGACCTGTTGATCAAAGTCGCTGACAACATGAAAGGTAAAACAATCTGCGCTCTTTCAGACGCTGCTGCTTTACCGGTTCTAAGCTTTGTAACTAAATTTAGAGATGAATTTGAATTCTATGTCCGTGAAGGACGCTCGAAAGTAAAAGGAACGACATATGCCGAAATGCACCATTAATGGCAAAGAAGTCGAAGTAAAAGAAGGCACGTCGATCATCGAAGCGATGCAAGTGTCGGGCGATCGTATCGCTCACTATTGCTGGCATCCGGGATTGAGCGTAGCTGGTGTTTGTCGTCTGTGTGTTGTGGAGATCGAAGGAAATCCACGTGTACAGATCGCTTGTAACACCATGGTTACTGAAGGAATGAAGATCAATAACACGTCTGAAAAAGTAAAAGACACTGTTAAGTGGGGTCTGGACTTCCACTTGATCAACCATCCTTTGGATTGTCCTATTTGTGACCAGGCTGGTGAGTGCGGATTGCAAGACCAGTACATGGAGTACGGTAAGTACGATCCTGAAATGGCCGAAGCAAAAGTTAAAAAGCACAAAGTTGTGGATTTGGGACCGACAGTGGTTCTGGATTCTGAACGTTGTATCCTGTGCTCTCGCTGCGTGCGTTTCACGGAGGAAGTTTCCAAAACAAACGAATTGGGTCTGTTCAACCGTGGTGACCGAACTGAAATCGGTACTCACGATGGCATGCCTTTGGACAACAAGTACTCTTTGAATACAGTTGATATCTGCCCAGTGGGTGCATTGACTTCCAAAGACTTCCGTTTCCGTCAGCGCGTTTGGTATCTAAAAGATGGCGACAGCGTTTGTAACGGTTGCTCCACAGGTTGTAACATCAAGGTGTACTACAACAAGGAAGGTCTTTTCCGTATCAAACCAGTTTACAATGAACAAGTAAACGGTCACTGGATGTGCGACAGCGGTCGTAATGCCTATAAGTTCGTTAATCGTGAAGCACGCCTTTTGAAAGGTATTGCTCGCGGAACTGAAATGGCTCCAGGTGCGGCAGCCAAGAGCGCAAGCGAAGTATTGAAAAGTACTTCAGGCGATGCTTTGGCGCTGGTGTTGACTGCCCAGTACACTGTTGAAGAGTACGAAGCGATCATCAAGACGTTCGTTGAAGAATTCAAAACTAAAAAAGTATTCTTCTGGATCAACAACAAAGAAACTTTCGACAGCTTTGACGGATTGCTATCTCGCGGAGATAAAAATCCAAACACCAAAGGCCTGCTGAAAGTTATGGAAAAATACGGCATCACTGCAACTTGGACTGACTTGTCTGCAGGTCTTGCTAACGGTTCCATCAAAACTGTGGTTGTTGCCGGTCCGGAAAACCAAGCGGTATTCCCAGAGTACAATGAGAAGTTGAAAGAGCTTTCCAAAGCTCAGAACTTGATCTGGATGCAAGCAGGTAAGAACGAGGCTTTGACGGCTTTGACAGGAAACGTTTGGATCATTCCGATGAAAACGTTCGTGGAAAAAGACGGCACATTCATCAATCACTCAGGTCTTGAACAAAAGATCAAAAAAGTGACGAATGTGGTTTCTGAAGCTTTGACTGTGACTGAAGCGGCGTTGTTGTTGTCCGGTAAAAACCTGGCAATGCCAATGATGGCTCCATTCATGCCAACAAATCAACGTCCTGACCAAGTTGAATTGGAAGCACGTAAAAAGAACGAGTTTGTATTCAGAAGAGGTAGCCTATGAGCGTAATGCAAAATAACTCCGAAAAGTCCAAGTGGTACTTGCCGGGTGTATTGGGTGGCTTGTCTGTGACCATGAAACACATGGTAGGCAATCTTTTGAACCGCAAAAAAATGATGACTTTGAACTACCCGGAGCAAATGAATGATTATTCTCCGCGCTTCAAAGGTAATCACGTTTTGACAGTTAAGAAAGACGGATCTCTTCGTTGCACAGCTTGTATGTTGTGCGCGACGAACTGTCCTGCTGAATGTATCAAAATCGTTGCGGCTGAACATAACGATCCAGCGGTCGAGAAATTCCCAATCGCTTATGAGATCGATATCCTTCGTTGCGTATTCTGCGGTTTCTGTGAAGAAGCCTGCCCAGTGGACGCGATCCGTTTGGGGCCTGAGTGGCAAACTCCGGCATTGAACGGTGGTCAGTTCATTTACGACATCAACCACTTGGCTTACCGTCCGAATCTTAAAGGTGGTATCCAGACGCACGTTGATGATGAAGAAAGACATAAACAAGGGATCTAAAAATCCCTTGTCGAAAATCGACAATCGAAAATGGAAGTTTGAAGGACTGGGGAAACCCGGTCCTTTTTTTATTTGTAATATCCACACCCGTAGCGGGTGTAGATATTACGGATCAATTAGCAAGGACTTAGGACAGTTGTTTTAGAATATCTTCGATACGTTCTTTGACTTCGATTTTATCGTGGGGCTCAAGGCTGAAACGGATAGTCGTCACCCAAGCTCTGCCTTCATCGGTATTTTTCTCTGCTTCAGACATGAAGTGAATGTGGTCCACATTCAGATGTATAACTTCGTAACCGCGTGTGACTTTAACAAACTTCATAAATTCTCCAAATGGGATCCCGCATTGTGAGCCCTGCTCTTAGATATTAGGGGCGCTTTGGTTTTACTTCAACAATTACTGTTTGATGGCAGCACTCCATCTAGTATGCTTAGAACATTCATACAGTGGTCGGTCTAAATGCCGAGCGAAAGGAATCCCATGAGCACACTCAATCAAATCGAATTCAACAAAGCAGACGGCAAGAAAGCAACTTTGGCTGATTACAGCGGCAAGGTTCTATTGGTAGTTAATGTGGCTTCAGAATGCGGATTGACCCCGCAGTACGAGGGACTTGAAAAGGTTCACCAAAAATATGAATCCAAAGGTTTTCATGTGTTGGGTTTCCCGGCGAATGAATTCGGCGCGCAGGAGCCTGGCACAAATGAACAAATTCAGGAATTCTGCCGCACTCAATTTGGCGTTAAGTTCCCGGTCTTTGCAAAAATGGTGGTGAAGGGCGAAGGGCAGCATCCGCTTTACAAACAGCTGACTTCTTTGCAGCCAACAGCGCAGCAGGTTCCGGATGGAAAACTAAAAGGCGTTCTGGAAGAGCACGGTCTTCTTTCCGGTGGGCCGTCTGAAATCATGTGGAACTTTGAAAAGTTTTTGATTGGTAAAAACGGCAACGTGGTTGCGCGTTTTGCTCCCGACATGACTCCTGAAGATCCGACGGTAATTAAAGCCATCGAAGCAGAGTTGGCTCGCTAAGCATGTCCAGGGTTCTGCTTCACAATCCCAGCTGCAGCAAAAGCCGCGAGGCCGTTGAGGCTCTTCGTTCCGAGAGTGGCCTCGAGGTTCGGAAGTATCTGGAGAATCCCTTAAATGAAGCAGAACTTCGCGAACTGATCGGAAAACTCGATACTCCGGTGTCGAGTTTGGTTCGCACCAAAGAGTCCCTGTTCATAGAAGCACCCTTCGATGTAAGCAACGCAGAAGAAGTCATTGCAAACCTGGCGGAAAAACCAAAACTAATGGAACGCCCAATTCTGGTTACCAACAGCAAAGCCACCATCGGCCGCCCCTTGGAAAAAATTCTGCCAGTTAAATAATTCTCCTGATTCCCCTCGATTTTCTATTCTCGATTCTCGTCCCAAGCGGTACGCTTGGGATAGGGGGTTTCAGTGAAAAACATTTTTGTCGCATTACTAGTAGGCTTTCTTCCTCTTTGTTCATTTGCCCAGCCGCAGGCTGAAATTGAAATGATGCAGCCATTGTCTTTGATGGGGCAGGATCAATATTATCGCTTCGACTTCGGAGCGACGTTTGTGAATTCCCGCAAGTATGTCGATTTTACGGTAACTTCAGCCGGGGATGAACCATTGGAGCTAAAAAAGCTTTTAATTGCCGGCTCTTGGTTTAATGCTTCCACGAACTGCCCGGATTCTCTTCCAGTGGGACAGAAGTGCACGGTTCGCACGTTCTTCTGGCCACGTGAAAAGAAAATGTATTCCGGCCGCTTGTATATGGTGTTTGCACATGGCCGCTCGATCGTTAACCTATACGGCCGGGGAATTTAATTCTTCCTCTGCAGGTTTCCCTGTCAGTTCGGCCCGGAACACCGGAGTGTAAACCGGGAAGGCTCCAGCCAATTTAGATTCGTAAAGTACGATTTCATTCACCTGCAGTTTGCCGAAGCTTTTGCGTTTGAATGGTGAAAGCATGTCTTTGACACTGCGGGGATTGCGCAGGCGACCGATCGTCAAATGCGGTTTGAACTCGCGCTGATCAATAAAAGTCAGAAGACCGCGTTCTTTCAATATTCCATCCAACAGATCCTTGAACTCACCCAGGCATTTTTTGTTCTGAACACCCAACCATAAAGTTCGGGCATCGTGTTCATTTGAAAAGGCCCCCATGTCTTCGATCTTCAATTGAAATGGTTGCGTCTGTGCGCAAGCTTCCTGCAGAGCCAGACCTAAGGCTGGGATATTCTCTTCAGGACAATCACCAAGGAAGCTGATGGTGACGTGGAAGTTGTCCAAGGGGACCCACTTGATGACCATTTCCTTTTGATCCGCATTGATTCGCAATTTTTTGTAAGTCGGCAAGAAGGTTGTCGAGAGAGGATCCGTCGCGTTCAAGGCAAAGAACAGGCGTTTATTCATAAATTCATTTTAGCAGAAAATCCCGGTTCACCAAGACGAATTCTTGCCAACACTGATAAACTAACAAAACGGGGAGGAAATTTATGATTGTGATGACTTCCAAAATCCAAGTGAAGGCGGACCGGGAGGCCGAGTTCGTTGGTTTAGCAGCAATAATGGTCAATCCCGCCCGTGCTGACAAAGGATGTTTAAGTTACGATTTTTATGAAGATCCGTTGGAGCCAGGTGTGTTCATGTTTATTGAGACCTGGAAGAGCTGGGAGGATTTGAACTCTCATTTGGAAAAGCCCTACACGAAAGAATTCTTCGGGCTTCTGCCAAAATATGCGGTCATTCCGCCCACCATCACGACTTACGAATCGCGTGGCGGGCAACCAATGACCCTTTAGGATTTGGTCGAATCGTTCTCTTTTTTCTGTGGGAATAGAAGTGACAAAGCCACCGATCCACCGATGAAAAGAGCGATAATTGCCAAAGAAATACCGATTGGGAAGTGACCGCCAAACAACTTGTTCAACCAAGTCATTTTCAAGCCCACGAAAATCAACGTGAATGCCAGGCCATATTTCAACAAGTGGAACTTGTCGACGACTCCAGCCAACAGGAAGTACAGCGAACGCAATCCCAGGATCGCAAAGATATTGGAAGTGAACACGATTAAAGGTTCTTTAGTTACGGCAAAAATCGCAGGGACGCTGTCCACGGCGAAAATAACATCCGTAAACTCAAGGAAGATCAATGCCACAAACAACGGCGTCGCGTATTTAAGGCCGTTCTGAGTAACGAAGAAGTGATCTTCATGCATGCGATCTGTGATGCGAATGTGCTTGCGCATGAACTTAAGCAACCAGTTATTTGATGGATCCACTGAGCCTTCGCTTTGGAACATCATCTTGATACCAGTAATAATCAAGAAGACCCCAAAAATCAGAACCACAGCTTGGTATTGCATCAGTATTGAACCCAAAGCGATGAAGATCGCACGGAAGATCAAGGCTCCGATGATACCAAAGAACAAGACACGGTGCTGGTACTTGGCTGGAATTCCAAAGAATCCGAACACAACCACAAACACAAAGATGTTATCGACCGACAGGGCCTTTTCAATCACATAGCCGGTCAGGAATTCCAATCCGACTTGATTGGCTATCGCTTGGTCGCCAAACTTGAATAACGTGTAGGCATACAGAATTCCATTAAATACCAATGCCAACGAGATCCAGGCAATGGACCACGCTGTGGCTTCTTTAAAGCCAACTGCATGGGAGTGCTTATGGAAAACTCCCAAGTCCAAGGCCAACATACCGATAACGAAAACGAGGAATCCTAGGTAAAACCACCAATAATCTGCAAACGGAAATAATAAAGTCTGATCCAAAGTAAAATCTCTCCTTAACTAATCCTGTCAATGTACACGATATACTACCTTCTTAAAAATAGATAAACTATAACAAGTTATTCGTTTTTAACGAAGGAGTCACTTTGGCGGCCGATCTTAAAACTCAAAGTTCACAATGGCTTAACTACCACCACCTGCTGTATTTTTATACGATTGCTCAGGAAGGCAGCATTGCCAAGGCTGCAGAGAAGCTCAACGTCGGTCAGCCCACACTTAGTACTCAATTGAAGCAGCTGGAAGAGTCATTAGGGAAGCGCCTTTTTGAAAGATCTAAACAAAGATTGCATATGACAGAGGCCGGCCGGATTGCTTTTGAGTACGCGCAGCAGGTTTTCAATCTGGGTGCGGAAATGGTGGAGGTCCTTCAGGATCGGTTGCAAAATAACCGTGTGCACGTTCAGATCGGCGCGCTGGACAGTGTGCCAAAGGACATCACCCACAAAGTGATCATGCAAGCCTATAAAGCCGGAAACTGCAATGTATCGGTTGTCGAAGGCGCTGGTGATCAGCTTTTGCGGGAGCTTGAGAATCATCATGTCGATCTATTGTTGTCGAACTATATTCCCAGTGTGGATTTTCAATCAGTGTACTCGAAATCCATCGCGAAGCTTCCCGTTGTCGTTTGCGCATCAGAGAAATTCAAACATCTTAAGAAAAACTTTCCACAAAGCCTTGAGGGGCAGCCCTTCGTGGTTCCAACTGTACACAGTCGATTGCGCCGGGAGATCGATCACTATTTCAAGGTGAATCGAATCAAGGTGGATCAGGTGGCGGAAATTCAGGACACGAGTCTGCAGACCTTGTTAGGGGCAGAAGGGGTTGGGTTGATTCCCGTGGCAGATGCTGTTGCCAAAAAACTGACGAAGGATGGAAAGCTGATTGTACTTGGAACCCTGAAAGGTGTTTATGAGGAAATCTGGTTGATGGCCGCGAATCGAAAAATTGAAAATCCGATTGCGGCCCAGGTGATGAAAGAGTTCTCGTTGGACTAATTACTCGCAGATAGCTTTCAAAATTCGGAAAGCCGTAAATTCAAATTCTGAAACTTTGCCGGGCAGTGAAAATTGCAGCTGATTCCAGGATTGTGTTGCTGTTTCTTCGACATTATCAATTCCGGCATCAGTCAGAAGTCCATTCAAAGCCTTGGCGCATTCGGCTTTTGTGGATTTCTTAATAGTGGCGCGATCCAATGCCACGATCAAATCCACCAGCTCAGATGACTCTGCATCATAAGATTTATTGGTCAGTGACGCCTCGCCAATCTGATCCGCTCTTTGAATCACCAGCTGTTTGAACTCCCGGGCCAAATTCATCTGTTGGCCTTTATCCGTGGAGGCCTCAATGGAAGCCACAGACTTTTCAATCAGATTCTTGCTGTAGGAATCGCTCAATGCCCAGGACAATGATGGCGCAAGTAAAATGACGGATAAAAATGAAGAGATTAGTTTAAGCATGAGCCCCCCGCTGCACCATCCTCAACCAGGTCAAGCTTGGTTTGGATTTTTGCATAGTAGTTGGCAGTTTCTTTGATTCGCGCGCTGGAACCTGCATTTCCTTTATTAGGGTAGGAACGTGCGTATTCCCGAAGTTCCGCCAAAAATGTGTCAGCATTTGTGACTTTCTTTTTCGCATACTTGGTCGTAAGCAGCTTGGTTAACGGCGTTTTCAATCCTGCGTAACCCGTGTTGTGGGACCAAACCATAGTCGCACGTTTGATCTTCGCAAGTTCATCCGCTGAAAGTGCAAACTTGCCTTTCATTTTGGAGTCGTTGAAAACGTTATTGTCGAAGTAGTCAGTGGCTTCTTTAAGAGCCGCATAAGTGTAGATCATGTTGGTTACAGGATTTCCTTCCGTGATGGAGATACGATCGCAGGAGTTTTTTGCACCCATGCGTTTATCTTCAGCCAGGAACTCATTGGCAAGTCTGTGGCAGCGAGCGTCCGGATGAGACTTTAGATACTCTTCTGTTTCTGAGATCATTTTATTAACGGCACTGATTGCCGGCTGAGTAAATTGACCGATACCACCGGCTCCAGTTTTGGACATGATATTAACGTGAAAGCCGGACTCAACCGTGATCATACCAAACACTGTACGGATATTTTGTTTTTGAGCCGCTACGGATTCGCCTTCACCAATATAGTTTTTCATACATTGAGAGACGACTTCAAAGCTGTTGTTAACCAAAGTAAAGTAGTTTTCACTCACGCAAGGACGGGCCGGGGCGTTCTTGGATTTGCCACCAGAGCAGGTTTTATAGTCCACCACCGGACCCGAAGCTGCACTTTGCAGATACATGGCCGTTTCGATGCAAACCGGACGGATGATGGGTTTCTTATTAATTGGAGTTCTGATCAGGGCTCCCAGGTAAGAGGCGCTTGTTTTCTTTCTTTCAAGGGCTTCTTCCATATAGTTGTTTTTTGGGGAGCATTGATTAAAGCGCATCTCTGCAAAGTCACTCGCCTTTGAACAGTTTTTACAAGAAATTGCATCTGCGGTGTCGCCTCTGCTGAATGCAAGCAGATCATTCACTTTATTCATTCTGTCAACTTTTTGAACTGCGGCTTTTGAGAGAGATTCTTCGGCTGCTTTTGAAGCCTTGGCTTTTTTCGCTACCGGAGTCGAAGGAGTGGATTTGGGTGCAGTTTTCTTTGCTTTTGGGGCGCTCTTTTCCACAGTTTGGAGAGGATATATTTTTTCAACATACTTAGAGGACGCCATGTCTATAAGTTCAAAAGCACCTCTATTGGAGGACGTCATTACAGTGACTCCACATGTGGCAATCAAGCTGAATTTCAATATAGTGTTAGTCCATTTCATAGGCATGATTCTCCTCACCTTTTTGGAGGAGCAAGATCATTGCCAATAAGTCATATGTGATTTCGGTATCTTAGAGTCGAATTCGCTGTCTCAAACTGAGACAGGCAGAGTTGGTGACGTAAAGTGTCCTGTCCCTGACAGAATCAGAACACTTAACGTTAAGAGTGCGAATGAAATTTACTTTTGAATAACGATGAAAAGATTCACGCCCAGAGGCTCTTTTTCAACCCACATTTTCGAACCAAGGCCATCGAAGACGCGAAGCAAATCAGTCTCTGTACGGTAAATCAAATGCCAATCAAGAAACAGTTCCAGGAAGGGGCCGTATTTGTAGTTTTCCGCGCAGAAGTTTCCGATGATGATTTTCCCGTTGGGCTTTACCGCATCCAGCATGCGCTCAGCAGTTCGGCGCGCAATAGGTTCTGTAAAGTAGTCAAACAAGCCTGCAGTGTAAATCAGATCATAGTCTTTCTGTGGGAACCCCTGGGATATGATATTCTTGATTGCCAGATTGGAAAACTTGAAGCCGAAACCCGACTGAACTTTGCGATCAATGGTGTTAAGTTGGCGGTGAGCATGCTTCAGGGATTCCTCATCCTGATCAACACACGTGAACTCTGCATGGCGGTCCAGGAATTCAGGACAGTCTTGCAGGAAGATCTGCTGTTCTTTTGCGGGACCGCTGGCGATGGACATGATTTTTAAATTCTGTTCGGCAGGCGTGTCCTGGAAAAGCTCACGAATCTTTTTTGCCAGATACTGACTGCGGTTACGGACAGCGGTTCCGGATGCGTCTTCCACGAAGTACTTGTGAATGCATTGATCGTACAACGTTTTGCCTACGACCTCATCGCGGTAAAGCTGATTCATCATTTCGTAGTCGCCGGCATAGCCCCGTGGCTTGTGGTAGGCGCGATGAGCGAACGGAGCGCCCCACAGTAGCGGTCCCATTTGCTCCCGGGCAAAGTTCATGGCCCATTTCAGCTGGAACTTGCTCATGCCTTTCAAAAGACCGGGAATAAGCGGGTAGCTGGGACTCAGTGCTGAGTTCATGTACTTGGCAAAGGCCTCAGCCACGGCTTTACGGAACTCCATTTCCTTGTGGAAGTCGTGAAGGGGTTTGCTTTCCTCAATACGGTCGATGCGAGGCTTTAAGTTGGCCAAAAAATCACGCAGCTCATAGATGAAAACTTTGAACTCCACGGGGAGCTGGGCCACCGCATGGGAGTAATTGTTTTGCTCTTCCATGGCCTGATGGGCAGCTTCGTGAGCTTTGATCAGCTCGACGTTCAAAGGTTCATTCATGATGTCCAGGCCGATAATGATCTCGCCATTTTTTGAGTCAGCCAGGCGCTCTGACTGGGTCCAGCGAACCTGCAGGGATTGCAGGTGAGAGTCCTTGAAGTGAACGGCTCCGGAGGTGGAGAGGTTCGCTTTGATGAGCTCTTGAACCATGGGAAGTTCTTCGGGTGTCACGACAATGGAGCAGCCAAAGATGCTTACGTCGTGAAGGGGAGCTCTGAATTTGTCAAAGTTTAGGAAAAAGGATTGTGGTGTCAGAAGGCTGCGGTCCTGTCTGATGGATCGCAGCTGTGCGTTCTTATCGACGCTGAAGTTCTCTTGTTGTAATGCCGACTCGCCCATGAATGTTCCTCTCGGTAAGACATTGATAAATTCAATTATCTTGGAGGAATAAACGGAAAACCAATTAGTCCCGTTGTTGGACTGCAAACTCTGGACGTAAATCTATTATTGATTTGTATGAGGGAATAAAAAAAAGCCCGCTGGATGCGGGCTTTGAGATTCTTTTTAGACTTTTTGTAAGTGGAGTTTCCACATTTTCATGCCCATTTGGAACTCAATGTGGGCAACTTCAATTTCGTGGCGAAGTTCTGCAAGCTTCAGATCGTAAGCCTCTTTCAGTTCCTCACGCTTGCGTGCGGCATCCGCTTTGAACTGTTCGTAGTCTTCACGAAGCTTTTTGATTTTCGCCTGTGCCTCGATGATTTTTTCTCTCATCACTGCCAAGTGCTCATCCGCCATGCCCACTTTTTTAAGCTCTGCAGATTCAGCCTGCAAACGGGCTTTCAGGATTTCAACGTTGGAGATCTGGCGAAGTTTGTAAGCCAATCCCATAACGTTCAAGGTTTTGATAACCCATTTAGTTGGATCCCAGTGATACCACTTGATACCGTTACGGTAATCGATTTGGAACTTATGGTGGAAGTTATGGTAACCCTCACCATGAGTCAGAACCGCCACGAACCAGGAGTCACGTGCAGAGATCTCTTTGGAGTATGTTTGTTTACCCAACGTATGGCATAGGGAATTCACAAAGAAAGTTGATTGCTGAGTAAGGAAGATTCTTAGTCCACCTGCGATCACCAAGCCACCCAACCATGAGCCCATCGCTGCACCAATCAAAGTTGGAACAACAAAGCCTGTGGCAATAGCCAACCAGCCGTAATACTTGTGCTGGAAGTGTACCATCCAGTCTTTCTCAAGGTCTGGTGCCTGGATTTTTTGATCCACGGAATCCTTAAAGAACATCCAACCCATGTGGGCATACCAGAAACCTTCGTTGATGTTGTAAGGATCTTTTTCGCCATCAATGTGCGTGTGGTGACGGCGGTGATCTGAAGACCATTTCAACGCCGAACCTTGGAATGCAGAAGCGCCGATCAAAAGAAAGATCGCTTTGGCAATAGGGTGAGCATCGTAGCTTTTGTGTGAAAATAGACGGTGATAGCCTGCCGTGATGCTTAGATTGGTTGCAGCAGCAAAAACCAAGGCAAACAGGGCAATTCCCCACTCGAACCCGTGAGTGTAGAAATAAATTGGCAATAGAATGAATGTGACCAGTGGATTCAGGGTCAAAAAGAGGGCAACCGGCCATTCAATTTTTTTCTTTGTCATTTGTACCTCTGCCTTAAAATCTAACAGAGCTGCAATATTTTCGATACATAATTCCCTATGCCGCTCGTGGCTGAACGCCTCAGGTGTCGTTATAAGACAGTTGAAGGGCCTGATTGAAGCGCCTTGTTATTCGTGAGCTTCTCTAGGACGAGGATGAGGCGAAGATAAAAGTTTATTTTTTTTCGTAAACCAATGGGTAAATAAGACCTTTGTCCCAAAGTCATTTGGCAAAATCAATGCTAGCTTCTTTATATGTACATCGATGTGGTGCGACCGGAATCTTGGGACGAACTAAATGACTCTTTGAAAACGCAAATGGGATTGCCTGATCCTTTGCGAGTTCGTGCCTATAAAGGTATCGCCCAGGCTGTGTTTGAGGTCACTCAAGGCAGCGCCCAATTCATGGCTCATAAAAAAGCAATCGGTTATATCAAAGGGCAAACCTCAGTATTCGATCATCTTCTGCCGTATTATTACAAAGAAACTTACGAAGTTAATCTGCTCTCGCATTTGCAGCTGCAGGATGTAAGAGCATGGGCTGATGGTCTGAAAAAAGACACGAATTTCGTGGTTTTTGCCGAGGATCATCCGGTCACCGGGGAGTTATATCCCTTCGTCGATGAACTGGATAAAGTTCTAAATGAGAAACGTATATACTCATTCCGAATTTCCCATGCCAATCACTTTCACGATAAGTCACAAATCCGTCCTTACTCAGTAAGACTGTGTTCTCTATCTCCGGAGCTTGCTGTTGCCGTGTTGGGGGAACGATTTCGTTGTCCACCGATGATGGTACAAAGCATGGAATGGAATCACGCCGAGGTCCTGCAGGAGGCTGTTGTATCTGCGGAAGGTCGCAGCGTGAATGCCGCGTTGATAGGCGCTTTTGAAACTTCTTTAAAAGACTTTGCTGAACCTTATTTTACTGCCGAACAGTCACGTTTGTTTGATCGTGCAGTGGTCATTTTTAAGGATACCAGCGCCGAGGCTCTGGCGGAAAAGACTTTCACCAAACTGGGACTGAGCAATAAAGAGGGTTGGTGCGAAGTTGACAGCACCAACATGTGTCACTGGTCCGGAGTTAAAATGTTTTCGTCCTGGTGGGAACCAAAGCCCACCAATGAAACCTTGCGCGGAATGCTGATCGCAGGCCCCCAGATCCTGCAGAATCCTCAGTTTGTGAAGGCATTGCGCGAAAGTTACCAAGAACTGCTTGAAGAGCAGACTTGGACCGTTTAGATATGGGGAATGTCCCAGCAAAAGGATAAATTCATAATTTTACGAAAAATGAAGTACGGCGAGTCCGACTTGATTTTGCACGCGATCTCTCCGCAAGGTGAGAAATGGTCCTTTATTGCCCGGGGAGCATTGAAAAGTAAAAAACGTTTTGGTGGCGGAATTCTGGAGCCCACTCACTTCGTGACGTTCACTTACAAGGAAAGCACTGAAGAAGGCAAACTGAATACCCTGCAGGAAGCCTCGTTGATCAATGACTTCGCCGGAATTCGTCAGGACTATGATCACCTGGAGTTCGCGTTGCACGTTTTGGATTGCGTATCCAAAGTATCCCAAGAGGGCGACAAGCATTCCGATTTTTTGTTCAATCTATTGGGGCACACTTTAAAATCAATTGAAAACGCCAAAGATGTTTTGGTTTTGAAAATGCATTTCTATTTGCGCTTCCTGCTTCAGCAGGGCGTGATTCAACCAGAGCCCTGGATGGCACCATTTCTTAGAACAAATTTGGCGGATACAAACTCCTTACTGGAATATCGTCAGGTCGTCGACGAGGAATTGAACAACGTCGAAAACATGGTTCGCTATTACATTGCTCACGCGGTTATCTAAAGCTCTCGATCCGCAGGTCTTTCTGAGGTGGGAGTTTTTGTTGTCTCATTCTTGGTTTGAGTTGCGGCCGCCTCCGGTTTTAACTCTATAGTCACTTTTTCAATTTTCCCTGTGAATTTAAATGGCAATTCGTAAGTAAAATCCACGGGTGATCCTATATCCATGCCGATATCAAGTCCTTCAATGATCGACATTTTTAGTGGGATCGTTTTTTCCAGGCGACCTTCAGCCAACGGTTTTCCATTCGCTGCAATTTTGATGGTGCCACCTTTTCCCAAACCGCCTCCGTCATATTTAAAATCGACAACCAAGGTGTGTTTGCCCTTAGGCAAGACCGTTTGTGATGTGAACGTAGTTCTTTCCAGAGACAGATAGTTATAGACTAATATGACTTTCCCTTGCTGCATATAAAGTCCGTACCCACCGCCATTACCGCCATGGGTGATGATCATTCCCGTTGTTTTGTCGTCGAGCACTTCGATATTTGCACTGATCGTCCATGACTTATTTAGGATGGATGGTGCAGAGCTGTCTGGCAGGCCAACCATTCCCTCGTAATATTCCATTTTATTACGTCCTTGAGTTAGACTTGGACGCCCGGTCAATTCATCGCTGAAACGAACGGTTCCGCGCCAGTCGAGTGGAAGCACGCGATACTTGGAAGCTTCTACCCACCATAAATCCTGGAGCTCGCGAAGTTTCTCAGGATGTTTTTCACTTAAATCATTTGCTTGCGAAAAGTCCTCATCGATTTTGTACAGCTCCCATTTTGCCTTATCTGGATCAAAATCTTTTTCGTTGCGATTGGGCTCCCATGGTACAAAGGATGCCGAGGATGCCATCCAGCCATTGTGATAAAGTCCTCTGTTAACGGCGAGCTCAAAGTATTGAGTTGTTCTTTTCGAAGCTGCCTTTGCATCATCCACTGTAAACGCAAAACTGATACCTTCGATGGGTCTTTGCTGGATACCGTTTAGAACTGACGGCGCGGTGATTCCGCAGAATTCATAAATAGTCGGTACAATGTCGATCACGTGCAAAAACTGACTGCGCAATCCACCTTTGTCTTTAATTTTGTCTGGCCAGGAAATAACCATCGGATTTCGAGTTCCACCGAAATGACTGGCAACTTGTTTGGTCCATTGAAACGGCGTGTTCATGGCATGAGCCCATGATGATGGGAAGTGATTGAAGTGTTTCGGGCCCCCCAGCTCATCAATGACTTTTAAATTGTCCTCCCATTTTTCAGGCAGGCCATTGAAGAACACGTTCTCATTCACAGAACCACCCAATCCCCCCTCTGCGCTGGAGCCGTTGTCGCCGATTATATAGATAATAAGTGTATTGTCGGCATCGGGAAGCTGTTTGACTGAATCTATCACTCGGCCCATTTCATGATCACAGTGAGAACCATAGGCGGCGAATATTTCCATCATGCGAGCATATAGTTTTTTCTGATCTGAATTGAGCGAGTCCCAGGCCGGAAGACCTTTTGATCTTTCCGTCAGTTTTGTTTCCGCAGGCACAACGCCTAATTTCTTTTGTCGTTCCAGGGTTTCCTCGCGGTACTTATCCCATCCCATATCAAATTTTCCTTTGAATTTTTCCAGCCACTCTTTCGGAGTGTGATGGGGAGCATGAGTTGCGCCGGGAGCTACATATAAAAAGTAAGGTTTATCTGGAGCGATAGATTTGGCTTTTCGAACCCAGGTGATTGCCTTATCTGCTAAGTCCTCTGTGAGATGATAGTTGGGATTATCAGAGCGAGGAACGAGTTTATGGTCTTCATACAAGACTGGATTCCAGTGATCCATGTCCCCACCATTAAAACCATAGAAATAATCAAAACCGAGCCCATTGGCCCAACGATCAAAAGGACCAACCGCGCTGGTTTCCCAAGTAGGGGTGTTATGATTTTTCCCAATCCAAGCTGTCATATATCCGTTTTGTCTAAGAACCTCACCTACGGTTCCGCATTCTTTGGGAAGAATGCACGTGTACCCGTCATAGCCAGTGGCCGTTTCGGTAATTCCAGCAAAAGATGCCGAGTGATGATTGCGCCCAGTGATTAAGGCGGCACGGGTAGGACTGCACAGAGCTGTCGTATGAAACATGTTGTATCGAAGCCCATCAGCAGCGAGTTTATCAACCGTTGGCGAAGGGACTCCTCCTCCGAAAGTGCTGAATTGACCGAAGCCAGCATCATCCAAAAGAATCAAAACAACATTCGGAGCTCCATGGGGGGCTTTGATCTGCTGAGGAAACAGGGCGGCATCCGAATCAAATACTGTGCGTCCAATACTGCCGGTAAAGTGAAAATCGGGACGAGGTAACACATCTGGAGTGGGTTGAGATTTTTCATGAGTAGAATTGGCTGCGGAATCTTTTCGTTTCAAGAAGGACCTCCGGGAGAATATTTATTTTTTCGTTTTCACGATAAATTTTAATATTCTTAGAGTGACCATCAACGCGTAATTCAGCATTGGACTTGAGGCTGTATGTGTTGTTCGGTGGCCGGGCTGGTTCTATTTGCCCTTGCCCAAAGGATGAAGCGCTTCCATTGTGCGAGCCAGCTGATCAATTCCCAAATGAGTGTATTTTTCTGTCGCCTGAAGGCTTTCGTGACCAAGCATTTCCTGAAGGGTGCGCAGATTCGCTCCGCTTGATAGCAGATGAGTTGCAAAGCTGTGTCTTAAAGCATGGGGGTGTAGCGGCTTTAAAAGACTGGCACGTTGCCCGCTTTTGCGGACCATTTCGTAGGCGGTTCTTTGTACCAGTGGTTTTTCACCAAATACAAAGTCATCAAAGCCGCACTCTTTTTTCCAACGTTGCAGTGCCTGAACCGTCATGCCAGGTATTGCCACGATACGCTCTTTGTTTCCCTTGCCCAGGACACGCAAAGTTTTCTGCGCGATGTTCACAGACTCCCATCGCAGGTTGCAGGCTTCACTGATCCGCAGTCCTCCACCATAAAGAAGCAAGAACAATACTTTTTCGTTCAAGGGCACTTGATGTTCACGATCAAAAGTGTGAAGGACCGCCAAGACCTCATCGACACTCAAAAAGTGCGGTAACTTACGGGGTACTTTCGGGCATATCACTTGAATCGCGAGATTCCGCTCCAGCAGATTCTCCTCTTCGTAGGCCCAGTGGAAAAAACTCTTCAAAGTGGCAGCTTTTCGATTCCGGGAAGCCAGAGATAGGGAGGCCCAACGGTTGAAAGCAGCCCGGACTGCCCCCATCAATTCGGCCTCAGACCATGAGTTTTTCTCGGATTGTGAGTTTTTGTCCAACTCGAAGGCCTGCTGCAAATCGAGGGTGTAGTGCTTGATTGTAAGGGGCGAGGCCGATTTAACAAAGGCCATGTATTTCAAATACTTATCTATATTTTTAGAGAGCTGAAAAGCCTTGCTCATAAGCACCCTGAAGTATCGGCTCCGGGCATGGTGGATAAAAAAAATATAACGCCATGCATTTTTTTTATTGAAAAAGGTACAGGACTAAGGTTATAACTCAATGCGTCGGAAGCGTCTCACACTGAGTCATTCAAAGTGAGACAGCTACCAAAACTCTTTAGAAGAACGTTACCGAAAGGTGGAGCCATGAACGATAACAATTCTACGATCCTGCCCTCTTCTCAGAATGCTAACCAAATCATGTGGAATACAAACACAACTTCCAAAGTGATGGAAAACAAGACTATCGTCTACACTTCTGAAGTTATGGGCAACCTGATGAAAATGATCGATCGCGTAGCTCCATCTGGCGCGAACATCCTGGTACTTGGTGAGTCAGGTACAGGTAAAGAGTTGATCGCTCGCTCCATCCATGAACGTTCAAACCGTAAAAACAAACCATTTATCGCTATCAACTGCGGTGCTCTTCGCGAAACATTGCTAGAGTCTGAGTTGTTCGGTCACGAAAAAGGTTCATTCACTGGCGCTTACAACCGCAAAATCGGTTTGGCTGAAGCTGCTAACGGCGGGACATTGTTCCTGGACGAAATCGGTGAATTGGATCCAGCTATCCAGGCTAAACTTTTGCGCTTCATCCAAGAAGGCGAAATGTTCCGCGTAGGCGGTAAAGAGCCAATCAAAGTTGATATCCGTTTGATCTGTGCGACGAACCGTGAGTTGGATCAAGAAGTTGTTCGCGGTAACTTCCGTGAAGACCTTTTCTATCGTATCAACACGATCGTAGTAAGTGCTCCGCCACTTCGTCGTCGTAAGGAAGATATTCCTTCTTTGATCAACCATTTCCTGAATAACTCTCAGCATGCATACTTGAATCGTGGTCGTTCAGTTTCTGAAGACGCGATGAAAGTTTTGATGAAATACGAGTGGCCAGGAAATATCCGTGAACTTCAAAACGTATGTGAGCGCCTTCAGATCCTGTCTGACGGTCACATGATCATGTTGAACGATCTTCCAGAGAACATCAGAAACCCTGAGACTCAAAAAGACGTGATCGAGTATGATCCAAACATGACTTTGCATGATCTTGAGAAGCGTTACATCTTGAAGGCTCTTCAGCACTTCGGTGGTAACAAAACTCAAGCGGCAAACAACTTGGGTATCACGATCAAGACTCTTTATAACAAACTTCATGAGTACGGCGAGTTCGAAAAATTCGCAGTTCACACGAAGCCAGCTAAATAGGTCTACGGCCCAAATTTAAATAACGTTCTATGGCTCAGTGGGGTTCCTCTCTCTTCCCTCACTGGGCCTTTTTTATTTGGATGGGCGGGGAAGTACTTTTCAGGGCGGCGGGGATTGTCTCTGTATAAGACGTTTACAGCTGGGTGTGTGTTTATTTCAATCTGGGGTTGGTCTGGATCCTGCTTTGTAAGTTGGTGTTGAAAAACTAACTTTTAGCCCTTGATGGGCGTAACGAGGCGGAATTATGAAATCATTTAAAGTTTTTATCGCAACAGCTGTAGTCACTTTGAGTGCTTCCATCAGTGTTGCAAGCATGTCGCAAAACTCCCAACAATATTCAGCGTGTGTGAATGAGCTTGCCCGTATCGGTTTTACCGATATTGCCCAGGTTCAGCGCTCTTGCTTTTCCGGTCTTCGTGAGGACGGTCTTGGGTATGCGGCTTGTATGGCAAATATGACCATTATCGGTCTTCCATTGGGTACCAGTCAGTTGGCGCCAAAACAAAAAGGCATCACAGCTGCTGAGGTTTGCTCTGCAGGTACAGATTCTCAATTCCTGAATTGTGCATTTAACCAGGTTCAACAACAGGGTAGAACTGCTGAGGAAGCGGTTCGCTCTTGCCCAAATCAATTCTACCGTCCACAGAATATGGTGACGAATGGTGCTGAGTTCTCCCGCAAGTCAGACGAAGTGATTGTTCAGGAATCTATTGACGACTTGGTTAATAACTACGGTGGCAGCAGACATTCCACTTACACTGCTCCAAGAGCACAACAGCCTTCCCAAGAGTCTCAGCCAACGTACGAAGCTCAACCAGCTTCCGGCACAGTTTACTCTGACCTTCCAGAAGTTGAGTAATCAGATTTTAGCGACCGCGGCCTTGATGTCGGTTGTGTCGTGATACAATCCAAAACCAAATCGTAAACGTGAGCCCCGGGAGTCCGTCATAAGACCCCGGGTTTTCATTTCTTTGACCAGCTGTGAAGTCGCATCAGTCGACGGCAGATTGAAAGTTAAAAAGTGACCGTGATTTTTCAAGTTATCCTGGATGAGGTTCTGACGGTTCACCAGGGGATGGTTTACTTTTGCAAGTTCCTCAAGAAACAGCTGTTGATTGTTCTGAATCAAAGTATGAATTCTGGTGATGTCCAACCCCTGATCCTTGAAAGTTTCAAGAGTGGCGATCAATCGATACATTCCGGAAAAATCCATGGTGCTGCCGGCATACTGATAAGCATCGGTCGGATAGCCGACTTCGTTGCCGATCGCTGACAGTTTCGAGAGCTCTGCAAACCAACCGGTATACATCGGACGGTGACGGGTGCTTGGTGGGACATAAAGAAAGCAACAGCCTTCTCCACCCTGTGCATATTTATAAGATCCGGCGACATAAAAAACCTTCTCCTGAATGGGCTTCAGGTTCAGGGGCACCGCCATGAACGAATGATAGCCATCGATCACAAAAGGAACATCGGAAGGGGCATCCTTCACAAGTCTTTCAACATCGCAGACCAAACCCGAATTGAAGAATACATGGCTTAGGAAAATCATATTCCAATCTGAGGATTCCATGGCTTGTTCGAAGCGTTCGTGAAATGTGTCGAAGGGCAGAGTGGGGATTTTCACAACTTCAAAATGAGGAAGTTCTGCAAGGCGGCTGACTTGGCGGTCGAACGAGTAGAATTCAGAATCTGTGGTTAGAATCCGGACTTTCTGATTCCAATCCAGGGAACTCATTAGTCGGAAAACAAACTCGTGGGTATTCGGAGCAAATACTATTTGCTGGGAATGTGTCAGATTCAAAACTTCAGAAATGAGTCTCTGAGCTTGAGGAACCTTGACTGAAAAGATGTGGGACCATTTGTCGTCGACATATTTGGCGCAATCGTCCCAGTATTGAAGCTGGGCTTCGCGAGTCACGTCTGGCCAATAGTGATGGCTGTGGCTGGCAAAATGGAGCAGGGTGGGATTCGCTTCTGTAAATCGACGATAAAGATGTTTGTACATGCAGCGATGATAATAAAAAAGGGAGTCGTTGACTCCCTTTTTTTGATTGCGATGTGCAATTAATGACTAGAAGTAACCTTCGCCGTCTTCATCTTCATCTTCGTCGTCTTCATCGTCGTCATCAGAAGATTCTTGCATGTCGTCTTCAGATTCTTCGTCTTCCATGTCTTCGAAAGAATCGTCGGAACTTTCAGAACCTTCAGAAGATTCCTCTTCGTCGCTCCACTCGTCGTCAGAAGAAACAGTTTCCTCTTCGATATCAACCATAGCATCCATTTCAGTTTCATCGTCGAAATCAGAAGCGATTTCAACCGGTGCTACTGCTGCAACTGGTTTTACTACTTTTTCGGCTTTTGCTTTAGGAGCAGCAGCTTTCTTAGGAGCAGCTTTTTTCGCTGCAGGCTTTTTAGCGGCTTTCTTAGGAGCAGCTTTTTTTGCAGCAGCCTTTTTAGGAGCGGCCTTTTTAGCTGGTTTAGCAGCTTTCTTAGCTACTTTTTTCGCTGGCTTCTTAGCAGCTTTTTTAGCAGCCTTTTTCGCCGGTTTAGCAGCTTTTTTCGCTACTTTCTTAGCTGGTTTAGCAGCCTTTTTAGTTACTTTTTTAGCAGGTTTTGCTTTTGCTTTTTTCTTTGCCATGGCGTTGCTCCCTCGAGGTAGTCGTATGTATAAAACGAATGCCCTCATAGACTAACGAGGTTTATTAGGTGAGGCAATTCAAATTGAATTCTCAACATTTGGTCTGGTTTTTCAGAGGAGAAACTCATTTCAAACAGGAAATAAAAGTAGCGAACAAAAGTTTTTACTCCACAGGACACACCGGAGTTGGGGATCAGGCTGGAGGGGACGGCAAGGACGCTTTGGCAACCTAAGTATATGATTTCATTGCTGGAATAAAAAAACCCGGCAAGTTTCCTTACCGGGTTTAAGTTCTTTAAGTAACTTCGTTCAGTCCGTTGAGCCGAAATTAACCGATTAGTTTCAAAGCCAATTGGTTAGTTTGGTTCGCTTGAGCCAAAGTTGAAGTACCAGCTTGCAACAAGATGTTGTTACGAGTCATCTCAGAAGAAGCCTGAGCTACGTCAGTATCACGGATACGTGAGTTAGCAGCAGACATGTTCTCTTGAGCTACACCCAAGTTATCAACAGTTGAAGTCAAACGATTTTGAAGGGCACCCAAGTTAGCGCGTGTACCATTCACAGAAGTTTGAGCTTCATCAAGCATGGATAGAGCTGATTGTGCACCGTCTTTAGAAGAAAAGTCGATACCAGCTAGACCCAAAGAGTCCAAAGTAGCTACGTTTTCGCTTGCTTTGAAGGAGATACGATCTTCTTCAGCATTGTTACGGATACCTACTTGGAAATCGAAGCTTGGTGAAGAACCATCCAACAATTTCGTTGTACCCCAAGTTGTAACGTTAGCGATACGTTGCATCTCGTCTTTAAGTTGAACAACCTCTTTATTCAACATACCGCGCTCTTTATCACCGATAGTGTCAGAAGAAGCCTGGATACCAAGCTCACGTAGACGTACGATGATGTTACCGATTTCATTCAAGCCACCCTCAGCAGTTTGAACCATGGAGATACCATCGTTCGCATTACGTTGAGCTTGTGCAGCAGAGCGGATCTGAGCTTTGAAGCTTTCAGAGATCGCCAAACCTGCAGCGTCGTCAGCAGCTTTATTGATACGGCTACCAGAAGCCAATTTTGCCATTGAATCGTTGATAGTTCTTTGTGAACCAACCAAGTTTCTTTGAGCGTTAATTGCAGCGATATTTGTTGTTACTCTCATTCCCATTTTAAAATCCTCCGTTAAAATTTATTTTTCATATTCATTACCTTCCTTGATTTGTTTTTTGGGAGAGCAGAACCTACTTCTGCTTGCCCGGCACTGACATCCGAGTCTGTGCTTTAGCCTTTTAGCCTTGTGGACCATGCTGTGCTAAATGTTTTCGGTTTTTCAACCTCTTGTTCCAGCGCACAGCTTTGAACAATCTGTTGTTCATTTTCATTTCATCCTTGAAGGCCCTCCTTTCGGTATTAGCAAGAGAGTGACCATCTCTCTTGACTCCTTCTGAGTGAATCTTTGATGTGATTAAGATCGGGATCTGAATGCGAGTCTTGACAGGACGAGAGGCGGGTTTTGTATTTTTTAAACAATACTGGTCAAAGGCCGGATCTGGATTTCAGGACTAAGATTTGTCCTGAATCACTAAGATACAATACCTTCATAGGGAAAAACGGCGTTCCCCACGACTTTGAGAGAGTCAATTTTTCGAATGGGACGTTGGTTGTTATTGTTAGTCGATCTCGATAAAGCGGCAGAAAGCCATGTTGCCAGAGAGTTCATACTGGTGTGTTTGTGTGGCTTTTAAGTGATGTTTTGTATCATATCCCAAGGTGCATTTTACAGTTTCGCTCGCAAAGTGCGTGCAATCCTCGCAGGAAAAGCGTGTGTCGTATTTCAGAAAGTCCGTTGGATTGACCCGGTCCTTATGAATGGAGGGACGGATGCGAGGCTGGGATTTACCTTTTCCTTTAGGGTTCACTATACCTTTAGGATTAACAATACCTGGCATTTTATAAAGTCCTTGGAGTTGACATTGGCAAAATAGACCTCATTCTTATTTCAGATGGAGGAGCTATGAGCAACGATATTGAAAAAATGACGCGAAAAAGCCAAGAGGCCATGCAGGCCGCTGCAAAGCTGGCTGAACGCAAGTCAAACCCCTCTGTTGAGCCCGAGCACCTTTTGCTGGAACTGGTTCAGCAAAGTGAAGGGATCATCCCTCGTCTTTTGGATAAGTTGAATGTCGCTCAGGTGGACTTCCTGGGTGAGTTGCGTAAAAAAATCGATCGTTTTCCTACTGTAAGTGGTGGTGGACAAAAGCAGTTTGCAAGTCCCCGTCTGGAAAAAATATTCCGCGGAGCGGAGGTCGAAGCTGACGAGTGGGGGGATGCCTACATCTCCACAGAGCACTTCTTTTTGGCGATGCTAAAAGGCGGTGATGCGGAAATGTCCGCGTTTTTTAAAAAGTTCAATTTGAATCAGGATAAAGCAAAGGCCGCATTGAAGGAAATGCGTGGCAGCCAAAAAGTGACGGATGATGATCCCGAGAACAAGTACGAGGTATTAGCCAAGTACGCTCGTGATCTGACGGCGTTGGCTGCGGAAGGCAAACTGGATCCTGTCGTCGGTCGTGACGAGGAAATTCGTCGTGTGGTGCAGGTTCTGTCCCGCCGTACGAAAAACAATCCAGTGCTTATCGGTGAGCCGGGTGTGGGTAAAACCGCCATTGCCGAAGGTCTGGCATTGCGAATTTTGAAACACGACGTTCCTGATAATTTGATTGGCAAGAAGTTGATGTCTCTGGATATGGGCGCGTTGATTGCCGGTGCCAAATACCGTGGGGAATTTGAAGACCGCCTGAAAGCTGTGATCAAGGAAGTCACTTCCAGCGATGGACAGATTATCCTGTTTATCGATGAACTTCACACCTTGGTTGGCGCAGGTAAAACCGATGGCGCCATGGATGCGGGTCAGTTGTTAAAACCGGCTCTGGCGCGTGGGGAGCTTCGCTGTATTGGGGCAACGACTCTGGACGAGTATCGCAAATACATCGAAAAGGATGCGGCGTTGGAACGTCGTTTCCAGACAGTCATGGTTGAAGAGCCCAGCGAAGAGGACGCCATCACGATTCTGCGTGGCTTAAAGGAAAAATACGAAGTCCATCATGGAATTCGTATCACTGATTCTGCGCTGGTTTCGGCAGTCAAGCTGTCACGCCGCTATATCACCAATCGTTTTCTGCCGGACAAGGCCATCGATTTGATCGATGAAGCCGCAAGTAAATTGGGTATTGAGACCCGTTCTGTTCCTGAAGAGGTGGACAAAATTGAACGTGAGCTGATGCAGCTGCGTATCGAAAAGGAAGCCTTGAAAAAGGAAAAGGAGCAGGAAGCGAAAGATCGCATTGTCGTGATCGACAAAGAGATCGCAGAGCTCAGTGCAAAGAACCAATTGTTGCGTGAACAATGGGAATTTGAAAAAGGCGGCATCAATCAGATCAAAAAATTGAAGGCCGATATCGAGGATATCAAGGTGGCAATCGCCAAGGCTGAACGTGAAGGCGATCTGGGTAAAGCTGCAGAGCTGAAATATGGCAAACTTCCTGAGACTGAGAAGAAAATCAAAGCGATGGAAGAGCGCAGTAAAGAGCAGGGCGGAAGTGAAGGCCGCATGCTTAAGGAAGAGGTCACTCCAGAGGATGTTGCCGAAGTGGTTGCGAAGTGGACTGGCGTGCCAGTCAGCAAAATGCTTGAAAGCGAAACTCAAAAGCTTTTGCACATGGAAGATCAGCTTAAAAAACGCGTTGTGGGTCAGGATCATGCATTGACCGTGGTTTCCGATGCCATTCGTCGCGCTCGTGCCGAGATCTCGGACCCAAACAGGCCAATTGGAACTTTCATGTTCCTGGGGCCGACGGGTGTGGGAAAGACCGAAACGGTAAAAGCACTTGCAGAGTTTCTATTTGACGACGAGCAGGCCGTGGTTCGCATCGATATGAGTGAATACATGGAGAAGCATGCGGTATCCCGACTAGTCGGTGCGCCTCCGGGATATGTCGGCTACGAAGAGGGCGGTCAATTGACCGAAGCTGTTCGTCGCAGACCGTACAGCGTGGTGCTTTTGGATGAGGTCGAGAAGGCGCATCCGGATGTTTTCAATATTCTGTTGCAGGTGTTGGATGATGGTCGATTGACCGATGGTCAGGGCAGAACTGTGGATTTTAAAAACACGGTGCTGATCATGACCTCCAATGTTGGGTCTCATTCAATTCTGGATCCGAAGATGTCAGAGGCTGACAGACAAAAAGCGGTGACCGAGGCTCTTCGTGAGCATTTCCGTCCTGAGTTTTTGAACCGTATTGATGAAGTTGTGATTTATCGCTCACTTGGTGAGAATCAAATTGCCGGAATCGTGCAGGTTCAGTTGGATCTGGTTGCGCAGCGTTTGAAAAGCAAGAAGATTGGAATTTCATTCAGCAAAGACGCCGTCGAATTGTTGGCTCGTAAAGGATACGATCCAATTTATGGAGCGCGTCCTTTGAAGCGTGTTATCCAGAACGAACTGCTTAATCCACTGTCTAAAAAAATCATCAGTGGTGGCGTTAAGGCGGGTGACACAGTTGAAGTCAAAGCGAATGGCAACCAATTGACAATGTAAAACTTGGCATGGGTTTCGCTTACTCCTGGATAGGCAGGCAATGATGCCTGCTTATCTAACAGGAGAGAACCACAAATGGGTATCGACAAAAACAGACCAAACTCATCATCTACTGACAAATCTGGCAACAGAGCTGAAGACATGCGCAGAGAGTCTTCAAACTCCAGCCGTCGTGATTCCAATTCCAAAGATTCACAAAGACCTTCTCAAGGCAGAGATGAAAGAAATTCTTCTTCAGGCAGAAGATAGTTCGTCTGAAAAAGTTTTTAAAAAGGGTTTCCAGAATGGAAGCCCTTTTTTATTTGCCAAAATGCACCAGTAAACGCGTTTCACGAGGTAAATTGCCCCGGGGAGACTTTCCCTGGTGTCGGGGCATTTTTAACCGCAGAAGTTCTACCTAGGACCCTTCTTGCCAATCATGTTCACGAAGAAACTGATAACTGCCAAGACCAGGAACACGATCAGCAGGATTCGGCCGATCTCCATGGACATTCCTGCAATACCATTTGCTCCAAGAACAAATGCTACGATGGCTAAGATAAAAAATGCGATTGCAGCCCGTAACATGCAAACCTCCTCAGTGGGTGTTACTGAAATAGAGACAAGCAAATCAGATGCCAACTATCACAAAGACGAGTGTCTTTTGCCAAGTTTTCTGTAAAGGGTTTTTCTGTCTATTCCCAGATCGCGCGCGGTTTTTTCCTTGGCACCTTTGTTTAATGCCAGAACATATTCGATATAAAGATCGTTCATTTCCTCGATGGACAGAACACGGCAAATATCTTCGCGCAATTGTTCCCGCAGAAACTTCAGCGTGTTTTTCTTTTGGTTCTGGATTTCATTGGCTTCCGGGTGAAGATCTTCAACTTCGATATGGGAGTTTGCTGCAAGGACAACGGCGCGCTCGATGCGATTTTCCAATTCGCGAACGTTCCCGGGCCATTTTTGTGAAACAAGATACTGAATGGCAGCAGGAGTGAGTCCCAGAATTTTTTTGGCATTTACCGTGGAGAACTTTTTCACAAAGTGATGCGCCAGGGGAGGGATATCTTCACCGCGTTCGCGCAAGGACGGAATATTGATCGAGATAACATTCAGTCGAAAGAAGAGATCCTCACGGAACTTTTTCATTTGAACAGCCCGCTGCAGATTTTGGTGGGTGGCGGCAATCACCCGGATATTGATCGGGCGAAGTGCGTTTTCGCCAAGGCGTTTTATTTTTCGTTCCTGCAGAACTCGCAGCAGCTTCGCTTGCAGACCAAAATCCATATCAGCAATTTCGTCCAGAAACAGCGTGCCGCCTTCAGCTTCTTCAAAAAGCCCGGTCTTGGTGGCAATCGCTCCGGTGAATGCTCCACGGGCATAACCAAACAGTTCTGACTCCAGAAGGTGATCAGGTATGGATGCGCAGTTAATGGCGACGAAGTTGCGGGCACGGCGGGTGCTGAGTTCATGAATATGTTTTGCGATGACTTCTTTGCCGGTGCCGCTTTCGCCTGTGATAAGGATATTCGAACAGCTGTCGGCCACGCGACGGGCCAGTGTCAAAGCAGACAAGAAGGCGGGACTTTCAGCGATGATGTCTCGACCTTCTTGCATTCATTGACTCCTTATAAGCTGCCACCGCCAGAGATGATGATAAAGTATTGAACTTCTTCTTCGGGCATCTTGAATCCAAATTTGTCTCGGCGGGTGTCATAGTACTTCGTGACTTGAGCGCCGCCACCAATTCGTAGGCCCCCAATGGCAAAAATCAAACCGCCTTTGCCGAAGTAACCGCTGGCGTCCTCATTGGCAAAACGCAAGCCGGGGCCGATGAAACCTTCGATGCCCAGTTTCCCGGCGTCATTGTAAAAGCTTGTTCCAAAGATGGCGGCTGTGTCCAAGCCATAAACATTGTCGATGCTGCTGCCAAACTGGGTGAACAGGGAGTTGCGCCAATTCAGATAGTTGGTGAGGTACCAATTCAAACCCACATCAATTTCCGTGTAGGTGTTGCCGTTATAAGTTCCGACCCCTCCGCTGACGTCGTAAGAGAGCTTTTGCGCCACGGCAGGGCAAGAAAACAAACCACCAACTATCGCTAAAATGCTTATTAGTTTTTTCATATCTACATGTTCCAAAGCTCTTGGGGGCAAGGTCAATCAGATTGCGGCTTTCCGGGTATTCAACACTTTGAAAATAGGCGGCTTTTCTTGCCATTTTCCCTGCGAAAGTGTAGGTTTCAGCGCATTCAAACAGGGGCCCGTATGTTTTCTGGAATTGTTGAATCTGTCATGCCGATTGAGAGCTCGGAAGAGCTGCAAAACGCCTATCGTGTAAAAATTAAAAAACCTTCTGAATTCAATGATTTAAAGCTTGGAGATAGCATCGCTTGCGATGGTGTTTGCCTGACGGTGGAAGCTTTTGACGAACAGCAAATGACGTTCGCGCTGGCAGCGGAAACCATCAAGATTCTTGATTGGAACCCTTCCAGCTGGATTGGTAAAAAGGTCAATTTAGAGAGATCTTTGCGTTTTGGGGACCGTATTCACGGCCATTTGGTAACGGGCCATGTTGATAGTTTGGGCTCTGTGACAAGAGCCGAACTGGTGGGGGAGTCTTTCTTTTTGGACGTCAAAGTTCAGGATACGATCCTTCCCTATGTTTGGAAAAAAGGCAGTATCACCCTGAATGGCGTCAGCCTGACGGTCAATGAACTTAGCAAGAACACAGTCTCTGTGTGCTTGATCCCGGAAACTCTGAAAAGAACAAATCTGGGTGACTTGAAAATCGGAAGTAAAATCAATGTTGAGCCGGACTATATGGCTCGCGCGATCCAACGTTCTTTGGAAGTTAAGAAGGACCAGTAATGGAATTCAACACAATCCCTGAAATTCTCGATGATGTAAGAGCGGGTAAAATCGTTATCCTGGTGGATGATGAGGATCGTGAAAATGAAGGTGATCTGATTCTGGCGACGGATCACGTAAATGCCCAGTCCATTAACTTCATGATATCCGAGGCGCGTGGTTTGGTTTGTCTGTGCATGACTCCACAGCAAATGGATCGCCTGCAACTTCCTTTGATGGTGCGTGACGAGTACAACTATGCTCCGAACAAAACAGCCTTCACGGTTTCTATCGAGGCGGCAGAAGGAATCTCCACAGGCATTTCGGCGGCAGACCGTGCACACACGTGCAAAGTTGCGGCAAATCCTCACGCCAAACCTGCTGACGTTCATATGCCTGGTCATATTTTTCCGATTCGTGCTCAGCACGGTGGCGTACTAAAGCGTGCCGGTCACACGGAGGCCAGCGTGGATCTTGCGCGCATGGCGGGCTTGAATCCAGCTGCGGTTATTTGCGAGGTTATGAATGCAGACGGCAGCATGGCACGCGTTCCTGACTTGAAGGAGTTTGCAAAAAAGCACGGTTTGAAAATCGGTACAATTGTGGACCTGATTGCGTATCGCTTGGCCAATGAAACTCTGGTTGAAGAGCTGGCTAGCATTCCATTGCCGGCTTCTTTCGGCGAAGGCTATCAGGCTCGCGTATTCCGTTCCACAGTGGATGGACTTGAGCATCTGGTAATTCAAAAAGGCGAGATCGTAAAAGACGAGCCGGCGCTGATCCGTGTGCATGTCGACAACTTTACTCGTGACTTCATGTCCGTAGTACAAAGAGGTGCATCCTCTGTAGTTGAAAGTTTAAAAATGATTGAAGAGGCCGGCCGTGGTGCTTTTGTGCTTCTTCGTGGTAACAACCGTGTTCATGGTCTGACTCAGGAACTGCAAGCTTTGGTTGGAATGGAGGATCTTCGTCCTTCCACTCCGCTGATGGATGAGCGTGATTACGGAATTGGCGCGCAAATTCTGCGCGAGATCGGTGCGAATAAAATCCGCCTGATCACTAACAAACCGGAGAAAAAAGTCGGTTTGAAGGCATTTGATTTGGAAATCGTTGAAATCGTAGCAATTGAAAATCTTAAAGGGGCTCAATAATGGCAAACATCAAAGTTGGTGTGGTAACAGCACGTTGGAATTCAGAAATCACTCAAAAGCTTGAAGAAGGCGCAATCTCTTATCTGGAGTCATGTGAGGGTGTTGAAATCTATGCAGCACTTGTTCCGGGTGCAGTTGAAATTCCATTAGCTTGCCAAGCCTTCCTGGATGCTGGTTGCGACGGCGTTGTGGCGTTGGGTGCTGTTATTCGTGGGGAAACTTCCCACTATGATTATGTCTGCAATTCAGTCACTGATGGTCTGACTCGCTTGATGTTGGATTATAAAAAACCAATCGGTTTCGGTGTATTGACGACTGAAAATGAAGAGCAGGCAATGGCTCGTACGGGCAGTGCGGAACACATGAACAAGGGCGAGGAATCAGCTCAAGTTGTTATGGAAATGATCGGCCTTGTTGGTGAAATTCCAGCAACATTGAAAACTGCCAAATTGTTGGCGGCTATGCCTGCGCCAAAAGCAAAAGCGACAAAGGCAGCAAAAGCAGTGAAAGCTCCAAAGAAAGCTCCTGCTAAGGCAAAAAAACCAGCGAAAAAAAGCAAAAAGTAATTTAGCATTGTAGTCTCAATGGCCACGGGTTCAGAGTAAAAATACAGCAGCCGTGGCCTCACAAAAGGAATTGTTGGTGAGCGAAACTTCAGGTGATGATTTTCTTCCACATGGTCCCGGGGAACACAAAAAAAGAAGACGCGAGATCTTCATCGTTCTTGTCGTCTCTTTTTTGTTCGTCCTGCTGACCTGGTTTGAAATCAGACTGTTCGCAACCAGCCAACAACTTCCGTTCGTTCATAGTATATTTTTCTTCGGTCTGGTGAACTTCAACATCATCCTGTTGTTGTTGCTTCTGTTCATGATCTTCAGAAACATTGTGAAGGTCTTCGTCGAACGGCAGGGTAAGCTGTTCGGAAGCAGTCTAAAGGCCAAACTGATCGCTGCGTTCGTGGCATTCAGTTTCGTTCCCACCGTATTGATGTTCATCATTTCGGTGTTTTACATCAATTCCAGCTTCGACAAGTGGTTCAGCGTTAAGATGGCCGGAGTATTGAAAAGCTCCATCGAAGTCACAAATGCCTATTATTTCAACGCCAAGAAAAAGAACTATCACTTTGCGCATCAGATTGCTGACGCTGTTCGTCCGTTGAATAATTCCAATGATATCAAACGCAAGGTCGAGCAGCTCCGCAAGGAGTTCAGTCTGGATGCTGTGGAATATTACCCGTCGTTATTCGGCAAACGAGTCGTCGTTGCTGCAGAGGATGACACCGTTCCCACAGTTCCGGCTGTGTCCCTGGAGTTCCTGCAAAAAGGTATCAAAGTGCAGGCGGAAGCCTCGATTATCCATCAGTTCGGGGATGGAAATCTGGTGCGCGTGATCGTGCCGGTCAAAGAAGGCGCTGATAAGGGCGCCATTGTCGTTTCCAGTTTTTTGCCGCTTTCATTGGTTAGCAAAATGGATGACATTTCCACGGCCTATGATGAGTTTCGCGATATCAATCCCCTGGAGTATCCCCTTAAATCCATTTACCTGATCATTCTGGTTCTGATGACCTTCGTGATCCTGTTGGCAGCCACCTGGTTTGGATTCTATCTGGCCAAACAACTTTCCATCCCGATTGTGCAGCTGGGGCGGGCGACCCGCCGGGTTGCTGGCGGGGACTACACCCCTTTGCAGATCAAATCAGGGTCTGAGGAAATCAACGACCTTATTTCAAGTTTCAATCAGATGACAGTGACCTTGGAAAACACACTTGAAGAGCTGGATCAGCATGCTCGTTATACGGATACGGTTTTGCGTAACGTAAATACAGGTGTGATTTCCGTGGATCAGTCGGGCCGCATTTCAACGATCAATCGCCATGCGGCTCAGCTATTGAAAGTCGATGCCGAACGCTACATCGGAAAATCCGTGCGTGAACTTCTGACCTTGGAGTACTTCCGTACCTTTGCTGAACTCCTGAAAACTATGCAGGATCACAAAATTGAAAGTATTCAAAAAGAGTTCCGCCTGAATGTTCAGGGTGAGGCGGTTCCATTGCAAATGAGCCTTTCGATCCTTAAGGACGAAAAAGGTGAGGCTGTCGGAAAAGTTCTGGTGTTTGATGACATGACACCGATCGTGAATGCGCAACGTTCAGCGGCTTGGACCGAAGTGGCCCGCCGTATCGCTCATGAAATTAAGAATCCCCTGACTCCGATCAAGCTTTCCGCAGAACGCCTGCAAAGAAAATTTGGCGCCACAATCACAGATCCGGCATTCAGTGAATGTACAACTATGATTGTTAAACAGGTTGATGGCCTGAAAAATCTGGTCAATGAGTTTAGTAACTTTGCACGCTTGCCGCAGGCTCGTCCGGTGGTGGCGAATTTCAACTCGGTCATCGAGGAGTCTTTGGCTCTATATCGTCAGGCCCATCCCCAGGTTCGTTTCGACTTCCTGCCGGATGCGGATCTGCCTGAATTTAAGTTTGATCCGGATCAATTCCGCCGTGTGCTGGTGAATCTGGTGGATAATGCTGTGGCAGCTGTGGCTAAAGAGACACAACCGACTGTCCAAATAGTCACAAGATATGACAAAGACATTAAAACAATGCGCATGACGGTGGCAGACAATGGAGACGGAGTGTCACCAGAGCAAAGAAACCGAATTTTTGAACCGTACTACTCTACAAAAGAGGGCGGAACTGGTTTAGGCTTACCTATCGTGAAAAGAATCATCGAGGACCACAATGGCTTCATTCGCGCGACTGCAAATGAGCCCAAAGGTCTGAAGTTGGTAATTGAAATCCCTGTAAACGAAGTGGGCGCTTGGAAGCCCGCTGAAGAATAAGAAAGAAGGTCCGTGATGACGGCTCTATCTACAAAAATTCTGATTATTGATGACGAAGCTCCCATTCGTGATGTGCTTTCAGCTTCTTTGAAGGATGAAGGCTATCAGGTTTTCCTGGCGCATGATGGTGAGTCCGGATTGCAGGCGATCAAAGATGTTCAGCCCGATGTGGTGTTCCAGGATATCTGGATGCCCGGAAATATTGACGGCATCGAAGTTCTGACTCGTGCTCGCAAGGAGTTCCCGAACGTTGAGTTTGTGATGATTTCTGGTCATGGAACGATCGAAACAGCCGTTAAAGCGACGAAGCTGGGTGCTTGGGATTTCATCGAAAAACCACTGTCCATGGATAAAATCCTGATCGTGATTTCCAATATCCTCAGTTACCAACAGCAAAAAGAGGAAAAAGCTCTTTTGCTTAACAAACTTCGCAAGTCGATTGCCCTGGTGGGCGAGGCTCCGACAATCGTTGAAACCAAGCAGGTTATTGCCCGTGTGGCGCCTACGAACTCTTGGGTTTTGATCCAAGGGGAGGCGGGCACTGGTAAGGAACTAGTGGCTCAAAACATTCATTATCTTAGCGCTCGTGCAAGCCGTCCGTTCGTTGAAATCAACTGTGGCGGCATCCCTGAAGACCTTCTGGAATCCGAAATTTTCGGCATCGAAAAAGGTGCGATGCCGGGAGTGGATCGTACAAAAAAAGGAAAGTTGGATCTGGCTTTTGGCGGTACTTTGTATATCGCGGAAATCAGCGAAATGACCAAGGACGCTCAAGCTAAACTTCTGACTTATCTGGATGAGAAAAAATACCGCCGTGTCGGTGGTTCCGAAGTCATCCAGAACGACGTGCGCATTATCGCAGCCTCCTCCAAGGATCTGGATAAAGAAGTTAAAGAGGGTCGTTTCCGCGAGGATTTGTATTATCGTCTGAATGTCATTCCATTCCGTGTGCCGGCACTACGCGAGCACCCTGAGGATATTCCGGTCCTGGTTTCTTATTTCTCAGATAATGTTTCCCGCGAAAGCGGTTTCCCGAAAAAAGCGATCAGCGAGCAGGCGATGAACAAGATGCTGGCCTACCAATGGACTGGCAACGTTCGTGAGCTTAAGAACTTCATCGAGCGCGTTTACATCCTGACTCCAGGGGAGTTTGTCGATGTCCACGATCTGCGATTTGCGGGATTGATCGACAAAGGTGATGAGCAAGGTTTTGAAATGCAGGATCTTTCCACGTTCCGTGAGGCCCGAGCTCAGTTCGAGAAAGAATACCTGCTTCGCAAGATCAACGAGAACGGTGGTAATATCTCCAAAACCGCTGAAGTCATCGGTCTTGAAAGAAGTTACCTTCACAGAAAAATTAAAGCCTACGGTATAGATTCGAAAGATATTTAAGGAAAAGTAAAATGTCAGATACAGCGATTAAACCAACCCGTTCCGAAAACTACCCAGAGTGGTATCAACAAGTTATCACCGCAGCTGATATGGCCGAAAACTCTCCGGTCCGTGGTTGCATGGTGATCAAACCCTGGGGCTACGCTGTATGGGAAAACATGCAGGCTGTATTGGATCGCATGTTTAAAGATACAGGCCACGTTAATGCCTACTTCCCATTGCTAATCCCACTCAGCTTCCTGGAAAAAGAAGCTGAGCACGTTGAAGGCTTTGCCAAAGAGTGCGCGGTTGTTACTCACCACCGCTTGAAAGGCGATGGCAACGGCAAACTGGTTCCAGATGGCGAACTGGAAGAGCCTCTTATCATTCGTCCAACGTCTGAAACGATCATCGGTCACCAATTCGCAAAATGGGTGAAGTCCTACCGTGACCTTCCGGTTTTGATTAACCAATGGTGTAACGTGATGAGATGGGAAATGCGCACACGCATGTTCCTAAGAACGGCGGAGTTCTTGTGGCAAGAAGGCCATACAGTTCACGCAACGGCAAAGGAAGCCCAAGAGGAAACTTTGCAGATGTTGGATTGTTATGCTGACTTCGCAGAAAACTATATGGCAATGCCAGTTATCAAAGGCATGAAGACTTCTGACGAGCGTTTCCCGGGTGCGGTTGATACGTACACGATCGAGGCTCTTATGCAGGATAAAAAAGCCCTTCAAGCGGGTACGTCTCACTTCCTGGGTCAAAACTTCGCCAAAGCTTCAGGCATCAAATACTTGAGCGCTGAGGGCAAAGAGGAAACAGCATGGACAACATCATGGGGTGTTTCCACTCGCCTTATCGGTGGTCTGATCATGACTCATTCAGATGATAACGGCTTCGTGGTGCCGCCAAGAATTGCTCCACTACACGTTGTGATCGTTCCGATTTACCGTAACGACGCTGAAAAAGCACAGGTGTTGGAGTACGTAAACAGCCTGGCAAAAGACGTTAAGGCTCAAGGATTCAACGGTGGCAATATCCGCGTAAAAGTCGACGATCGCGATATCCGTGGTGGCGATAAAGCATGGCAATACATCAAGCAAGGTGTTCCAGTGCGCGTAGAAGTAGGTCCTCGTGACATGGCTAAAGGCGAAGTGTTCGTCGGTCGCCGTGACAAAGGCCCGAAAGAAAAATACGGCCAGGCACGCGATGCTTTCGTTTCAGGAATCAGTGCACTTCTTCAAGAGATGCAAGACGGCCTGTTCGAAAGAGCCAAAGCCTTCCGTGACAGCAACATCAAAAAAATCACAGACCTTAAAGAGTTCGAAACGTACTTCAAAGGCGAAGAAAACTCTGCCCCAGGTTTCGCATTGGTTCCTTGGTGTGAAGAGGGTATCGGTCATGCCTTGCTTGGAGCTTTGAAGGTCACTCCACGTTGTGCTCCTCTAAGCCAGGAGCCAGTTTCCGGGAATTGCATTTTCTCGGGCAAACCAGCAACTAAATGGGTTCTTTTCGCGAAATCATACTAAGGCCAGTGAGGGAATTCGTATAATTCCCTCGCAAATCAAGGGGCCAAGGTCCCCAAAAGTTGCGAAGTTCTTATTTCAAATTACTTATAAATTTGGCGAACGGAGGGAATTTCCCTCCGTTTTTTTATTCGCTTTGACCACTGTGGTTTCCGAGAGGATTCTGATATCGGAACTAGGGACTTTTCCATAAAGCCAATAACAGGAGGGATTTCTTATGAAAACTCTAGCTTTATCCTTGTTGTTGCTCGTTTCAGGTGCTTCCCCAAGTTTGTTCGCATCCGATGATTTCTCCATCAATCCACCATCGCCGGAATACTCCCAGCCCCTTGATGATTTGATGACCACGGACGAAATCGCCAATGAAATAGGAGCGCCCCGCACTGAGATGCGAGCCCCGGTGATTGACCCCGAAATCATCGCCTTTCAGGACGGAATTGATGTTTACAAAGAGTATGCAATCGTTCTGCGAATCAATAAGGCAGCGATCGGCCCGGCTGCTCAGCAAATGCAAGTGGTGGAAAATGGCGTGCTGATCGCCAACTGGCTTGTGTCTACGGGTCGTGAAAAATACGAAAAAGCGAAAAGTGGCCGCTGGTATTGGACCGTGACTCCGACGGGAACATTCACTCCGTACAAATTGGTCCTAAAACACTACTCCTATACATGGAAAGCCAACATGGAGTTTGCAATGTTCTTCAATGGGGGCGTCGCAGTCCATGCCACGACTCCTGATCACTACGCAGAGTTAGGCAAGCGTGCTTCCGGAGGCTGTGTCCGCCTTCACCGGGACAATGCTTTGGCCATCTGGAATAAAGTCACAGCCCAGCCTAAAAAACTTGTGCCGTTGTTTAATGAAAACGGACGGGTGGCTCGTGACGTGAATGGAAATCCAATCCGTGTCATGGGTTGGAACACTCTGATTATTGTTGAAAACAAATGACCTGAATCCGAGTTTATGAGAGGGTGGAGCGCAGGAGTTGTTCATGAATAAAAACCTGCGCTCTCATCCCATGAAAAATCCATTAATTCTTGCGCTTGATGTGGACACCCGCGATCAGGCATTGAAAATCGCGGATCTTGTCGGCGATATCGTCGGCGGAATCAAAGTCGGCCCTCGTCTGTGTCTGCGCTACGGGTTGGATTTTGTCCAGGAGCTTGCCCAAAGAGCTCCCATCTTTATGGATAACAAACATTTTGATATTCCCTCGACGATGGAGGCGGCCGTTCGCGCGAGCTTTGACGCCGGAGCCTCGTTGGTGACGGTGCATGCTCTGAGCGGGGCGGAGGCCCTTAAGAGAGTCGCAGCTGTCGAGGCGGAACTTAATAAACAGCGTCCCTTCCGGGTTCTCGCGGTCACGATTTTGACCTCTTGGGATCAGAGTTCCGTGCCGGAGGTGATGAGATCTCAGCCGATCTCTCAACATGTGACCGAATTGGCGAGTTTGGTTCAGAACTCAGGGGTGAATGGCGTGGTCTGCTCTCCGCATGAACTGGACCTTTTACAAAATCGCGGTCTCTATCTTGTCACGCCGGGAATTCGCTTTAGTATGAACGACTCTGGCGATCAAAAGCGAATTATGGGTCCGCAGGAAGCACTTGAAAAGGGTGCTTCCGCTCTTGTGGTGGGTCGTCCGATTTTAGAGGCAAAAGATATCAAGCAAGCTGCAAATCAATTTGTGATGGCGATGTATGAAAAAGAATAATTTCCGTTCCGGCTCGAAAAACAACTCTCAACGCTCTTCCCAGCCACCTTCTCGTGGGGGATCTCGCCCTCAGGGTGGTGGTCGCCCTCAATCAAGTGGCGGTCGTTCGCCTCAAGGCGGCGGGCGCTCTGAAAATCAAATTCCTCGAGAGTGGCGCATCGTCGTCGGCAATCATGCAATCAAAGAAGCTTTGGCAGTTCGTCCTCGCGCTGTGAAGGGTTTGTGGTTGAAAAATGGCTGGGAAACTTCAGGTGATTTGCGCGAGATTGAAGAGCTTGCACGCAAGAACAAAATCACAGCGGACATCAAGCAAGATACTGTGATCGATAAATTCGGTTCTTCTCATCAAGGTGCGGCTCTATTCCTGGATAAAGCTCCAGAATTTGATATGAACGACCTGGACCAGCATGAAAATTCAATTCTTTTGATGCTGGACGGTATCGAGGATCCGCACAATCTGGGGGCGATCCTAAGAACCAGCTGGTTGGTTGGTGGTCATGGTGTGTTAATTCCAGAGGACCGCGCGGTGGGTCTAACTCCGACTGTGCATAAGGTGGCCTGTGGTGGAGCGGAGCATGTTCCGGTTGAAGCCACGACTAATTTTAGTAAGTACGCGGAAACATTAAAAGAAAAAGGCTATTGGATCTACGGGCTTAGCCCTCGCGGAAAGCGATCAATTTTCGAATTAGATTTGCCTGAGAAGGTAATTTGGGCAATCGGAGCCGAGGATAAAGGTTTGAGAGTGACAACAGAGCGCCTTTGTGATGAATTAGTCTTCATTCCGCAAACGAGTGCTTCTGCATCTTATAATGCGTCTGTCGCCACGGCCATGGCCTTGACGGAGACTTTAAGGCAGCACGCGGTGCGCGGAAATCGCAAAAAATCGCCATCCGACAAATAATTATCTTTGACGAATGTAGATTTTTTCCACTATAACTCTTTCGGTTATCTCAGTGATGCTGGTTTAGCTCAATTGGTAGAGCAGCTGATTTGTAATCAGCAGGTTGCGGGTTCGAGTCCCATAACCAGCTCCAAATTTCTCTGAGTAAGTATTTAAAAAAAATGGGTAGGTGCCCGAGTGGCTAAAGGGGACGGACTGTAAATCCGTTAGCTTACGCTTACGAAGGTTCGAATCCTTCCCTGCCCACCATTTTTTAAATATTTTCTCGGGGAAATTAGGGTTTCTGTAATGGGCGGGAATAGCTCAATTGGCTAGAGTATCTGCCTTCCAAGCAGAGGGTTGCGGGTTCGAGACCCGTTTCCCGCTCCAATTTTCAGATGCCCATGTAGCTCAGTGGTAGAGCACACCCTTGGTAAGGGTGAGGTCGTCGGTTCGGCTCCGATCATGGGCTCCACTTAGTTTTACTTGTATTTAATAAAAATGTATTTAAGTTAGATAAAAATAAAAAAATCTCTGCAGGAGGATATAATGTCTAAAGAGAAATTCACGCGTAATAAGCCGCATGTTAACATCGGTACAATCGGTCACGTTGACCACGGTAAAACAACTTTGACTGCTGCTATCACTACTACTCTTGCAGCGGCTGGTAAAGCTCAAGCGATGTCTTACGATCAAATCGATAAGTCTCCTGAAGAGAGAGAGCGTGGTATCACTATCTCTACTACTCACGTTGAGTATGAAACTGAAAACCGCCACTACGCACACGTTGACTGCCCAGGACATGCTGACTACGTAAAAAACATGATCACTGGTGCTGCTCAAATGGACGGCGCTATCCTAGTTGTTTCTTCTGCTGACGGTCCTATGCCACAAACTCGTGAACACATCCTTTTGGGTCGCCAAGTTGGTATCCCTGCAATGGTTGTTTTCATGAACAAAGTTGACATGGTTGACGATAAAGAACTTCTTGAGCTAGTTGAGCTTGAGATCCGCGAACTTCTTTCTAAATACGAATACCCAGGTGACGAGATCCCAGTTGTAATGGGTTCTGCTTTGAAAGCTTTGGAAGGTGACACTTCTGATATCGGTCGCCCAGCTATCATGAAATTGATGGAAGCTTGCGACGCTTACATCCCACAACCAGCTCGTGCTACTGACAAAACTTTCTTGATGCCAGTAGAGGACGTGTTCTCTATCTCTGGTCGTGGTACAGTTGTTACTGGCCGTGTTGAGCGTGGTATCGTAAAAGTTGGTGACGAGATCGAAATCATCGGTATCCGTCCAACTCAAAAAACTACTGTTACTGGTATCGAGATGTTCCGTAAACTTCTTGATGAAGGTCAAGCGGGCGACAACTGCGGCGTTCTTCTTCGTGGTACTAAAAAAGAAGACGTTGAGCGTGGTCAAGTTCTTGCTAAACCAGGTTCAGTTAAACCTCACAAAAAATTCAAAGCTGAAGCGTACATCCTTACTAAAGAAGAAGGTGGACGTCATACTCCATTCTTCAACGGTTACCGTCCACAGTTCTACTTCCGTACAACTGACGTAACTGGTGTTTGTACTCTTAAAGCTGGCACTGAAATGGTTATGCCAGGTGACCGCGTTGAATTGGCTGTTGAGTTGATCGCACCAATCGCGATGGAAAAAGAATTGCGTTTCGCGATCCGCGAAGGTGGCCGTACAGTTGGCGCCGGCGTTGTTATCGAAATCCAAGAGTAGGATTTAACGCAGCATAGGCTGAAATAAAAATCACCCGGGGGACTCCTTGACAAAAGGGTCCCCCTCGGTGTTTCTTGGCATTCCAAAAGTATTTCTTGTCAGCTTCTCCCGCTGAGTATGTTCGAGGGAGATTATTGATGAGAATTTATCGATCACAAGGCGCAAGGAGGAGGCCCTACTGTTCAGTAGGCCGACGACGAAGCAACGCCGGGAGCGGTAAATTATCATCAATAAGATCGTGCAGGGGTGTAGCTCCAGTGGTAGAGCGAACGACTCCAAATCGTTAGGTCGTGGGTTCGAATCCCTCCGCCCCTGCCAATTTCTACAGAAATATTTCAACAGGAATGAGGTATCGTGGAAAAAACTAACTCTAAGATTATTACTCTTAGTTTCGCAATCGCAGGTGCTCTAGTTGGATTGACTGTGCACATGCTTATCAAGGCATTCTCTGGTGCTTTTGGTATCGTTGCAAAATTGGCTGACAACGACTTGTTTAAGCACGGTCTTCCGGTTGCTTCGGGTATTTTGTTGTTCGTGGCACTTCAGTTCAACCCACGCGTACAGGCATGGGCTGAGGAAGTTGTATCTGAGATCCGTAAGGTTGTATGGCCTTCACGCAAAGATACAACGGCTATGACTATCGTTTGTATCGTAATGGTTCTTATCTCAAGCGTGATTATCAGCTCTTTTGACCTGATTTCTGGCTTCTTTATCAACTATCTAATGAAGTAAGGATCGGCCATGGACAAAAAGTGGTACATCGTCAACGTTCAGACAAGTTGTGAAAATACGGCTAAAAAGGCTATCGAAGAGAAGATCAAAACTTCCAAAATGGAAGAGTTCTTCGGCGAGATCCTTATTCCGGCTGAAAACGTAGTTGAGCTTGTAAAAGGCCAAAAACAAACTAGATCGCGTAAATTTTTCCCAGGTTATATCTTCGTTCAAATGTTTTTGAATGATGAGACTTGGCATTTGGTGAGAAATGCGTCAAAAGTAACAGGCTTCGTGGGCGGCACTAAAACTCGTCCCCCTGAAGTACCTGAAGCTGAGGTTTTCCGCGTAACACAGCAAATGGCTGGCGTTGCAGAAAAACCGAAGATGAAGGTGAAGTTCACTATTGGTGAAAATGTGACTGTTGTTGACGGTCCATTTGCTAACTTCCAGGGAACAGTAGAAGAAGTGAATGAGGACAAAGCGAAGCTTAAAGTTCTTGTGAGCATCTTCGGTAGACCAACTCCAGTTGAGTTGGACTACATTCAAGTAGATAAAGCTTAAATCCTAGGCCGCATGGGGCGGACCAAGGACTTTTAATTACACCTCTTGCAGGAGTGGGTCATGGCAAAAAAAGTTACAGGAATGATCAAGCTGCAAATACCGGCAGGGAAAGCTAATCCAGCTCCTCCCGTTGGACCGGCACTTGGACAGCACGGGGTAAACATCATGGAATTCTGTAAGCAGTTCAACGCTCGTACACAAGCGTTGGGTGATAGCATCATCCCTATCATCATCACTGTTTATCAGGACAGATCGTTTACTTTCATCACAAAAACACCACCGGTGTCTTCTTTGATTAAAAAGGCGTTGAAATTGGAATCTGGTTCCAAAATGCCTCAAAAAGACAAAGTTGGAAAAATTAATAACGATCAAATCAAGCAAATCGCTACAACGAAATTGCCTGACTTGAACTGCTTGAAAGTTGAATCTGCAATGTCACAAGTTGCTGGTACAGCTAAGAGCATGGGCATCGACATCGCGTAGGAGTGAACAATGGCAGGTAAAAAGTTCGCAGCTGCTTCTAAAAAAGTAGATTCTGCAAAAAAATACTCTGTTGAAGAAGCATTCAAACTAGTTGTTGAGTCCGCTCCAGCAAAATTTGATGAATCTATCGACGTAGCATTGCGTTTGGGTATCGACCCTAAGCAATCTGATCAACAAGTTCGTGGCGCAATCGCATTGCCTCACGGTTTGGGTAAAGAAGTAAAAGTAGTTGTTTTCGCAAAAGGTCCTAAAGAGACTGAAGCGAAAAACGCTGGCGCAGACTTTGTTGGCGCTGACGACCTTGTGGCTAAAATCCAAGGTGGCTGGTTGGATTTCGATAAATGTATCGCGACTCCAGATATGATGGCGACTGTTTCTAAAGTTGCTAAAATTCTAGGGCCTCGTGGTTTGATGCCGAATCCAAAAATCGGTACTGTAACTATGAACGTTGGCGAAGCCGTAACTGCTGAGAAAAAAGGTAAGTTGGATTTCCGCGTTGATAAAGCAGGTATCGTACATGCTGGTATCGGTAAGAAATCTATGGGCGATGCTAAACTTCGTGATAACTTCATGGTCCTTTTGGGCGCATTGGTTAAAGCGAAACCAGCATCTTCTAAAGGTATCTACCTTCGCTCTATCTCCGTAGCATCAACTATGGGTCCAGGCGTGAAGATCGAGCCAAATGCGGCAGCAGCTGCAACTGGTTCACTAGCGTAGTTTTATAGAGCTCCGGCGTTGTCGGAGCTTTTTGTTTTTTATTTTAAAGCGATCAGAGACAGTAGGTTTTCTTCAGTGAATGTAATCCCATGATTGTGTGGGGCCTGCCGAGATAAGGCTAAAAGGTTATTACCTCCAAACCGACCTGATTCGCACTCACCCCTTCGTAAGAAGGGAGTCTAATGAAAGGAGGCTCACTTATGATCACTCGCGCAGATAAAGAGCAAGAGATTAAGCTTATCACTGAGAAATTCGGTAAAGCTAAAGGAGCTTTCATCGTTGACTTCAAAGGCATCAAGGTTGAGCAAGTAACTAACTTGCGCAAAAAATTGAATGCTGCTGATTCAGAGATGAAAGTTGTCCGTAATACTCTAGCAAAAAGAGCGTTCAAAGATCACCCAGCAATTGAATCTGCATTTTCTAATTCAATGAAGGGTACTAACGCCATCGTATTCTCATACGGTGAAGTGAACGCGACTGCTAAAACATTGGCTGATTTCGCTAAGGACGTAGAAGTTCTTCAAATCAAGTCTGGTGTAATGGACGGCGAAGCTTTGAATGATGCTAAAATTAAGTTTTTGGCAACACTTCCTGGCAAAGACCAACTCCGTGCTATGTTCTTGGCTACACTTCTTGCTCCAGCAACTACACTTGCTAGATGCTTGAACGTTTACGCTGAAAAACTTGGTGGCGGCGCTGACGCTGGTACTGAAGCAGCTCCACAAGCATAATGCTTGAGCTCCGGCTATTCGGAGTTAATGGTGCTAAACAATTGAATTTTTAAATAATTTTTTAAATCCCTGGAGGATTAAAATGTCTCTAACTAACGATCAACTTGTTGACGCATTGTCTGCGAAAACAGTTCTTGAAATCGCTGAACTTGTAAAAATGCTTGAAGAAAAATGGGGCGTTTCTGCTGCTGCTCCTGTAGCTGCTGCAGCTGGTCCTGCTGCTGCTGTTGAAGAAAAAACTGCATTCGACGTAATCTTGGTTGATGCTGGCGCAAACAAAATCAACGTAATCAAAGAAGTACGTGGTTTGACTGGTTTGGGTCTTGCTGAAGCTAAAGCACTAGTTGAAGCTGGTGGCAAAGCTGTTAAAGAAGGCGCGACTAAAGAAGACGCTGAAAAAATCAAAAAAGCTCTTGAAGCTGCGGGCGCGAAAGTTACTGTTAAGTAGTTTTTTGCTACCAAAATTTTTGGTTCATGCCGAAAGCCTCGTGGAAACACGGGGCTTTTTGCTTTTTAGGACCTTGAATTTGCGAAGACCGCCGGGCTTTTCGAGAATCTGCTGGCTTCCCTCTGTATTTTTCGACACGCGCTTCCGGCGCTCGCCCGGCTTGGGTACCGCATCCTGCGGGCCGGGAGGTCGAAAACTACAGAGGCAATCCATCAGCTCCTCGAAAATCCCGGCTTGTTGCTAATTGTGTGGATAAAAAGCAACAAGGATTGAGTTTCTGGAGATGGGTTACCAGGCGTAGCCTAGTTTTGCTCCAAGCGCGTCTTGGTTTTCTATGTGTCTGGCTTCGTTCCAGTCGATGATGATTCTGTTGTATTCGATTCCGTAGAGTAGGCCTGTGTTTACGGATGTAATTCCTAGAGAGAAATATTGGTGGTTTCCGTTGGCTTTGTAGGGGCCGAAGGTGCCGTAGTCGTTTGTTACTTCGGTTGAAACGTCATGCCTTCCGTAGGCGCAGTGAATGCTGGCGACCCAGTTGTTGGCTGTGGCGCCGTGATTAAGAAATTGGTATCGCGCGCCGTAAAGGTTGCTATCAAAGAATATTTCTAGTCCACTCCAAATGGTCAGTCGACCGTCTAAGCCTATGTTATTAATAAGAAAAAGATCTGAGGAGTCGTAATCACTATTAACTAAAATAGGATCCACGGTAGGCGGGTTTGTTGAGGAGTTATTGATCACAGTTATCGCGGTTGATGCCGTGGCGACAACTGCTACGTGGCCCTGCATCGATTGGTCTGCAACGATCGGGGTTGCAAAATGGGAGGCTCTGAAGTTGATCGTATGGGTGCAGGCGGTGAATAAAATCGCAGCAATTAGCGGTAAAATATTTTTCATTAATGTCCTCATGAAGAAAAATCCTACGGTCTGCTGTGTTTTGTGGTAACAAAACTGCCTATTGAGGTGCTGATGCGATGCAAAAATCAAGGAAGCTATCGCCTGTGGAATAGTGCCAAAAACCATCAGAATCACTTGATTTATTGGAAACTTAGAGTAGTTTGGGATACTTGCGTTTTCTTTATTTAATGTGGTTCTTGGAAATTTCCGCCCGAAGTGAAATTCCGATTTTCTTATCACGGAGAGTACATTGGAAAAAACTCCAGTTACGGCTTCTAACATTCGAGTTAGAAAGTCTTTCGCGAAAAATAAGCAAGTCATTGATATTCCAAATTTGATTGAATTGCAGAAGTCTTCTTACGAAGCTTTCATTCAAAAAGATATGGATCCAGATCGCCGTGGCGAAGCTGGTCTTAATGGCGTTTTCAAATCTGTTTTCCCAATCACAGATTTCAACAATACTGCAAGCCTTGAGTTCGTATCATACACTCTAGAGCCAGCTAAGTACGACGTGGACGAGTGCCGTCAGCGTGGTATGACTTTCGCTGCTCCGATCAAGGTGACTCTTCGTCTTATCGTTTTCGATGTTGATGAAGAAACAGAAGCACGCTCTATCCGTGACGTAAAAGAACAAGAAGTTTATTTGGGCGAAATCCCATTGATGACTGCAAACGGTTCTTTCATCATCAACGGTACTGAGCGCGTTGTTGTATCTCAGTTGCATCGTTCTCCGGGCGTGTTCTTCGATCACGACGGTGGTAAAAACAATGCTTCTGGTAAATTGATCTACTCTGCACGTGTGATCCCATACCGTGGTTCTTGGTTGGATGCTGAATTTGACCAAAAAGATTTGATCCACGTTCGTATCGATCGTCGTCGTAAATTCCCAGTGACAATTCTTTTGAAAGCATTGGGTTACAACGCTGAACAACTTCTTGAATACTTCTACGACCTTGACGAAGTTTACGTTAAAGGTGGCAAGTTGTTCCGTAAGTTGGACATCGAGCGCATGTCAGGTCAAAGAGCATTGACTGATATCCTTGATCCAAAAGGTGGCGAGGCACTGGTTAAAGCTGGTCGTCGTATCACTCGTGCGATCGTTAAGAAAATCAAAGATCTTAACATCACTGAGCTAGAAGTTGAGCCAAAAGACCTTGATGGTAAAGTTTTGGCGAAACCACTTATCGACGAATCCACTGGTGAGATCATCGCTGATGCAAATGCTGAGTTGAACTCTGCAATCATCAAGCGTTCTATCGAAGCTGGTATTGACAGCTTCTTCATGATCTTCTTCGACGGTTTGACTGTTGGACCTTATCTTCGCAACACATTGTTGGTGGATAAAGTTTCAAACAAAGACGAATCATTGGTTGAGATCTACAAACGCCTTCGTCCTGGTGAGCCTCCAACTTTGGAAGCTGCTACGACGTTCTTCGGTCGTTTGTTCTTTGATCCAGAGACTTATGATCTTTCTGAAGTTGGTCGTATCAAGATCAATCACAGATTCGGTATCTCTATGGAAGAGTGCCCACCGTCTCACAGAACACTGACTCACAAAGATATCTTGAGCACTATCAAAACTCTGATCGATCTTAAAAATGGTCGCGGTGTTATCGACGATATCGATCACTTGGGTAACCGTCGTGTTCGTTCAGTAGGTGAGTTGCTTGAAAACCAATACCGTATCGGTTTGGTTCGTATGGAGCGCGCTATCCGTGAGCGTATGTCTCTTCAAGACGTGGAAACTATGATGCCGCATGACCTGGTAAACGCAAAACCAGTGAATGCAGTTGTTAAAGAATTCTTCGGCTCTTCTCAATTGTCACAGTTCATGGATCAAACAAATCCGTTGTCTGAGATCACGCACAAACGTCGTTTGTCTGCTCTAGGACCCGGCGGTTTGACTCGTGACCGTGCAGGTTTCGAAGTACGTGACGTACATCCTACGCATTACGGTCGTATCTGCCCAATCGAAACTCCAGAGGGACCAAACATCGGTTTGATCGCATCTTTGGCTACTTACGCTCGTATCAATAACTATGGTTTCATCGAGACGCCATACCGTAAAGTTGATCAAGGTTCTGTATCTAAAGACATCAACTACTTGTCCGCTCTAGAAGAAGCTGGTCACTACATCGCTCCTGCGGCTCGTGACGAAGCTGGTAACAAAGCCATCCAAACTGCTACGACAATCACTCGTCGTGACGGTGAGTATGAAATCGTTGATAAAGACAAAGTTGCATTGATGGACGTTTCTCCATCTCAGCTGGTTTCTATCGCGGCGTCTTTGATTCCGTTCCTAGAACATGACGATGCCAACCGTGCCCTGATGGGATCGAACATGCAACGTCAAGCGGTTCCATTGTTGCGTTCTCGCGCACCACTTGTTGGTACAGGTGTTGAGCGCTTGGTTGCTCGTGATTCTGGTACATCTGTTGTTGTTCAAAATGATGGTATCGTTGAAGAAGTAGATGCTTCTCGTATCGTTATCCGTCGTTTTGCTAAAGGCGGAGAACTTGGTGCGAACGTAGATATCTACAATCTTACTAAGTATCAACGTACGAATCAAAATACATGCTTCAATCAAAAACCAATCGTAACTGTTGGTGACAAGGTTTCTAAAGGCGACATCGTTGCTGACGGACCTTCAACTGAGCTTGGTGAGTTGGCTCTAGGTCAAAACATCCTGGTAGCGTTCACTCCTTGGCAAGGTTACAACTTCGAGGACTCCATCCTTATTTCTGAGCGTTTGTTGAAAGACGACGTTTACACATCTATCCACATCGAAGAATTCGAGTGCGTAGCTCGTGACACGAAACTAGGTAAAGAAGAGATCACTCGCGATATCGCCAACGTCGGTGAAGAAGCACTTAAAGACCTTGATAGCTCTGGTATCATCCGCATCGGTGCGGAAGTTCGCCCTGGTTTCATCCTGGTTGGTAAAGTTACTCCTAAAGGTGAAACTCAGCTTTCTCCTGAAGAAAAACTTTTGAGAGCGATCTTCGGTGAAAAAGCTGGTGACGTACGTGATACATCACTTCGCGCACCATCTGGCGTTTACGGTACAGTTATCGATGCTCAAGTTTACTCTCGTGAAGGCGCAGACCGCGATGAGCGTTTGTCTTCAATCATCGAAGAGAAAAAACGCAAGCTTGAAAAAGACTTGGCAGTTGAGCAAAACGTTATCAAAAATAACTCCATCACGAAACTTCGCGATATCCTGGTAGGCAAAATCACTACTGGCGTATTGTTGAATGAAGATGGATCTCAAAAACTTTTGAACAAAGGTCAAAACATCACGATCGCGGATATCGAAACAATTCCATTCGAATTGTTGAACTATATCCCTCTTGAGCAAGATCTTGAGTTCCAAGTTAACAAAATCATCGACAACGCCCGTAACCAACTTGACGCAGTTAAATTGGTATTCAACGAGAAAATCGATCGCCTTCGTAAAGGTGACGAGCTTCCTCCAGGCGTTATCAAAATGGTTAAAGTTTACGTTGCGATTAAACGTAAAATGCAAGTCGGCGATAAATTTGCCGGCCGTCACGGAAATAAAGGTGTCGTTTCTAAAGTATTGCCTGTTGAAGACATGCCATACCTAGCAGACGGTTCTCCGGTTGACATGGTCTTGAATCCACTGGGCGTACCTTCACGTATGAACATTGGTCAGGTCCTTGAGGTTCACTTGGGTTGGGCAGCGCACAACTTGGGTAAACAAATCGGTTCTCACCTTGATAAGTGGAATGCAGAAAACGCACGTAAAGAAATGAAAGATATCTTCAATGACTCTGATATCAGCGCAAAACTTGATGGCGCTGACGAAGGCTCTTTGAAATCAATGGTAACTCGTATGAAGAACGGTATCCACGTTGGAACACCGGTATTCGACGGTGCTCGTGAATCTGACGTTAAGAACTTGCTTGCGAAAGCAGAAGTTCCACTTTCTGGTAAGTCCATCCTATTCGATGGTCGTACTGGCGAGCCGTTCACGAATCCGGTTACTGTGGGTATCATGTACATGCTTAAACTTCACCATCTGGTTGAAGAGAAGATCCATGCTCGTTCTATCGGACCTTATTCTCTAGTTTCGCAACAGCCATTGGGCGGTAAAGCTCAATTCGGTGGTCAGCGTCTAGGGGAGATGGAAGTTTGGGCGATCGAAGCATACGGTGCCGCATACTCTCTACAAGAGTTCCTAACTGTTAAGTCAGATGACGTAGCTGGTAGAACTCGTATGTACGAAAGTATCGTTAAGGGTGAAAACATCCTTGAGCCGGGTCTTCCTGAATCGTTCAACGTTCTAGTGAAAGAGCTTCAGTCTCTTGCATTGAATGTTGAGTTGATGGAGTCCGACATCCTACGCGACCAAGATGAAGATCTTGATGGCGGTGGCGATGTTATTGAAGCAACTGTTGTGGCTCCTACTGAGCCAGAGCAGCACTAATTAAACTTTAACAACAGGGGTGTTCTTTGAGAGACTTGTTGAATTTTTTCGATAAACCAAAAGATCCACTTTCGTTTGACGCCGTACGAGTATCGTTGGCGTCACCTGAAATGATTCGTGACTGGTCATTTGGTGAAGTTAAGAAGCCAGAAACTATCAACTATCGTACATTCAAGCCTGAGCGCGACGGCTTGTTCTGTGCGAAAATCTTCGGTCCTATCAAGGATTACGAGTGCTTGTGCGGTAAGTATAAACGTATGAAGTATCGTGGCGTCGTCTGTGAAAAGTGCGGCGTTGAAGTAACACAAACTAAAGTTCGTCGTGAACGTCTTGGCCATATTGAGCTTGCAACTCCGGTTGCGCACATCTGGTTCTTGCGCTCATTGCCTTCTCGTATTGGTAACTTGCTCAATCTTTCACTAAAAGATGTTGAGAAAGTTTTGTATTGTGAAGCACACGTGGTTATCGATCCAATGGAAACTACATTGGAAGAAGGCCAAGTATTGACTGAAGAAGCTTTGAACGCAGCTTTGAACGAATTCGGTCCTTCATTCAAATACGGCATGGGCGGCGAAGCTGTTCGTGACCTTTTGAGAAAAATCGATCCAGAATACTTGTCTCGCAAGCTTCGTATGGAAGCTAAAGACGTTAAGTCTGAAGCGGGCATGAAAAAGATCACTAAACGTCTTAAGGTTGTTGAGGCTTTCAAAGGCTCTATCAACAAACCTGAATGGATGATGTTGGAAGCACTTCCAGTGTTGCCACCAGATCTACGTCCTCTAGTTCCACTAGATGGCGGTCGTTTCGCGACTTCAGATCTAAATGATCTTTACCGTCGTGTGATCAACCGTAATAACCGTTTGAAACGTCTTCAAGAGCTGAACGCTCCAGACATCATCATCCGCAATGAAAAACGTATGTTGCAAGAAGCAGTAGACGCATTGTTGGATAACGGTCGTCGCGGTAAAACTTTCACTGGTCCAAACAAACGTCCTCTTCGCTCCCTTTCTGATATGTTGAAAGGTAAGCAAGGTCGTTTCCGTCAAAATCTACTTGGTAAACGTGTGGACTACTCTGGTCGTTCCGTTATCGTTGTGGGCCCGACGTTGAAATTGCACCAATGCGGTCTTCCTAAAAAAATGGCTTTGGAGCTATTCAAACCATTCGTTTACAACAAACTTGAAGAAAAAGGCCTGACTGCAACTATCAAGCAATCCAAAAAAATGGTTGAGCAAGAATCAGTTGAAGTTTGGGATATCCTGGCTGACGTGGTTAAAGAACATCCAGTTCTTCTAAACCGTGCGCCAACTCTTCACAGACTTGGTATCCAAGCCTTCGAACCTGTACTTCACGAAGGTAAAGCGATCCAATTGCATCCACTAGTGTGTGGTGCCTTCAATGCCGACTTCGACGGTGACCAAATGGCGGTTCACGTTCCACTTTCTGTGGAATCCCAAGTTGAAGCACGTGTTTTGATGATGTCTACAAACAACGTTCTTTCTCCAGCGTCTGGTAAACCGGTTATCAATCCATCACAAGATATCGTGTTGGGCTTGTACTGGTTGACTCGTAACCGTCTAGGGGCAAAAGGAACTGGCAAAATCTTCTCGACTGTTCAGGAAGCACAATACGCTTACGAAACAGGTTTGGTTGACTTGCAAGCTACTTGTAAAGTTCGTATCAACGGTAAATTGCAAGAGACAACTGTAGGTCGCGCGATTCTTTCTGATAGCGTTCCTAAAGAAGTTCCTTTCAATGAAGTCAACGTAATCATGACTAAGAAACAAATCGCAGCTTTGATCGATAAGACTTTCCGTCTTGCTGGTACAAAAGCGACTTGTATCTTGGCTGATAAAATCATGGAACTTGGTTTCAAATATTCAACAGCTGCAGGTATGTCTATCGGTATCGATGACATGGTTATCCCGGCTGCCAAGGCTCCGATGATCGCTGACGCTGAAAAACAAGTGACTGAGATCCAAACTCAGTACGATGAAGGTTTGATCACAGATGGTGAGCGCTACAATAAGGTAGTGGATATCTGGGCACAAACAGCTGATAAAATTGCCAAAGAGGGTATGAACGCGATTGAAAAACAAACGTTCATCGTTGATGGCAAGGAAGTAGTTGGACCTTCATTCAATCCAATCTACATCATGGCTGAATCCGGAGCCCGTGGTTCCGCGACTCAGATCCGTCAGTTGGGTGGTATGCGTGGTTTGATGGCGAAACCTTCTGGTGAAATCATCGAAACACCGATCACTGCAAACTTCCGTGAAGGTTTGACAGTTATTCAGTACTTCATTTCCACGCATGGTGCTCGTAAAGGTTTGGCCGATACAGCATTGAAAACTGCGAACTCCGGTTACTTGACTCGTCGTTTGGTTGACGTTGCTCAAGACGTGGTAGTTTCAGAGTTGGATTGCGGTATTGACGACGGTTTGGAAATCACTCCGATTTACGAAGCTGGTGAAATCATCCAAAACATCGGTGATCGTATCCTGGGTCGTACAACATTGAGAGATGTTGTTGATCCTCAAACTAACAACGTGGTTGTTAGAGCGAATCAGGAAATCACTGAAACTGACGTTAAAACTATCGAAGGCATGGGTATCGATAAAGTCGACATCCGTTCTGCTCTCGTGTGCCAATCTAAACGTGGTGTGTGTGTGAAATGTTACGGCCGCGACTTGTCTCGTGGTGCGACTGTGAACCTTGGTGAAACAGTTGGTATCATTGCTGCACAATCTATCGGTGAGCCGGGTACTCAGTTGACGATGCGTACGTTCCACTTAGGTGGTGCGGCTTCTCGTTCAGTTGAGCAATCTGTTCATACAACTCGTTATGACGGTACAATCAAACTTCAAAACGTTCATGCTGTTACAAACCGTAACGGTAAATTGACGGTAATGAATCGTAACGGTTCTGCACTAGTTATGGACGAAGCAGGTCGTGAGCGCGAGAATTTCAAACTCGTTTACGGTGCTGTTTTGAATTTTAAAGAAGGTGACAAAGTTGCCAAAGGGCAAACAGTTGTCGAGTGGGATCCATATTCGAATCCAATCATCGCAGAGGTTTCTGCGAAGATCCAATATCAGGATATCGAAGAAGGTTCTACGATGCAGGAGCAAGTGGATGCGGTAACTGGTTTTGCGACTAAAGTTATCATGGAATCCAAATCTTCTGACATCAAACCAACTGTGTTCCTGGTTGATGGCAACGGTAAAGTATTGAATCTTCCTGGTCGTGACATCCCTGCGAGATATTTGATCCCAGTGGGTGCACAATTGTCAGTTACTGACGGCCAAGAGATCCATGCCGGTGACGTTATCGCGAAAATGCATCGTGAGACTTCGAAAACGAAGGATATCACGGGCGGTCTTCCGCGCGTTGCTGAATTGTTTGAAGCTCGTAAACCGAAAGAAGCAGCAATCATCTCTGAAATTGATGGTTATGTGACATTCGGTAAAGACGTTAAAGGTAAACAACGTGTGATCGTAACTCCTGAAGTGGGTGAGCAAAAAGAATACCTCATCCCTAAAGGTAAGCACGTTGCTGTAAGAGAGGGCGAGTACGTAAGAGCGGGTGAGGCTTTGATGGATGGTCCAACAAATCCTCATGACATTCTGGCTGTTCTGGGTGCTAAAGCGCTTTCTGCATACCTTGTTGATGAAATCCAAGAAGTTTACCGACTTCAAGGTGTTGCTATCAATGATAAGCATATCGAAGTTATCGTTCGCCAAATGCTACGTAAAGTAGAGATCAAGGACGCTGGTGACAGCCGCTTCTTGGCTGGTGAACAAGCTGAAAGATATGCTTTCGACGAAGAAAATGCTCGTTTGAACCGTGAAGGTGGACAACCTGCTACATGCAATCCACTTCTTCTTGGTATCACGAAAGTTTCTTTGAGCACTGATAGCTGGATCTCAGCAGCGTCATTCCAAGAAACAACAAAAGTACTTACAGAAGCGGCGATCAATTCTCGTACAGACCATTTGCGTGGTTTGAAAGAGAACATCATCATGGGTCGTTTGATCCCTGCAGGTACTGGCTTAACTTCTTACAAACGTTGGAAAGTTTCAGTTGCAGAAGACGACGATACTTCATTCGTGGCTTTGCCAGGGATGACGGCTTCTTCTCAACCTCACCAAGGTTAATGAACCGCGGTGCCCCATGTTCCTCAAAGCCGCCTCACTAGCGGTTTTGAGGGCTAAGGCCCCGGATCTTGTAAGAAAATTGTAAAAAACTCAAAAAGTGGAACTCACGCCAGTTTTTGGGAAATAAAAATAACAACAATGTCTTGACCCGGACACTTGCGACAATGTAAGTTCCAGCGTCTTGAATTAGATATAAATTGTTTAAGGGGTTTCAAAAGTGCCTACAATTAACCAGCTCATCAAAAGTGAGCGTAAAGTTCAAAAAAACCAAACTAAATCACCAGCTTTGGTGTCATGCCCTCAGCGTCGTGGTGTTTGTACTCGTGTTTATACAACAACTCCAAAGAAGCCGAACTCCGCTCTACGTAAAGTAGCAAAAGTTCGTCTTTCCAATGGTTTTGAAGTTATCTCTTACATCCCAGGTATCGGTCACAATCTTCAAGAGCATAGCGTTGTCTTGATCCGTGGCGGCCGTGTTAAGGACTTGCCGGGTGTTCGTTACCACATCGTTCGCGGTGTTCTAGATCTTCAAGGTGTGAACGGCCGTCTTCGCAGTCGTTCAAAATACGGTACTAAGAGACCTAAGAAATAAGGATTGAGAGATGTCACGTCGTAAAAAGACCTTTAAAAGAGAAATCATTCCAGATCCGGTTTTCAAGGATCTAACAATTGCTAAGTTCATCAATAAAATGATGTACCAAGGTAAAAAAGCTACTGCACAGAAGCTTTTCTACGGAGCATTGAAAGAGCTTGAAGGAAAAGTTGCTGGCGAAGAGCCAGTTGCAGTTTTCAAAAAAGCCCTTGAGAACGTTAAGCCTTCTATCGAAGTTCGTTCTCGCCGTGTTGGTGGTGCTACATACCAAGTTCCTATCGATGTTCGTCCAACTCGTCGTCTAGCTCTAGCTATGCGTTGGTTGGTAGAATACTCTCGTGAACGTGGCGAAAAAGACCATGCTAAGCGTTTGGCTGGCGAATTCATCGATGCTTACAACAATAGAGGTAACTCTATTAAGAAGAAAGATGAAGTTCACCGTATGGCTGAAGCTAATAAGGCTTTCTCTCACTACAACTGGTAATCTGTTTACATGTCAGCTAAAGATCCAAAAGTTGTAGCTGATCTCAAGTATACTCGTAATATCGGCATCATGGCTCACATTGATGCCGGTAAAACGACGACCACCGAGCGCATTCTTTACTACACTGGAAAAAGTCATAAAATTGGTGAAGTTCACGACGGCCAGGCCACTATGGACTGGATGGTTCAGGAACAAGAGCGTGGTATTACTATTACCTCTGCTGCCACTATGGCGTTCTGGAAAGACTACCGCATTAATATTATCGATACTCCGGGGCACGTTGACTTCACAATTGAAGTTGAGCGTTCTTTGCGGGTTCTTGATGGTGCAGTTGCGGTTTTTGACGGCGTAAACGGTGTTGAGCCTCAGTCTGAAACTGTTTGGAAACAAGCTGACAAGTACAAAGTACCAAGAATCTGTTTCATCAATAAAATGGATCGCGTGGGTGCTGATTTTGTGATGTCTTACGGGACTATCAAAGAACGCCTTCAGGCGAACCCAATTCCTGTTCAAGTACCTATCGGTGTTGAAGACACGTTCCGTGGGGTTGTCGATTTGTTGGAAAATCGAGCTTACATTTGGACGACATCCGGTATGGGTGACAATTTCGAAGTTACCGATGTTCCTAACGACATGAAGGAAGAAGTTAATCGCTTCCGTACAGAGGTCGTTGAAAAGATCGTTGAGTTCGACGATGTTCTTCTTGAGAAATATCTCAATGGAGAAGAAGTGACTGTGGCAGAGCTAAAAGCGGCTCTTCGCAAAGGCACTCTTGAGCTAAAAGCATTCCCGGTATTCTGCGGAGCTGCTTTCAAAAACAAAGGCATTCAACCTTTGCTTGATGGTGTGATTGATTATCTTCCATCTCCTATTGAAGTGCCGGATATCGTGGGGCATGACCCTGAAAAACCGGAAAAAGAAATCATCTGTAAAACTGACTTTGATGCCCATGTGGCGGCTTTGGCTTTCAAAATTGCCAATGACCCGTTCGCAGGAACTTTGACTTATATCCGTGTTTATTCCGGTGAAGTGAAAGTGGGCGATCAGCTGTTGAATCCTCGTACTCAAAAGAAAGAGCGTATTCAAAAGCTGGTAAAAATGCATGCGAACTCCCGTGAGGAAGTGGGCAGTCTGAAAGCAGGGGATATCGGAGCCGTTATCGGTCTGAAATTCACTGGTACGGGCGACACTCTTTGCGAAACCTCTCATGCTGTTGTTCTTGAATCTATTACTTTCCCAGAGCCGGTAATCGCAGTGGCGATTGAAGCTAAATCTTCTGCTGATCAGGAGAAGATGTTGGCGGGCCTGGAGAAGCTTCAAAAAGAAGACCCTTCCTGTAAGCTAAGAAATGACCCTGAAACAGGGCAAATTTTGCTATCCGGTATGGGAGAGCTTCATTTGGACATCCTGGTGGATCGTCTTCTTCGCGAGCACAAGGTGCAGGCGAATGTCGGTAAGCCACAGGTTTCCTACCGCGAAACAATCACTTCAGCGGCGTCAGCGACTCATGTTTATGAGCGCGAGATCGCAGGTGACATGAACTTCGCGTCCGTATCTTTGACGATTGAGCCGATCTCTCAAGCAGATCACATTCAATTCGTATCCAAGGTATCTACGTCTAAAGAATTTACACCAACGATGCTTAAGGCAGTCGAAAGCGGTTTCCGCGAAGCGGCTGAGGTGGGTCCGTTGGTTAGCTATTCCATGCTCGGTATTAAGGGGACTTTAACAGCTGTTGAAGCCCGCCCTGAAACTTCCTCGGAAATGGCCTTTAAAGCGGCTACCTCCCTGGCGTTCAGAGATGCCGTAAAAAATGCCCAGGTTGAGCTTATGGAGCCGATCTTTAAGCTTGAGGTGACTTGTCCTGATGATTTCGTGGGCAATATCGTGGGCGACTTGAACTCTCGTCGTGGTAAAATTCTCACGATGAATGTGAAGCCAGGGGGCGGGCAGGTTATCTTTGCCGAGGCGCCATTGGCCACTCTATTTGGTTATGCGACGGATGTGCGCAGTTTGAGCCAAGGCAGAGCAAGTTTCAGTATGGAATTCTTAGAATACGCCGTGGTGCCTACGAAGGTAAAAACGGAAATTCTACATAAAATGGGAAGATATTAATTATTTAATTTTTTCCCTTTGACAAAGATTTTTTAAATGCGCATACTCGCGCACTCGTGACATCTAAATTTACAAAAAACCCCCCGCGTTTGGTGGACTTTCTAGGCCGCAAGGGCTAATTCGGGGCAAGTTTTCGATGGGATTGGATGTTCAGTTATTAACAAGTTTGCTAGTAATTACGCTACTTTATAAAAAAAGAAGAGAAGTGTCCTTATGCAAAGTCAGAAGATTAGAATCAGATTGAAGGCATTCGATCATAAATTGCTTGATCAGTCGACGAAAGAAATCGTTGAGACTGCTCGTCGCACAGGCGCAAAAGTTGCGGGTCCAATTCCCTTGCCTACTCGCATCAATCGCTACACAGTACTTCGTTCTCCGCACGTAGATAAAAAATCTCGTGAGCAATTCGAAGTAAGAACTCACAAGCGTATGCTTGATATCCTTGAACCTACTCAACAAACAGTAGACCAACTTATGAAGTTGGACCTTTCTGCTGGCGTTGACGTTGAAATCAAATTGTCGGCAATTTAGGAGTAAGACGTGAGCGAAACTACAGAAAACACACAAACGTCTGCGCAAGGCCTAAAGCTCAATGGCTTGTTTGCATTCAAAGAGGGCATGGCTACCATCTATAATGAGCAAGGTGAAGCTATCCCAGTTACAGTTCTTCGTTATGAGCCATGGTTTGTTTCTCAAATCAAAACTAACGAAGCAGATGGTTACGAAGCTATTCAGGTAGCTTGCGAGCCTAAAAAAGCTAAAAATTCTAATAAAGCTGAACAAGGCCACCTTAAAGGTGCTGGCTTCGAAAATGGCGCGAAATTCGTAAAAGAACTTCGTCAAGCTATTCCAGAAGGTCTTACAGTAGGCGCGCAAGTATCTATCGATTCTTTGTCTAAAGGTGACGTTGTTAAAATGACAGCGAAATCTAAAGGTAAAGGTTTTGCGGGTGTTATGAAGCGTTGGAACTTCGCCGGTGGACCTGGTTCACACGGTTCTAAATTCCACCGTCGTCCGGGTTCTTCTGGTAACAGAACATGGCCAGGTCGCGTAATGCCAGGTAAGAAATTCCCAGGTCATCTTGGTAACGAAACAGTAACTGTTAAGAACGTTGAGATCGTTGAGATCAATCACGCTGAAAACGTTGTTATGGTTAAGGGTCCAGTTCCAGGTGCGAAAAACACTTTGGTGAAATTGGTGAGAGTGTAATATGGCAACAGTAAATGTACTTAACTGGAAAAAAGAAAAAGTAGGATCAATCGATCTTGCGGCTGATGTTTTCGAAACTCCAATTAAAAAAGAAGTTTTGCACACAGTAGTTCAATGGCAATTGGCTAGCCGTCGCCAAGGTACTCACATGACTAAAACAAAAGGTCTAGTGAGCGGTGGTGGTAAGAAGCCTTTCAAACAAAAAGGTACTGGTGGAGCTCGTCAAGGTTCTAGCCGTTCTATCTTGATGCCTGGTGGTGGTACTGCTTTCGGTCCTCAACCTCGCAGCTACGCGTTCGTACTTCCTAAAAAAGTTCGTCGCTTAGGTTTGAGCATGGCACTTTCTCACCTTCAAAAAGAAGGCAAGTTGTTCGTAGTAGACAGCATGCAATCTGAAGGTAAAACAGCTGAGTTGAGCAAACGCCTTAAAGCGTTCGGCTTGAAAAAAGCAGTTTTGATCGATGCAAATGTTAACGATAAGTTCAATCAAGCTTCAAAAAATCTTCCAACATTCAAATACTTCCCAGTTGAAGGTTTGAACGTGTTTGATCTTTTGAAATACGATGCAGCTGTAATCACAAAGGATTCAGTAGCTAAAATCGTAGATCGCTGCTCAATGGAGAAAGCGTAAGATGAAACAAGTAATCAAAACTCCACTTATCACGGAGAAAAACACATACCACAACGCAGCTGGTGTTTACGTGTTCGAAGTAGATATGAAATCTACAAAGACAGAAGTAAAAGCAGCAGTAGAGAAGAACTTCAAAGTTAAAGTAGACAGCGTTAGAACTAGCGTTTGCCGCGGTCACTCTAAAAACACGAAGTTTGGTGCAACTAAGGTCCCTTACTGGAAAAAAGCTTACGTTAAGCTTGTTGAAGGTGAGAAGATCGCTCTTTTTGAGGGAGTATAGAGATGGGTATCAAGACGTTCGCCCCGCGCTCTCATGGTCGTAGAGGAATGACTGGTTTCGATTTCAAAGAAATCACAAAGACAACTCCAGAGAAGTCTTTGCTTGCTCCTCTAAAGAAACAAGCAGCTCGTAACAATCACGGTCAAATTACTATTCGTCACCAAGGTGGCGGTCATAAACGTAAGTACCGTTTGGTTGATTTCAAACGTATGAAACTAGAAGTGCCAGCGAAAGTTGCTGCGATCGAGTACGATCCAAACAGAACTTGCCGTATCGCTCTTCTTAACTATGTAGACGGTCAGAAAGCATACATCATCGCGCCAGTTGGCTTGAATGTAGGCGACACTGTACTTTCTTCAGACAAAGCCGATATTAAACCAGGCAACTCTTTGTCTTTGGCAGCTATCCCTGTTGGTACAGTAATTCACAATATCGAATTGCGCCCAGGTAAAGGTGGTCAAATTTGCAGAGGTGCAGGTGCAAGCGCGACTTTGGCTGGTAAAGGTGATATGTACTGCCAAGTACGTATGCCATCTGGTGAGTTGAAGCAGGTTCTTTCAGTATGCCGCGCTTCAATCGGTCAAGTTGGTAACACTGACAACGAAAATATTAATCTTGGTAAAGCTGGTCGCTCTCGTTGGAGAGGTATCCGTCCTTCAGTTCGTGGTATGCACATGAATCCAGTAGACCATCCATTGGGTGGTGGTGAAGGTGTGGGTAAAGGTCATCATCCTGTAACTCCATGGGGTCAACCATGTAAAGGTTACAAGACAAGACATAATAAGAGAACTGACTCTTCAATCATTAAGAGACGTAAGTAGGAGTAGACTGTGGCACGCTCGATTAAAAAAGGTCCATTTGTTGATCTTCACGTACAAAAGAAGATCGACCACGCGATTGCAAAAAACGACAAGAAAGTTATCAAAACTTGGTCTCGTCGTTCAACAATTCTTCCAGAAACTATCGGACTTACGTTCGCAGTTCACAATGGTAGAAAGTTCGTTCCAGTTTACATCACTGAGAACATGATCGGTCACAAACTCGGTGAGTTTGCTCCGACAAGAACTTTCCAAGGCCACGCTGAGAAGAAAGCGGCAGCTCCGGCTGGCGCTAAGAAGTAGTAGGTAGAGGTTTATAATGGAAGTTAAAGCTAGTCTAAAATACGCAAGAGTAGGTGCTCAAAAGGCAAGACTTGTTGCAGACCTTGTTCGCGGTAAAGACGTGAATGAAGCTGTTAAAACTCTTACTTTCTTGAACAAAAAAACTGCAGGTATGGTAAAAAAACTTATCGAATCTGCTGTTGCTAACGCTGAATACAAAAAAGTTATGGACATTGATAACTTGGTTGTTAAAGCCATCTGGGTTGATCAAGGTCCGGTTCTTAAGAGATTCCGTCCACGCGCTCAAGGCCGTGCATTCGGTGTTCGTAAGAAAACAAGCCACATCAACGTAGTACTTGAGGAGAAATAATCGTGGGACAAAAGGTTAATCCAATTGGTTTACGCGTTGGTGTTATTAGAACTTGGGACTCTCGCTGGTATGCGAAGGGTAACCAATATTTCGAAAATCTACATGAAGACATCCGCTTGAGAAAATACCTAAAAGGTAAACTTAAGCATGCTGGTGTAGCTAAAATCGAAATGGAACGTGCAGCGAAGAAGATCAAAATCATCATCTCTACTGCTCGCCCAGGTGTTGTTATTGGTAAAAAAGGTACTGGTATTGACGCTCTTAAAGCGGAAGTTCAAAAACTTACACCCAACGAAGTTTTCTTGAGCATCCAAGAAGTGCGCAAGCCAGACCTCGATGCTCAGCTCGTTGCTGAGAGCATTGCTCAACAACTTGAGAAACGTATCTCTTGGAGAAGAGCTCTTAAAAAATCTATTGCAGCTGCGATCAAAGGCGGCGTGAGAGGTATCAAGATCCGTGTTTCCGGTCGTCTTGATGGTGCAGAGATTGCTCGTTCAGAGTGGTACAATGAGAAGAGTGTTCCTCTTCATACATTGCGTGCAGATATCGACTACGGTACTGCTGAAGCTCTAACTGCATACGGTATCATCGGATTGAAAGTATGGATCTATAAAGGCGATATCTTATCTGCTCGCGAAGTTGAGGAGGCAGGTCGTGTTAAGTCCTAAAAGAGTAAAATGGCGTAAACAATTTGTAGGCCGCGCAACTGGTTTTGCGTACAGAGGTTCTAACCTTGATTTTGGAGATTTCGGTCTTCAAGCAGTTGAGGAAGGACGTCTTACAGCACGTCAGTTGGAAGCAGGTCGTATTGCTATCTCCCGTTCAGTTAAGCGTGGTGGTAAAATTTGGTGCCGTGTATTCCCAAATACACCAGTAACAAAAAAACCAGCTGAAACTCGTATGGGTAGCGGTAAAGGTAACCCGGAGCTTTGGGTAGCCCGTGTTCTTCCTGGAAAAGTTCTTTTCGAAATGAACGGTGTGACTCGTGAGCAAGCTAAAGAAGCTTTCGAACGCGCAGCTCACAAACTTCCTTTCAAAACTCGTTTCTTGGTTAGGGAGTAGTTATGAAGTTCGTAGAGATTAAAGATCTTTCTGTAACTGAATTGAAAAAGAAAAGAGCAGCTCTTTCCGAAGAGTTGTTCCAAGCTCGTATCAAGAATTCAATTGGTCAACTTTCAAATCCAATTGTTATTCGTGATCTTCGCCGCAATATCGCGAAAATCAATACAGCAATCGTAAAGAAAGTAGCGAGGTAGTTAAATGACAACTGAAACAAATACTCGTGGTCGTAAAATCGAAGTAGTTGGTGAGGTTATCAGCGACAAGATGGATAAAACTATCTCTGTCCTAATCTACCGCATGGTTAAACACGCTAAATACGGTAAGTACGTTAAGAAAACTTCTGTGTTCAAAGCTCATGACGAAAACAACCAAGCAAAAATTGGTGATATCGTTAAGATCCGTGAAACACGTCCTCTTAGCAAAACTAAACGTTGGGCTCTTTCTGAAGTCGTAGAGACGGCGAAAGCGTAGGGGTGTTGTCATGATTCAAATGCAAACTAGACTAAATGTAGCTGACAACTCTGGCGCAAAAGAAGTTATGTGCGTAAAGGTTCTTGGTGGTTCTAAACGTCGTGTAGCATCCATCGGTGATGTTATCGTTGTTTCCATCAAAGAAGCTTTGCCAAACGCTAAAGTTAAAAAAGGTGACGTTGCGAAAGCCGTTGTAGTTAGAACTGTTGCTAAGCTTCGTCGTCCAGACGGTTCTTACATCCGTTTCGATGATAACTCTGCAGTTTTGATCAACGCCAATAAAGAACCAATTGGAACACGTATCTTTGGCCCAGTTGCCAGAGAATTGAGAGCTAAGTCGTTCGTTAAGATCGTATCTTTGGCTCCGGAAGTTCTGTAAGGGGTATGAGATGAATCGCTTAAAAGCTAAATACAATAAAGAGATCGCTCCTGCTCTAAAAAAACAATTGGGAGTTGAAAACGTAATGCAAGTTCCTCGCTTGGAGAAAATCACTCTTAGCGTGTGCTTGAGCGAAGCTGTTCAAAATCCAAAAATTTTGAACACTGTTGTTGATGAGATCACTGCTATTGCTGGTCAAAAAGCAGTTATCACTAAAGCAAAAAAAGCTATCTCCAACTTTAAGTTGCGTGCTGGCATCCCATTGGGTGTTCGCGTAACTTTGAGAAAAGAGAAAATGTGGTCTTTCATGGACCGTTTGAACACTTTGGCACTTCCACGCGTACGTGACTTCCGTGGTTTGCCAAACAAAGGTTTCGACGGCCGTGGTAACTACAACATGGGTCTTAAGGAGCAAATCGTGTTCCCTGAGATCAACTTTGATAAAGTTGATAAAACTCGTGGTATGAACATCACTATCTGTACAACAGCTAAAAACGACACTGAGGGCAGAGCGCTTCTTGAAGCACTTGGTATGCCTTTCAGAAAGTAGGATGATCAAATGGCACGCAAATCAGCAATTATTAAAAATAACAAAAGAAAAGCTACTGCTAAGCGCTACACTGAATACAGAACAGAGCTTAGAAATAAAGCCGTTGACATGAAACTTTCTGATGACGAAAGAGCAGAAGCTCGTAAAAAGCTTCAAGCTCTTCCTCAAAAGACAAACATCAACCGTGTTATCACACGTTGTGAAATTTCTGGTCGCCCTCGTGGTAACTACAGAAAATTCGGTTTGTCTCGTATCGCCTTCAGAGCTCTTGCACTTGACGGTAAATTGCCTGGCGTAACGAAAGCTAGCTGGTAAGAGGAAGACTATGGATACAATTTCTCAGTTCCTTACAATCATTAGAAATGCTGGAGCAGCAAAGCACGAAAAAGTGGATTTGCCTGCTTCTAAAGTTCGCGCTGGTATCGCACAAATCCTTGTTAACGAAGGTCTTATCCGCAGCTTCAAAGTTGCGAAAGACTCTAAACAAGGCATTATGCGTGTTTACTTGAAGTACGATGAAGCTGGTCAACATGCGATCAACTCTATCGACCGTGTAAGCCGTCCAGGCAGACGTGTATATGTTAAATCAGATAAAATTCCTCAAGTTCGTTCTGGAATGGGTATGACTATCCTTTCTACGAGCAAAGGGATCATGAGCGGTAAGCAAGCGGCACAAGCAAATCTTGGCGGCGAATTGCTTGCAACACTTTGGTAGGTGAAACATGTCTCGTATTGGTAAAGCACCCGTTATTTTTGATAACACAGTAAAAGTAGATGTTACACCTGCTAACGAAGTAGTAATTAAAGGCGCGAAATCTTCTTTGAAGATTGGTATGCAACCTCAAGTTACTGCTAAAGTTGATGGCAACAAGGTAGTGTTGACTCGTAAAGACGACTCTAAAGAAGCTCGTGCATTGCACGGTCTTTACAGAGCTTTGGTTCAAAACGCAGTAACTGGCGTAACTAAAGGTTTCACTAAAGGTCTTGAGCTTCAAGGTGTAGGTTATCGTGCAAACGTTGCAGGGAAAAAGTTGGAGCTTTCTTTGGGCTTCTCTCACCCTGTAATCTTCGATATCCCTGAAGGCATCGAAATCAAAGTTGAAAAACAAACAGCACTTTCAATCACTGGCGCTAGCAGAGAACTTGTTGGTCAAGTAGCTGCTAAAATCCGTTCGTTCCGTCCACCAGAGCCATACTTGGGCAAAGGTGTTCGTTACGCTGGTGAGCATATCCGTCGTAAAGCCGGTAAGTCTGCTGGTAAATAGAGGTAATGTATGAAATTGAAAATGAGTAAACATACAAGCGATCGTAAAGTTAATCGCCTTAAAAAGAAGATCCGTATCCGTAAAACGGTTAACGGAACTGATGAAAGACCTCGTCTTTGCGTATACAGAAGCGGTAAGCATATGTATGCAAGCGTTATCAACGATGTAACTGGTCACACTCTTGTGTCAGTTTCCTCTCTTGGTAAAGAAGACAAAGCTGGCATCGATATGGCGAAGCTTGTTGGTATGGAAGTAGCGAAAGCTGCTACCGCTAAAAAAATCACGAACGTGGTATTTGACCGTAACGGTTACTTGTACCACGGCCGTGTTAAATCTCTAGCTGATGGCGCTCGTGAGGGCGGCCTCAATTTCTAAGGAGTGAATGTGGAGAAAGTTCAAGCTCAAGCAGCTGAATTAGAAGAGCGTGTAGTAGCGATCAACCGCGTAACAAAAGTTGTTAAGGGTGGTCGTCGCTTCTCTTTCGCAGCTCTAGTAGTTGTTGGTAACAAAGCTGGTGATGTTGGTTTTGGTTCTGGTAAGTCTGTGGAAGTTCCAGAGGCTATCGGCAAAGCTAGCCGCGCTGCTAAGAAATCAGCTAAATCTGTGACTCTTAAAGAAGGTCGCACAATCCCTCACGAAGTAATCGGTAAATTCGGTGCTGCAAAGGTTATTATGAAACCAGCAGCTCCAGGTACTGGTGTGATCGCGGGTGGTGCAGTTCGTGCCGTTCTTGAGTCAGTTGGCGTTAAAGACATTCTTACTAAATGTGTTGGTACTCGTAACCCGCACAATGCAGTAAGAGCAACAATCGATGGTTTGAATCAACTTAAAGAGTTGAGCAAATAATCGGAGGCGATCATGGCTAAAACATTTATCGTAAAATTGAAAAAATCGACTATCGGCTGCACTCAAGAACAAAAAGATGCAGTTCGTTGCCTTGGTTTGAAGAAAGTTAATTCTACTGCAACAGTGAATGATACTCCTGCAAACCGTGGTCAAATCATGAAAGTTCAACATCTAGTAAATGTTGAAGTTAAGGGGTAATCCATGAGCTTGCTTAATCAACTAGCTCCAAAAGCTGGATCTAAACACGCTCCAAAAAGAATCGGTCGTGGTATCGGTTCTGGTATGGGTGGCACATCTACTAAGGGTCACAAGGGTCAATTGGCTCGTACTGGTGGTACTGTGCGTCGTGGCTTCGAGGGTGGTCAAACACCTATGCACCGCCGTTTGCCAAAATTTGGTTTTAGCAACGTCGCGTTTGCTAACAACTTTGAGATTGTCAACGTAGGACAACTTGCTAAATTTTCTGGAGAAGTAACTCCTGAAACTCTTTTCAACGCTGGACTTGTTAACAAGGGCGCGGTTAAGATTTTGGGAATGGGCGAGCTTAAAACAGCTTTGACTGTAAAAGCTCACAAATTTTCAGAAAGCGCTAAGAAAGCTATTGAAGCTGCTGGCGGCAAAGTCGAGGTAATTAAGTAGTGTCTGCAATTGAAAGCATCGCAAAGAATTCGGATCTTCGTAAACGTATATTCTTCACGTTGGCCTTATTGGCCGTCTACAGAATCGGAGTTCACGTTCCAACGCCAGGCGTGGATGGAACTGCGGTGCTTTCTTTCTTCCAGGCTCAAAGCCAGGGGATTTTCGGACTCTTCAACACCTTTACGGGTGGTGCACTTTCCCAGTTCAGTATTTTTGCACTGGGAATTATGCCTTACATCTCTGCTTCCATCATTTTCCAACTTCTGACTTCAGCGGTTCCTCTTTTGGAATCTTTGAAAAAAGAGGGCGAAGCAGGACGTCGTAAAATCAACCAATACACTCGTTATGCGACTGTAGCTTTGGCTATCGTACAAGGTTACGGTATCTCAACTTGGTTGATGAACTCTACAAGCCCAGATGGTCGTTCCCTTGTGGTCGCTCCAACTGTGGCATTCCTTCCATTCCAGTTGATGACAATCATCACTTTGACTGCGGGTACTTGCTTTATCATGTGGTTGGGTGAACAGATCACTGAAAGAGGTATCGGTAACGGTACATCTTTGATCATCTTCACTGGTATCGCAGCAGCTATCCCTCAAGGTGCCCATCGTCTTTGGGAGCTAATGGTTTCTGGCGAAATGAAATTCGCAGTTATCTTGCTTCTATTGGTTTTGATGGTCGCTATTATCGCTGCGGTTATCTATATGGAAGTTGCACAACGTAGAATTACTGTTCAGTATTCTCAACGTGCTGGTGGCGGTGGTATGCAGTCTATGCAAACTCCGACAAGCCATCTTCCAATTAAAATCAATTTCTCTGGGGTTATCCCACCGATCTTCGCGAGTTCTTTGCTAATGTTCCCAGCAACAATGGCTCAGTTCGTTCAAACACCGTGGTTGAAGGCGCTTCAGGATTCTTTGAATCCATCAGGCACAATCTTCAATATCATGTTCGTGATGTTGATCGTATTCTTCTCGTTCTTCTATACAGAGATCGTTTTCAATCCAAACGACGTTGCTGATAACTTGAAAAAGTACGGCGGTTTCATTCCTGGCGTTCGCGCTGGTAAGAGCACTGCTGATTACATTCAAAAAGTACTTGAGCGCGTTAACGTATTGGGTTGCATCTACTTGTCTGCGATCTGCGTAATGCCAGGTATTTTAGCTTCTCAAATGAGCCTTCCGTTCTACTTCGGTGGTACTTCACTTTTGATCTTGGTTGGTGTTGCTTTGGATACTGCTCAGCAGGTTCAATCTCACATGATCACTCAAAAATACGAAGGCTTCATGAAGGGTGCGAAAATCCGCAGCAGAAGGGTTCAATTTTAATGAACTTGATTCTGTTTGGAGCCCCAGGGGCCGGTAAAGGTACACAATCTGAGTTGTTGATCAAGCGATTGCAAATGACTCAAATTAGCACTGGGGATTTGTTCAGAGCAGCTATCAAAGGTCAGACTGACCTTGGTAAAAAAGCCCAAGAGTACATGGATAAAGGTCAACTTGTGCCAGATAGCATTGTTATCGGCATGGTTGAAGAAGTACTTCAAAAAGGCGTAAATAACTTTATCCTTGATGGTTTCCCAAGAACTGTGGCGCAAGCTGAAGCCTTGGATAACCTTTTGAATAAGATGACACTTTCCATTGGAAAAGCCATTTTTTTGGAAGTTCCAATGGAAATCTTGATGGATCGTTTAACAGGTAGACGCGTATGTAAAAGTTGCGGGGCTGTCTACCATATCGTCAGTAAGCCTACCAAGACGGAAGGCAAATGTGATAACTGCGGCGGTGAAGTAGTTCAGCGCAATGATGATAAGGCAGACGTTATTGAGACGCGCCTTAAAACCTACCAGGAATTCACAAGCCCACTAAAAGAGTTTTATAAAAAATCAGGAAAATACATCGAAGTCGACGGTAATAGGGACACCGAGCAGGTCTATACAGAGATCGAAAAAATAATAGGCTAACCACTTTTATTATTATTTTATCTCTAGACATTAACAGCTCTCGGTGATAGCGTCCGACTCCTCGTGTGTAATTTTGCTGTGTATTTTGGTCATTTTTCGGCCAAATAATTAGCAAGTATGGGAAGACAAGTATGAAAGTAAGACCATCAGTAAAAGCAATCTGTAACAAATGTAAAGTTATTAAAAGAAAAGGCGTTATTCGCGTTATCTGCGAGAACCCTAAACATAAGCAAAGGCAGGGTTAATCATGGCACGTATTCTTGGTGTCGACTTACCTAGAAATAAGCGCGTTGAAATCGCGTTGACATATATCTACGGCATTGGACGTCCTCGTTCGGCTATGATTTGCAAGCAAGTTGGCATTCCTTCAACTCTAAGAACTGAAGGTTTGACAGACGAGCACATCGCTAAAATTCGTGGAATCATCGAGCAAAACTTTAAAGTAGAGGGTGATCTTCGTCGTGAAGTTGGCCAATCTATTAAGCGTTTGATGGATCTAAACTGTTATCGCGGTATCCGTCATCGTAAAGGCTTGCCAGTTCGTGGTCAGAACACTCGTTCTAATGCACGTACTCGCAAAGGTCCTAAGAAGACGGTAGCTAACAAGAAAAAAGCCGTGTAGTTAAAGGGAATTAGCGATGAACACTGAAAATAAAAACAAAACAGGTGCTAAGAAAAAAGTTAAAAGAAACGTTCCTCAAGGGAACTGCTACATCCAAGCGGGTTTCGGTAATGTTATCATTACTATGACTGACCTTACTGGTGCTACAGTTTCTTGGTCATCTGCAGGTCACCTTGGTTTCAAAGGTAGCCGTAAAGGTACACCATTCGCAGCGCAAGTTGCGGCAGAAGACGCTGCTAAGAAAGCTATGGAAGCTGGCATGAAAGCAGTGGACGTATATCTTAAAGGTCCTGGTGCTGGTCGTGAGCCTGCTATCCGTGCATTGGCTGCTACTGGTATGAGAATCTTGACTCTTAAAGATATCACTCCAGTTCCGCACAACGGTTGCCGTCCTCCTAAGCGCAGAAGAATCTAATAAACTCACTAGGCGACACCTAATAAGGTCGCCTTTTGGTTTGAAGATTTCTGGATTTCGATCGACAGCGTGAAGCGATTCACGCTGTTTGATTCAAAAACCGTGCCGCGAAGCAAGACAGCTTGTTAAAATCGTCCATTTCTAGTTGAATGGAGAGTGAATAAGTTCGCTCCTAACGTTTTTTAACAAAAATTACTCAGTTTATTTAACCTCTCGGGGGATCCATGCAAGAGCATTATTATAAGTTTTGGAGAGAAATGATCAAACCAAAGGGATTTGAGGTTGATCGTGATACTCTTCGTGATGACTACGCAAAATTCATTATCCGTCCGCTTGAAAGAGGTTTCGGCGTTACTCTTGGTAACTCCCTAAGAAGAATTCTTCTTAGCTCTATGATGGGTTCTGCAATCACTGCGGTTAAATTCGAAGGTGTATTGCACGAGTTCACTACGATCCCAGACGTTCTTGAAGATGTTACTGACATTATCTTGAACCTTAAAGAAGTTCGTTTCAAACAATACACTTCTGACTCTTTGACTTTGAAGATCTCTAAAAAAGGTCCAGGCAAAGTTACTGCAGCAGACATCCAAGTTTCTGATAAGATCGAAGTTTTGAACCCAGATCTTCACATCGCTACTTTGGGTGCGAACGGTAACTTCGCAGCGGAAATCGTTGTAAGTTTCGGTCGTGGCTACGTACCTGTTGAAAACAGAGAAACAGACCTTCCAGTTGGCTTCATCGGTGTTGACGCTCTTTACAGCCCAATCCGTAAAGTTAACTACAATGTTTCCAATGCGCGCGTTGGTCAAAGAACTGACTACGATGCATTGACTTTGGAAGTTTGGACTGATGGTTCATTGAAGCCGGACGAAGCAGTTGCTCTTTCTTCTAAAATCATGAAAGAACAACTTCAAATCTTCCTTACTTTCGATGAAAGCATGGAGCCAGTTGAAGAATCTCGCGAGCTAGGTTCGCCTTCATTGAACGAGAACTTGTTCCGTTCTGTTGACGATCTTGAGCTTTCTGTTCGTTCTGCGAACTGCTTGAAAAACGCTAATATCCGTTACATCGGTGAGTTGGTTGTTCGTTCTGAAGCAGAGATGCTTAAAACTAAAAACTTTGGACGCAAGTCTTTGAACGAGATCAAAGAGATCTTGGGCGAGATGGGTCTTGGCCTTGGTATGAAAATCGAAGGTTGGCCGCCTCCAGGTTGGGATCCTTCTCAACCACCAGTAAAAAGAGAAACACAACAATAGTCACAAGCTGTGATGACACCAACTCCCTGAGGAGTTGGTGAGGGCTGGAGCCCGAAAAAGAAACACCGAGCAATTCCGCTTGAGTGTTCTTCGTGAGGATACCTGATACGGTCCCCACGTTTTAACCGGAGAACATATGAGTTCACACAGAAGAAGAGTAAAGCATTTCGATCGTAAATCTGGCCCTAGAAAAGCGTTGTTGCGCGGTTTGGTTGAGTCTCTAGTAGAGCACGGCCGTATCACTACAACTGTTGACCGTGCGAAAGAAACTCGCCGTCACGTTGAGCGCGCTATCACTTTGGGTAAAAAAGGTGACTTGAACACAACTCGTTTGTTGTTGTCTCGCTACCCAAATAAAAACGTTGTAAGCATCATCATGAAGGACTTGTCTCCTCGTTTTGCTTCTCGTCCAGGTGGTTACACTCGCATCATCAAAATCGGTCGTCGCCCAGGTGACACTGCTGAGATGGCGTTCCTTGAGTTCGTAGACTACGATTTCGAAGCTAAAACAGCTGCTAAAGAAGAAAAAACTGCTAAAGCTACTGAAAAGCCAGCTAAAAAAGCAGCTTCTAAAGCGAAAAAAGCGTCTACAAAAACTGTAGCTGCTAAAAAGAAAACTGTTAAAAAGACTCAAAAGAAAGCACGCGCTAAATCTCGCGCTTAATTTCGAGGATCAAAACTGATTTTCCAAAAAACCCAGGGCAACCTGGGTTTTTTTTTGGTACTTTACGATCAGGAGGAACTTCAATGAAACAACATCTAAAAGCATTGGCCCTGGTTCTGGTAATTGGCGCGTTGTCGGTTTGGGCATTCGATCGCTATTTCATGACCCGCATGGAACAAAGTCCAACTACGATTTCTTCCGTAGAAAAAATGGAAACAGAAGGGGCTCCGAACTTCACTGCAAAATCTTTGGATGGGCAGTCTTTTGAATTGCATGGTTTAAAAGGGAAAGTAGTCATTCTGAATTTTTGGGCTTCTTGGTGTGGGCCTTGCGTGGAAGAAGTGCCGTCCTTAATTAAGCTGGTGAATGAGTTCAAGGGTGACGTTCAGCTGATTGCTGTTTCTGGTGATAGCAATGAGCAGGACATCCACGTTTTCCTGAAGTCCTTCCCTGAGTTGAAAGGCGCGAATATCAAGATCGTTTACGACCAGGATCGCAGCCTGATGAAGATGTTCGAAGTCACTCGTTTACCGGAATCATTGGTGTTGGATAAGAATTCGAAGCTGGTTAAGAAGCTGGTAGGTTCCATTGACTGGCATACCAAGGATTCTGTTGAGTATGTAAAGACTCTCTTGGAAGCCAAGTAGGCGGTCTGTAGAGGCAAGCGCAGTCGCCTCTAGAATGTGGAAACGTCAGAGACAAATCCTGTGTCTCTGACGCTCTCAAATTTATCCATTAAATTAAATCTTGGAATCTATTGGCAATCAAATGCCAGGTCGATTTTCGTGCCCTCAACAAGTGGCGAGTTGAATTTCAAAATATTGCCTGAAACTGAGAACTTTGTGAAAGCAGAGCCATTGATTTTGATCTGCACGGTTCCTGCGGCAGGCACACATTGAAGTGTCATGTGAGTCATTGAATTCACGATCTTGTCGCGGAAGGTATTCAAGTTATTCGCGAAGCTCGAATCACAGATGCTACCCACACCACCATCCGTCAGTACAGATAGTTTTTCGTAGTGCACACCCTCATGGCTTGGGGAAGCTGAAGCTGCATCTTGCATAGCCTCGCAGGATTTATCGCCTGGTTTTACAATGATACTGTTAAATGTGAAGCGGACATCGTTACCGAAGCGGTTTTTCGCCATTGCCAGGACGTTTTCTGGCTGGTCTTCGGCTTCCAGTGGAATAAGGCTGCCGACAGCGTCGTTGGCTTTGACTTTGGCAGGATCGCCACCCACTGAACGTTCGTCTTCATTTGAAATAAGGATCACTGAAAGTGCAGCGCCTGGACGATAGCATCCGTTGGAACCTGAAAGAGCAAAGTGATTGTAAGTGGCCTTCAAACCACGTTCATCAGCTGAGCCGGATCCACCAATAGTCATTGCCGTGACGGTGTTCTCGAAAATGCTGCCAAGATTTGATGCGCCTTTTTTCAGTAGGTAAGCTGGAACACCGGAAGCCGGGGAGTATCCAACCCAATCTGACGAGTAACCCCAAACTGAATTCATGGCGCGAGTGTTGGTCATACACATTTGCCAGTCGATACCTGAGCTTTCAAGAGATGCGACGAAATCACCCATGCCGGCCGCCAGCTTCTTAAGATCTGGGAGCATGGAGTTTGAGTCGTCGAATACTATAAGGAAGTCGACTTGTTTATTCCCGTAACCTACGACTTGGGAGAAACTTACTGAAGTGCCTGGTACGGATGAAGCTAATTCCTGTGGTACTGGAGAAAACTCCATTTTGGAGCATGCTGCTGTTGCTGCAGTCACAATACTTAAGAACAGAAGATTTGTTAGATTCATCTTTTTCATAATTTGCTACCTCACAAAAAGGCTAGCACGTTGGGTGACCCCAAAAAAAGAGGAAAAGACAAATGCGAGCTAAAATACCTAATGATTTTAATAATTTACAAGTTAGCGTCGAACTCCTGTTCAGGTCCTGCAAATAACCTCTACGAAACTTTTGGAAAGAAAAGAAGGAGTGTTTGAACGATGAACAGTTTTTGGAAATTAGAGAAAATGAATTTTCTCAGAACGGAAAGGGAATTTATTTTGGATGGGTTGGCAGAAGGGGACTTGTGAATCCGGTCGACGAGTTTGCGCTCAGTAAGTGCAAACTCGCCACGTGTTTTCTTCGTTATAGGCCGAAGCGTTTTTTTAGTTCATCAACAGCTTTTTGACCTTCTTTTTCCAGCTGTTTACGACCTTGGTTTTCAGCATCTTTCTTGGCGGTATCAATGCGGGATTCAGCTTGTTTCTTTTGCGAATCCAATTGTTCCTGGGCTTTCTTTACTTCTTTTTCGAATTGCCCTTTGAATTGATTGATCTGTGCTTCGACTTCAGCTTTTTGTTTGCCGATTTCCTGCTCTACGTAAGCTTCAATTTTCTTGCGGGCTTCGTCGACTTTGGCTTGGATCTGTTTTTCAAATCCTTTCGAAAGTTCAGGTCCCAGATTGGAATTAATTGATAGAGGAACGTTCGGCAAATCTCCCTGACCATTTGCAGTCAATGTTACCACGGGGATGCCCGCGAACACTGCCTTTAGGATTTCATCAGCGATGTTGTTCGTCGACGAAACGTTGTAGTCAATCTTTGTGAACTTGTTGTCGAAGTCCACAGACAGATTCTTCATTCCCACAAGCTTGCCTTGAATGCCCAGTTCGCCATTGGCTTTGTTGAAGGCGATTTTAACATCAGGGCTTTGCACAAGATCTTTTCCGGTGATGGCATAAGAGGAAACTTTAAACTGATAGTCGATAACTGAATCATCCTGGCGATTGTCCAAGGAAAGACGAAGCAAAAAACCCAAGATCTCCATGGCTGGGAAATCTCCAGCTACAGTTGCGATGGTCGGGCGCCCTATCAATCTTTGATTGGAAGTAATGTCCAGGATTTCTCCTTTGATATTGCCCGAGTTCGGTGTCAGGCCCGCTTGCGAGCTGATCGCTGTGCGCTTTGCCCAGAACATTGGGTAGGAATTGGGACGACCGAATTCATAGGAAATGCCTTCCTCACGCGGATGAGGTTGAATTGCAACTTCCTCCTCTTTGTTGGCACCTTTCTTGGTGAACTTTGGTGGAAGGTACTTTTCTGCCAAAGATTTATAGCGGAAGAACTTGGCCTTGTACGGCTCCAAGTAGCGATTGAAAACGGCCATGGTCAACGCTTTCGCATCCACTTGCGGAATGCGGAAGTGCTGTTCAAGGGATTTGATGTCCACCTTGATCTGTTTTTCAATGTCGCCGTACTGCGCTTGCAAAGCTTTCAGATCCTTGTCCAGATCGTTGCTGACGGCTTGCAGTTGTTTGTAGTGTCCATCGGCTTCTTTGTAAATGCCGTCCAATTGCTGAACAGAGGAGGCAATTTCCTGAGGGTTCTTAAAGTCCTTGTATTGAACCTTGTTCAGACGGTCACCCAAAGCTTTGATGTCTTTTTCCTGAGGAAGTGTTTTTAAGCGGGCATCCCAGGCTGTTTGCTTCTCTTTCAGATCCTTGTCGAATTTTTCGATCATGGCTTTGGAAGGCAGCGACTCCTGCAGCTTCTGCAGCTGAACATTGGCATCTGTTCCACCCAACATGGCGATAACATCACCCAATACGTTTTCTCCGTATTGTGCATCCAGTTCTTTTTTTGCCTGAGTCTTCAGTTTATCGCTTTCAACTGCCAGAACGCCTGGCTCATTGGAAACCGGTGGGGGAGGTGCCACCTTACCGGGGCGGGAACGTTGATTGCCGAACTCAATTTGCTCAACAACAGCTTCGTTGATCACGAACTTCACACGCAGTAGGGCATCCCAAAGCATTCCGAAGCGGATTTCACCGATTTTCAGGGAGTTGTGGGTCGGCTTTTCGGCGTCGGTAAACTCGATACCTTTAATGCTGATATGGGCATTGAAAAAGCTCGTTTTAAGATCGGCAATATTAACTTCGGCACCGAGTGCTTTGTAGCCACTCCACTCCATAGCGCGGCGTAAATGCCCATCAAAGAAGAAATGGAAGTAGAGGCCGACAACAGTACAGAAAATGATGAATGGAATCAGAGCGCCCCAGCGGATGATGCCTTTTTTCTTTTTCATTTTAACGTCAGGAGGTGTTTGAGTGTTTGTCATGGTTCAGTCCTAGTTCCCGTAAAGATCATCATATTTAACGTACCAATTATAAAATTTGGTGGCCGTCAGGGCCTTCCAGAATTTCGTACCTTTGAAGCGAGCCACGACAGCGGCGCGGTAGGCGATGATCATGGCTTTGAATCCGTAGTAGGCAAATGGAAATAACAAAACAGAGACGATCATCGAACCCATGACGATGCTGTTGTTAAAGCGGGTCATAGGAACAAAAGGCATGTTGTACATGCTAACGAAAAGCGGACGAAGGCTTTCCATTTCCAATACGACTTTGCCAAGGTGATGTGCCGGCATGTCGAACAGAAACGCCACGAATTTAAAAAAGAAAGCGGAAAGAAAAGCCGCTCCCAATTGAACTCGGAAAACGAAAACGATAAACAGCACAATGGCCGTCTGAATGGAGAAAAACGGTGCGAACCCCAGAAGCAGACCCAACGCAAGACCAAATGCCAAGGGCATCGTATCTGTGTCGGAATTCAGAAGTTTGATAAAATTGAAAAGCTGTTTTAACAGTAACGTCATAGTTGTCCTCGTTATTAAGGTCTGATTCGAAACTCTATAAAGTTTATGACAAAAATGCGTGGCGGCAAGTGAAAAGCGAGGACAGTCCCAAGCGTTTGTCGTATGTTTTTAGATATATGAAATCATGGGCACAACTTGTTGCAGACACAGTTCGAATGGGCGGGATGCTGGTATTTATTAATGACCAGGCTCCGCAGGATCTAACAAAGTGGCTAAGTCCACTGAGTCAGCAGTTCTCCGGGCGAATTCCATTCGCAGTTCGTAGTCATAATGACTTTTTGCGCGGCAATCATCGCACAGGCCCTCATGATCTGATTTTCTTTTTCGAGGGTCAGAAAAGTGTGCTGCAAAGTCTGGATGCAAAGCTGCAAGGGCAGCGTGTTTGGGTTTCTCCGGCGGATAGCATGCCTCATGCCGTGGATTATCTATGGCACAATGCCGATCTAAGTTCCTGGGAGATCTTCTGGCAGAGCCTGGCAACTCAATTTGATTCGTTGATGGAGAACTGGCAGGAAGAGGCCGCGGACTTTACTCCCTGCTTATTTCTGGACCGCGATGACGTCGTGGTTAAAAATGTTCCCTACAACAAGGATCCTGAAAAGGTTGAGTTAATTCCTGAAGTGGTCAATTTGATACGCAAAGCACATGACCTGGGGTACTGGGTCTCTGTGGTCACCAATCAATCCGGTATCGGCCGGGGGCGCATTTCTTGGTCGGAATACAAATCCGTGCATCAGCGCATGTTAAGAATGCTGGCTCAGAATGGTGCCTGGATTGATGAGTGTGTGTGGTCTTCGTTTATCGAAAACGAAGCAGTGCCGGAAGGACGAACTTTCGCCAGCTTAAGAAAACCCCGGGCTGGTATGTTTCAAATTGTGAAAGAAAAGCTGAAAGTGGATATGCCAAAATCGTTGATGGTTGGAGACAGCGCAACGGATTTGATCGCGGCCTATTCTGCCGGTGTCGGACAGTGCTTTTTATTGAAGTCAGAGAAATTTGAACAAGAGCGCGAAACTTTGGAAAAGTTCCGCCTCGCAAATGCTGGTTTTAAATATCAGGCCATATCTGAAGCTTCGGAGATATCTTTAGGGCGTTTGTAGCGCATATAAAAGAAAGCTCCCAGCAAGCTCACCACGAATGAGCAGACTTGAAATGCCGTGATTGTCGTCGGACCCACGTCTGTGGATTTGCCAGTGTAAACGTTAAACAGGAAATAGAAAGCGGCCTGACCCACGCCAACTCCCGCCGGGGAAATGGGAATAGCCGTCGCCATAAAGCCCAAAGGTGCCACCAGGAAGTATGTTTTTGCAGGGATATCTGTAAAGCCCGAAGCGACTCCCACCATATACAAAAATAAGATAGCCGTCGTTTGTGCGATCAAACTTAATACGATCACCTGGATGATTCGCGGGATATGATTGCCATAAAGATGCAGGCTTTCGTAGATCTTCATGAACTTTTCAGAAAGGGGAAGCTTGTTGATGACGCGTTTTAGAACCTGGCGGTCATAGATTTTCGTGGAGAAAACCAAACCCAGAGCAACAGAAAACACGACAAACAAAGCCACGATAAAATAAAACAAATTCAAAAGTGTCGAAACATGGCTGACATGAGCGAAGTCGTAAATCATCACCATCATCGCCAATAAGATCATGGCATAAAGGCCGAGTACACGGTCGATCAATACGCTGGTGGCTGCGACCACTTTGGTGCCAGGGAATTCACGAGTAAAATAAAATGCCTTGATCACGTCGCCGCCGACTCCGCCGGGCATGGCAAAATTAAAGAACTGACCAATCAAAGTAAGCTTAAACGAAGACCAGGCCTTCGCGGGAATACCCTGAGACTTTACCAGAACTCTCCAGCGCTCGCTGGCCAAGAAAAAGTTCACAAGAACGATGCCCGCGGCAAGGGCCATGATGCCTGGATTTAAAAGATTTCTTAGGGCCGAGAAGTTCAGTTTACCTGATTGGACCAACCAATAAATAATACCGGCTGCGAACAGGATTTTTATTAACTGAGCTGCAATCTTCTTGGTCTTTTTAATCATAGGTCCCATTCATACTGTAAAGATCTCTCAAACTCCACTTTAGATATAAAATAACCTATGACAAGCCGGGCCATGCGGGGTAGGAAATACCCAGTTTTTAGCTCTGGTGTTAAGATGTTCCCCCAATGTTCGGAGGTTATATGATTCCTGTAGTATTATCTGGTGGAAGCGGCACGCGTTTGTGGCCGGTATCGCGTCAGCAAATGCCTAAACAGTTTTGCACCATTTTCGAGAAACCTTTGCAGACCATGACTTTGGAAAGATGCCACAAAATGGGCACGCCATGGATCGTGACTTCAAAAGCGTTGCAGAATTTGACAGAGATCAATCTTCAAACAAATAAAATGAACGACGTACAAGTGGTGTATGAGCCTTACGGCAAGAACACGGCTCCCGCGATTGCCGTTCTTTGTAAACTTTTGGACCTGAAAGGGCTGGGACAGGAGATCGTGGGGATTTTCCCATCGGATCACCTGATCTCCAAAGAGCAGGCCTTTTTGAAGGTCGTTGATTTTGCCGCATCTGTTGCCAGCAACAACAAAGTTGTGACCTTGGGCATTACGCCCTCCTATCCGGAAACGGGTTACGGGTATATTCAGACGAAAGCAGTCAGCCTGAAAGAAAAAGACGGCTTGAAGGCCTACTCCGTTGTGAAGTTTCATGAAAAGCCGGCGCTTGAAAAAGCCAAGGAGTTTTTGACTCAAGGAAGCTTCAGCTGGAATGCCGGGATCTTTGTATTCAAGGCTGCACATATGATTTCTTTGTTTGAAAAATTGCAGCCGGAGTTGTGGGCGACAGTTTCTTCTTTGAAAGCTGACTCTTCCAATTTGGAAGAGATCTATGCGAATGTTCAAAGTATCTCCATTGACTACGCCATCATGGAAAAACTGAGTGGCGAGGAGCTGGCTTGTATTCCTTCGGAATTTGGCTGGAATGACGTGGGCTCATGGGATGCCGTTGCGACTTTACAAAAAGGGCAGGAAGTATTGAACGTCAAAGGGCACGGAAACTTTGTTTTCGGTGATCCGGCCAAGAACTATTCGGCAATCGGCATTGATGATGTGATCGTGGTTGATACCAAGGATGCATTGATGCTGGTGAAAAAAGGCCAATCTCAAGACGTGCGTTATGTTGTTGAGTCGTTGGCACAGCAAAAATCCAGCTTGGTGAAAGAGCATGTCTATGAATATCGTCCATGGGGATATTTTGAAATTTTGAAGGATACGGAATTCTTTAAATCAAAAGTGATTCGCGTGAATCCACACTCTCAGTTGTCTTTACAAAGCCATGCGAAGCGCGAGGAACATTGGACCATCACCCGTGGTACGGGCGAAGTGGTCTTGAATGATCAGGTGATCCCGGTGAAGGCGGGCTCCCACGTGCATATCCCATTGGGAGCGAAACATCGCATGCGCAACAACTCTGACCAAATGCTGGAGTTCGTGGAAGTGCAACTGGGCAGCTATTTCGGCGAGGATGATATCGTTCGCTATCAGGACGATTATCAAAGAAAGTAACACGCTGTCCGCAATTGTCTTCAAAGCCCACCTCGAGTGGGCTTTTTCATTTGTACTAACTTAATTGTAACAGATATTTCAAGATTGCCATTTGCCCATAAAGCTTCCGTCCAAGTACCTTCCCTTTGCTAAAAAGCAAGGGAGACAATATGGCGCGGTACTTTGAACGGGTGAAGCTCGCAGGGATTTCCGTTTTTATAGCATTTAATTTGATGATCATCATGACAGCCTCATTTCCGGATCGCAGTGAGTTGGGGCGTTTGATATTGCGCAACTTTGGCTACTACATTGATGTGGTGGGATTGGAGCAGCCATGGAGCATGTTTGCCCCGAACCCGATGTCACTAAACTCCTACATCGAAGTCGAAATCCTTTTCAAAGATAAGAGCATCGAAAAGTGGTCCTTGCCACGACCGACGCAAATGGCGGGCGCTTCCAAAGTGATTGGAGGAGACCGTTATCGTAAGTTTACTCAGGAATACCTAATGCCCGATAAGAATGAGGAAATCTGGTTTGATGTGGCTCGCTACGTGACCCGCAATGTGAATCAAATCGAATCTCAAGGCAGAAAAAGAGAAATCGAGAAACTGCAGTTCTATCGTTACTACAATTACGTAAAGAATCCTACCGAGGTATTCGTTCGTCACGGAGAACCGAGTGGCGAATATAAGCGTGAGAGCGTGTTCTTCTTCCATCCGGCCAACAAGGAAAAATATGAAATCAGTCACAATAATTAGAGCAATTTGGGATTTCTTTTTTAAACCTCAACCCGTCGAGCATCTGGGGTTGATGCGTCTTTTGTTGGGCCTGATCCTGATATTTAACTGGTACATGATCTGGAGTTACCTTGATGTTTTCTGGGGAGTGAATGGCTTGGTAAGCCTGAAGACATCGATTGAGTACGGATCGTCATTGCGCTTCAGCTTGTTTGATCTTATGCCGAACGACCCTCGGGTGCCGGCTTTGTTGGCCATCGTGAACTTGGCTGCAGCCATTGGTGTGACGCTGGGGTTGTTTACCAGAACCTCCATGGTCCTGGCGTTTGTGACTTTGCTGTCTTTTCAGAATCGAAACGATTTTATTCTGAATAGTGGAGATATCGTTCTTAGAAACATTCTGTTTTTCATGATGTTCTCTGCTGCTGGCAAAGCGTATTCGTTGGATCGCTGGATTCAGTGGTTAAGAAATGGAAGAGCTCTTCAGACCGCGATGGAGCGACCGTGGGCGGTTCGCCTTATTCAAATTCAGTTTTGCGTGATCTATATCGCGACAGTGCTATTTAAAATCAAAGGAAATCACTGGGTCGACGGAACCGCGGTTTACATCGCCACTCGCCTGGATGAGTTTGTGCGCTACCCGGTACCTTTGTTGAACAGTCTGGCGCTGATCAAGTTCATGACCTGGTCCACTCTTGTGGTTGAGTTTGCAATGGGGACGCTCGTTTGGTTTAAGGACTTGCGATACTGGGTCTTGTTGGCGGGTATTGGTTTGCATATTGGAATTGAGATCGTGATGAGTATTCCTATGTTCGAATGGGTCATGATCGCAACAATGTTGTCGATGGTTGATCCTTATGACTTTATTAAAGTGCGAAACCTTTTGGAAAGGAAGCTTGCTCAATACCGTTTCCGTTTCAGCAAGTTAGAAACCACGTAAATTCCCAAGAGCAAAATTTAAGAACGGAAAACCCAATGCAAATGCATTGGGTTTTTTGTTTTCTGTTTTCTGTTCGAAGAATACTGGAAATGTATTTCGAAAGGTTTGCTATTCAACATAATCATTCAAATTTTGATTTCGCTTTATTTCGATCCTGCGTTTTTAGTTCCGGAGTTTCATTAAAGATTGGAAAATTACATATAAGTTCCTAGGAAGTTTAGTACCTCTAAATAACACTCGGTGAAACTTTCTGGAGCACGATGGGCAGTAGTGGATTCCCGTGGAAACTTGGGGAAATGATCTCGTCCGTCGACTCCTGAGTTTGAGAGAGAAACACTGAGAACAACTTTGGAGGAATGATGAGATCGCGTAAGAAGATAGTTCTTGCTGCGGGTATCTCGTTATTGGCAAATCCGACATGGGCACAGATGGCGCAGCTACAAGCTCCGCCAAGACTTGCCGACAACATGAAGGAACAGTTGCCAAGCGAGACTGAAAAACCCAAGAGCGGCACAGATGCTGATGATGTAGTTGCCATCACACCGGATGGTAAGATTCGCATTGGCGTAAAACAAAAAGAAAAAATCGAAAATGGTGGATTCGTCAAAGACGGGTTGCCGAAAAAGTTCGTAGGTCCTTCGAGTGGCGGCTCAAAGGGATCAGAGCGCGGTGGATTTGATTCCAAAGGAAATAATGGATCCAAGGGCTCCACATTTGGTGGCGGCGACAAGGGTTCCAATTACGGTGGTCATGATTCAAAAGGATCAGTGCGCGGTGGATTTGACTCAAAAGGAAATAACGGTTCTAAAGGCTCCACTTATGGTGGTGGAGATAAAGGATCCACTTACGGTGGCCACGATTCGAAAGGTAACCATGGATCAAAAGGTGACCGTGGTGAGTACGGTGGCTTTGATTCCAAAGGATCAAAAGGCGATCACGGTGAACGTGGCGGATTTGATTCCAAGGGTTCCAAAGGCGAGCACGGCGAAAGAGGCAACTACGGTGACAAAGGTGAACGTGGCGAACACGGGAACTTTGGCTCTAAAGGTGAGCGCGGCGAAAAAGGCAACTACGGCGATAAAGGCGATCGCGGTGAACACGGAAACTTTGGTGACAAAGGAGAACGTGGCGAAAAAGGTGAACGTGGTCATAAAGGTGATCATGGTGACCGTAGCGAGCGCGGCGAACGTGGTGAAAAAGGTGAGTATGGTCACAAGGGTGATCGCGGGGAGCGTGGAGAGCGCGGCGAACGCGGTGAAAAAGGTGAACATGGTCACAAGGGTGATCGCGGAGAACGTGGTGAACACGGTGAACGCGGCGAAAAAGGTGAACATGGTCATAAGGGAGATCATGGTGAGCGTGGAACCAAAGGTAGCTACGGCACTTCTTCCTCCTACGGAACGTCGTCTTCCTATGGAACATCTTCCACGTATGGAACGACATCCACGAATGGAACTGTTTCCACTTCGACAAATGGCACAGTTTCAACTTCAACCAATGGAACCGTTTCAACTTCCACAACTGGAAATCCTGACACGACAACTGCAACTTCAACCAGCAGCAGTTCATCATCGTCATCTTCTTCCAGCTCAACCGAGAGCACTTCAACAAGCGAAAGCAGTTCAAGTTCCAGCTCAAGTTCAACGGGTGAAAAAAAGGAGAAAAAGAACAGATTCAAAGCCAAACTTGAACCATTGTTCCACTTGGCATTCGATTTCGGTTCTTATATCGTAAACTTGACGCCTCATGAAATTCCGCAACCAGCGGCTGTGGGCGTGGTTTATGATCTTCCTTCTCAGCAAACGTTGAAAACGGGCGACTATCGTGATGGTTTCCAAAAAACTGTTTACGGCAGCATCGAAGTCGGTATCGGAGCGCAGGTTAAATTCTGGTTCGATAACGCAACCGGATTGTTGGATTACTTCTGGGGCTACGTGGGTGTATTGCCGATCGTTGGTAAACAAACATCGTCAACTCGCTACGCAAGCACATTGGCAAAAGCTCAATCATTGGGTGGCCGCTGGTCAGTGCCAAAAAATGCGACTGACTTGAATACCTGGGATGCCGGCGACAGCATTACTTACGTCAGCTATGGTGGAGTGATCTTCCTGGCAAACGCAGGTTTCGGTCCTGTCGGAATTGGAACAGCGAAATTGGCGCGTGGTTCCTGGGAAACTTACGTTGAAAAAGTCGGCGACAATATGGCCTACGTGAAAATGACAAGCGGTAAACTTGATAACTTGTCCATCTTTACGAGTGTGTCGATCATGTCGATCGGTAAGAACTACTTCAATGCAGCGGATGACGGATTCTCGTACTTGTTTGATCTAAGTACAGAAACCGGACGCAAAGCTTATGAAGATATGATTCGTGGTAACTCGTACGCTGCAGAACAATTTGCAACGAACAAACCTGCAAATCTGGTTGAAATGCCGCCTGTAACGAAGGTACTGACATTCAGAACAGTTTCAACTGGAACTACTGTCAGCAAAGCCTTTGCGATCCCGATTATCTGGGACCGCGTGTTCAGCAAAGGACGAGTTCAGTCGTTCACGACTTCGGACTTGCATGTTGAGCGCAATACGGCGCGCGTTCACTATGGTATTTACAACGAATCCGATGATTCTCGTTTCTGGTTTAAACACAGAGAAGAGGACTTCATGTTCACGGGCGCGAAATACACGCTTGAGAACTGGGATAGTAAAGAAACCAATACGGGGATGTTCGGTACTTACAGCTTTGCGTTCAGACATGAAGCAAGCAATGATGACCGTCTAAGAAAAGGCATTAAAGAGCTTGTTCGTAAAACGGGTCTGAAGCGTTTGATGATCAATATCCCGGACAATGCGGCTTTGGGCTACACAGGCGTGGAGTTCAATGCAAAATTGGGTGAGGAAAACACTGTTCGTCTGATGACTGCAGCACAACGTTTGACCGAAGATCAGTTCACGGCGCGAGGCTTGGCTTTGCATGAGCAATACTTCAATCGCGGGGGCGATCCTTGGGATGTTTGTAAGTTTGCTGGCTGCCAAATGAAGCAACGTAAGATGACTATTTCCGGTATGTCGAAAATGTGGCGATCGCTTCGTGCGATGAGCGCCAACATGACGGGCAATCCGAAAGCATTCGCACTGGCATACGGGCAGTTTGGTGAGGGTATGGCAACAAATCCATTCACATATCAATCTGCGATCGCGATGGCTGGTTCGGGCGTTCTGCTTGAGTACTTGGTTGAGGGTACAAGAATTTCAATGTACCACAAACAATGGGTCACTGATTCTGATGGTGCCTGGGTTCCATCGGACAAATTGCCGGATTCAGATATGATTCCGAAGTTTGATCCAAGAACTCGTCACTCTAAGATCCGCGGTATCGTAATTGGAAATAATCCTGGGGATGTTATGCCCGGGGATAATATTCCACTGATGCAACCGGTGGCTTACCAATAGTAGGCTCAGTTCCAAAATGCAAAAAGGCCGTTGAATTATCAACGGCCTTTTTTATTGTATCGATTTGATTTTAAAGTTCGTGCTCCACAATCATGCATTCACTAACCAGGTCTCCAGTTAGCAATGCCAATTGCCTTGCGTGTCGTTCCCACTCATCCGGCGTTGATTTTTGCAGGCTTCCTATCAGCGTCTCGAATTCATTCCATTTGCTGATAAATGCCGGTGCCGAAGTTTTGAAAGCTTTGGAAGTCTTAAAAAATTCAATCAGAACGGGCAGAGACTGTTCCTTCTCAAAGGCGCGAAGCATATCCAGCGACAATACGTTGGTAGTTCCTTCCCAGATAGTAAAAACCTGAGCATCACGTAGCAATCGGGGCAAACCCGTATCTTCCACATACCCGGCGCCACCAAACATCTCCACAACTTCGCTGGATATCGCCAGTGCTTTTTTCGCGGTATACAGCTTCAATACCGGAGTTAGAGTGCGTAGCAGGGTGCGCTCTTTGGCGTTGATTTCACCGACTTCGTCTTTTCCCAGTAAATGCGCAATGTGAAAACTAAAAGCAAAGCAGCGACGGAAGTCATCTTCCAACCAGCGCAATGTTTCTTGATGCAGTGGATGGTCGATCAAAAGTTTGCCGAAGGCTTTCCTTTTGCGTGAATAGCTCTGGGCAAGATCCAGTGCGCGACGGGCGTGCCCGATAGCGCAGATGGAATTATAAATGCGGGTGATATTCAGGACGCTGGCAATCTTTTTGATTCCATCACCTTCTCCTCCGATCATGCGGGCGGGAGTTCCTTGCAGACTTAGTTCTGCTGTTGGCAGTGCTTTGGTGCCCAGCTTGTCTTTCAGGCGATGGATCTGGATGTGATTCAACTGTTCCTGATCATTGCGAAGTTCCAGGTAAAAAAGGCTCAAACCTTTGGATCCGGCTGCGGCTCCATCCGGGCGCGCCAGGGTCAAAGCCATTTGTGATGTCGTCGCTGATGTGAACCATTTTGTTCCGTGCAAGGAGTGAGTTGCGCCAAATTCACTATCACCGGTGAATGGATGCGCATCCGTGGACGTGCCGCTGACATCAGAGCCACCAGTTCTTTCAGTCATCCATTGGCCGGCAGTCCAAAATGTTTTTGGATCTCTTGAAGTCAGGTGGGGGATAGCACGAGTCTTCATTTCAGGAGTGCCATATAGCTCCAGAGCTCTGGCCGCACCGTCGGTCATGGCCAAGGGGCATGAAAAAATTGCCGAACTCGGAGAGTATAAGTAAAGCAGCGCCATTTGGTAAACTCGCGAGTAGGATCCGTATTTTCTTTCGTAGGCCGTGGCAACAATGCCTTCCTCTGCGGCGATTTTCTCCATGGCTTTCCAGCCTGCAGACACACGAATTTCGTCGATTCTGCGTCCCCAGGGATCAAACGGGACGTGGACGGGCGGATGAGACTCAGCATCCTCGGCAAAAGTAAGCATTTCGGTTGCTGCACGTTGCCCCAGGCGATCCAGGTGGGGCAGGGCTTGCTTCTGGCAATCTGCTGGCAGGATTTTTTTTAGGAACTTTTGAAGAAGAACATCGGATTGAAAAGTGTTCGTTAGGCTGGGCCCATCTTGATAAAAGTTTTTCATGGTTATTAGTGTAGGCTGCTCTGTGTGGCCGTACAACTGCCGTTCTGAGGAAGACCCGCTTTTTTGAGAAAATCATTGCCGTTTGTTCGATCCCTTCATATACAAAGCGCAAAGTTTTTTGGAGGGGCTATGTCGCGTATTTTGGTTGCTGTATTATCTCTTGGAGTTTTGGCGTCTTGCTCTGCCAACTTGAATAGTTCTGTTGTGTCCAACGGGAATCGCATTATGAACGGGACTGAAGTCCAGGAAACAGATGCAATTGCGGCTCACTTGGTTTCTGTTTATGACGTCGAAAATAACGGCGTCTGCACTGGAACTTTGATTGCACCAAATATCGTTTTGACGGCGGCTCATTGTATCTCCACTCACAAAAAAAATATCAAAGTCGTCTTCGGACTGAACGTGGATGAGTACTTGGCGGCTCGCGAGCCGGATGTGCGTGAAGCCCACGTTCATAACGTAAGTGATATCATCGTCCATCCGGAATGGAACTTTGAAAAAAATCAGGAAAAAGAACACGACTGGCATGATCTGGCTGTTATTAAGTTCAAAGGCGACGCACCTGAGGGTTTTGCCCCGGCTGAATTTTTGCGTGACTTGAACGTTCTAAAAGCGGGCGTAGCGGCCTATGTCGCGGGTTATGGAGTCAATGAGGTTCAGCACCGTGAAGTCAAAGAAGGCGAAGCTTTGAAATCTGGCGAAGAGGCTGTTTGCGACGACAAGGGTTGCATTGCCATCAAATTCACTGGTGACGGTTTGTTGCGTTGGACTCAAGCACCTATTGCAACATTCTCCGACACTGAAGTTCGTTTGGATGAGCAAAATGGTGGAACTTGTGGCGGTGATTCCGGCGGCCCTGCATTCGTAATGCATGAAGGGAAGTTTCTGTTATTTGGTGTAACCAGCCGTGGAAGCCTGTTCTGTAATTCTGTGGGTGTGTATACTGTTGCCCTGAAGCTTTACGACTTTTTGAATCCAGCGGTAGAGCGTCTTCAGCAGTAAGACGCAATTTGAGGAAGTTATGAAATTTATTACGCTCGCATTTCTATCCAGTCTGATGACATTTTCTGCGACGGCGGCTGTGTCGGGCAGAATCACTTCGAAAATCGATTCCCGGAAAGCGGAAGTTCATTTGACTGGAGTCAAAGCGGGTGACCGCGTCAGCCTGATGGAAGAGATTTGTGAAGGACCTCGAGTCAAACTTTGCCATACCAATAAAGTCGGCGAAGCCGTGGTAACAAAGGTTATTAATTCCGAGACTTCAGAGATCACATCTGACGGAACACAACCTTTGAAAGAAAATATTCTGGTCGAAAAGAAGTAAACTAGAAATGTGCAATGGCGCCCAGAGTGATCATCGTTGAACGATCCGTGGGCCCGCCATCCGCCAGATCCTGGCGAACTTCCAAATACACATTTAGATTGTCATTCAGTTTGAATTTGTCGCCCACAGACCAAACCTCAACCTTATCTGCACCGGGATAAAAAGTATCGACGGTGGCGTTTAAGGAATCCATTTCTCCCGCTCCCAAAATACTCTCGTAGCGCAGTCCCAGGGTGTGTCTTCCCAGAATATAAGAACCTTGTGCCGACAAGGACTGTGCATAGCTTTCGCTTAAGCCATCAGGTGTCTGTGCTCGCGAATCGTAACTCACTGATAGGTTGAATTCATCGCTGAATTTATAAGTTGTCCAGATGTTCGTGGTGGACTTGGCAACGCTGGAGCCAGGGACGGTGGCTGAAGCATCCTTACCCGTATAATATCCGGCAAACCAAAGAAACCGGCCGGCAATGCCTGTGGCCGAAAGCTCAGTGGTCTTTGTTGCGGTCATGTCGTCGCCGTATTGGTTGTAAGCACTGCGATTGTAAGAGCTGAGTGTGACGGCCAGCCATTCTCCAGGATTGAATCTCAAACGCAGGCCTTCATTGTATCCAGGCACGATGCTTTGATAAGCAACTGTGTTCTGGTAAAACACGTTTTCGGCCCGCATTGCAGACTCAAAACCAAGAGTTGAACAAAGTCGACCGAATCCCGCCGACCAGGCAGCATTGAGGTTGTAGTAGATTTCAAGCTGATCAAGGGTGCCGAAATTTTGTTTGCTGGTGCCACCGGGAGTGCTGACTTCGATGGGCATGTACATCAGTCGCGCCAGAAACGACAATTGATCGGTGTCCTTTTTTAGAATCAGCTGTGCACTGTTGAATCGATACTGTTCGTTCAATGCTCCAGCGGAAGCCGGGTAGGTGTTGCCTCCCGAGGACATGAAATTATATTCGAATGCGGCTTCACCTTGAACTGTAATACCAGAAAGGACCTCATCAGCATATGCGGTGAATGGCATACTTGCGCCTATAGCGGCAAGAATTGTGATGATTTTTTTCATGCGTTGTCTATCGGTGAAAAGGGACCTCACATTCATTCTTTTGAGGTCCAGTCATTGTTTGGACTTTTGGTCGAGTTGAAAAGTGTATCAGTGTAAGAATTCACGTGGCTTAGGTCCGGGGTGATAGTTGACGCATGTTCATTCCCCAAAGGTCAGGGTACAATTGAGGAATGACAGATCCTCAGCCGAAAATGATTATGGTAGGGGTAGAGCTCTTTACTGAGAACTTTCCACTTCCTGCAGACGTTTATACAAGACTCCCTTCCGGTCAGTATCTTCTGGTCGGTAAAAAAGGTGAGAAAAGTAATTTTCAAAGCTTGCACATGACTGCGCAAAAGAAAGCTGAGCTTTATGTGCGTGGAGCTGATTATGATACTGTCATTCAATTCAATTTGGCTCTGGCCAGAACTGCTGTCGGCAAAGCTCAGGTTCCAACTAATTTAAAATTGAATTTGATTTCCGGATTGGCGGATTCGGCGATCAACGACTTGGTGGATCGCAAGATTGTGTTGGGCTCTTACGAGCGTGTGAAGCAGCTTTCAGGCTTCATCAAGGATACGGTCGCTCAAGTGAGTGATGTCGAAAAACTATTGGATCTTTTAAGTAAGCTGCCCGCCGACAATGCCTCGCATGGTATGGCGACTGCTGCTGTGTCGCTTTTAATCTGTGAAAAAATGGAAATTCATTCCAAGCCCACTCTGGAAAAGGTGGCTTTGGGAGCGATGTTACATGACATCGGCATGAAGGAGATCCCCGACGCAATTTTAAAGAAAACCCGGGCTGATCGTACAATTGAGGAAACAACACACTATGAGTCTCACACGATGAGAGGTGTGGAGATGCTTCAGGATTTGAGAGAGATACCGTCAGATGTTTTGGCGATTATTCTGGAGCATCATGAAAATGCCTTGGGTATGGGATACCCCCGTCGTATTCGAGATATCAAGATCAATCCACTAGCGAGAATCGTGGCAGTGGCAAATTACTTCGTGGAGCTTCTGCACGACAAAACCGGCGAACATCAGGCTTTAACGCCAGAGGAAGCGATTCACTATATGGAAGTAACTTTGGGGCAGCCCTTCAATAAGCAGGTGTTTCTTGCCTTGAAGGATATTGTCTATGCTCATCGCAGAGCCGCCTCTTAGGTCGACCTGAGTTAATGCCGTTCGGATCTGTCTGGATTGATATCGCTGTCCAAGCTTGTGCGACGGCGATCTTCACTAAGACGTTGATCTGATTCCGGACTGTTTAAGCTGTCTTTAAATTCGTTGAATTTTTTAGTGGCCTCTTCCTTGGATAGTCCATAGGTCTTTTCAATCTGACCTTCCAGCTTATCAAGGTTGCCTTCCATTTTATCAATGTCGTCATCTGTCAGGCGACCCCAGGCCTCTTTGATTTTGCCTTTTAGAATCTTCCAGTCGCCACTGAGAGTTTCCTTATTCATAACAACCTCCTTGTGGGAAATCCTTGAACTTAAACCTGCGCTACATGTGAAAGCAGATCGTGCGAAATGTTTTTGTTTTGTCCTCGGGTTGCAATGTCTCCGAGGCTGAGCATGCCAACCAGTCGTTTGGATTTGTTTACGACAGGGACACGGCGAATTTTATTGCGAATCATGTGTTGGGCTGCGACGCCAAGGTCTTCGTCATCGAAACAGTATTCGATGCCCTGACTCATGCATTGTTCGACCAAAGTGGTTTTGGGATCCAAACCTGCCGCCACCACGCGAATGGTGATGTCGCGATCTGTGATCATTCCAATCATTTTATCATTACGACTGACTGGCAAGGAGCCGTAACTGTTCTTTTCCATCATCAGGGCTGCCTCTTGAACAGTTCGATCGGCACCGATTACGTCGGCGCGAGGGCGCATGACATCTTTGACTTTCATAACGTCTCCTTTGTTGCCCCCAGAATACTCCGGGAGCTTCAATTTGAGCGTTAGAAATGATTCAGGAAACCGACCTTAGGGCTTGGCGCACTCGCCTTGTTTTTGGCAATCACGCATATCAGAACTGTATTCGTGCAATTCGCGCAAAGTGTAGCCAAGTTCTTGGTCGTATCCTTCGCGAACACTACCTAATTGGCCGATGGTGATGAAATCGTTAATTCCTTCAAACCAAGCCTGATCATAAAGCTGACCGGTGGAAGTGGATTTAAAATAAACAGTCGCTGCAGAACGGATCACTTTGATGAAGCGATTGCGTTGATCCAAAGCTTTTTGCAAACCGCCGCTGAAGCTCTTCCAGCATTTGACTTCGCCGACTCGAACAACTTTTTGAAGTTGAAGGTCGAAAACCACGATATCCAACTCACCGATGGTACGAGAGCTGTCGCCATAGGCGATACCGACTTCAACTACGTATTGGGGAGCAGGGAATTGTTTGCGAACGTCCAAGCGGGCAATCTCTTCACAGATGGCGCCGGAGTCTTCATAACTGCGGGGAACCGATTTCAAGGCTTCAAAATCTTCAGCCCAGTTTGCAGCAAAAAGGTTTAAAGAAAAAAACAATGCGCTTAAGAAAACCGTTACCTTCATAAATCCCCTCCGAAGGCCCCCATAGATCGCTGAGCCCTGCAAATTGTTCAAGGATTTACTCCTTAAACATTAAATGTGCGCCGCAACATTGATAGGATGTTGAATTTATTACCCGCAGTTTGTAAGAGCACCCCCATGACAATAAAAGTGATTCGTTTTCTGATTCCAGTTGTTGCTGCGTTTACTGGCTGTGCGGCTTTTGCCGGCATCCTTCCCAATAAGGAAGACCGCTGGAATTTCTATGTAAAACGTTTCGAACAAGTGGCGTCCCGTGAATCAGATATTCCTGAGGTCGCCATCGACAGAACCGTCGAATTCTTGCAATCCAATCGTATCAAGCTGGAAAAGCTATTGAACAACCGCAGTGTGGTGGTGATCAATGACTTCACTCAGGACAGCAATCGTGAACGCATGTTTGTGGTTTACGTTTATCTAGGCAAGGTTGAGCGTTACCAGGTTGCTCATGGGATCGGAAGCGGTGAAGGACCTCATGTATATAAGTGTTCTGGAGCGTCGGGATCCAAGGCGACTCCCCCAGGGTTTTTGGTTGTTCAGAATGAAAACCGGGCCTCCACTTTCGGATCGGCACTGTATATGGATGGGCTTGAACCCCGTAACAGCAGTTCCCGCGCCCGAGCGGTGGTGCTTCATCCGAACAAAACTGCCTACGAGCGTGCTTTGATCCAACGCAAATGGGGTTTTATTGACCTGAGCGAAGGATGCACGCAGTTGACTCGCGAAGACTATGCAAAGCTGAAATCCCGAATTCAGGGTGGCAGTCTGCTTTATAACTTCTGTCCTGAAGATAAGCGCTAATTCGGCGCATTCGCTTGGACTTCATTTAAAATTGAATCTATAAATGTCCTTGTACAACATCGTTGAAACAAGGACCTGTCTATGACAACTGCTTTGGCTCCCAAAAAGATCTGGTGGAAAGAATCCGTCGTTTATCAAGTTTACCCACGTTCTTTTAAAGACTCTAACGGGGATGGTATCGGGGATCTGAAAGGTCTGATTTCAAAATTGGACTATCTGAAGCATTTGGGTATCGACGTGATCTGGATTTGCCCGATGTTCAAGTCTCCGATGGATGATAACGGCTATGATATCAGTGACTATCAGGCTATCCATGAAGAGTTTGGCTCCATGGCGGATTTTGATCAGCTGCTTAAAGAATGTCATGATCGTGGCATTCGTTTGATCCTGGACTTGGTGGTCAACCATACCAGTGATGAACATCCTTGGTTCATTGAATCACGCTCCTCCAAAGACAATAAGAAACGTGATTGGTATATCTGGCGTGACGGCAAAGAAGGCCAGGAGCCGAATAACTGGGAAAGTATTTTCAGTGGTTCCGCATGGAAGTATGACGAGTTGACCAAGCAATGGTTCATGCACATTTTCTCTGCGAAACAGCCGGATTTGAACTGGGAAAACCAGGATATGCGTAAAGCAATTTACGACATGATTCGCTGGTGGTTGGATCGTGGAATTGACGGCTTCCGTATCGATGCCTTCAGTCACACGCGCAAAGAACCAGGACTGGCAGACATCCCTAATCCAAAAAATCTGGAATACGTGCCATCCTATTCCAAGCACATGAATGTACCGGGTGTTTTGGATTATGTTCAGGATCTGGCGCAAAACACATTCAATCATTACGACATTATGACTGTGGGCGAAGCCAATGGTGTGAATGCTCAACAAGCGGAAGAATGGGTTGGCGAATCTCGTAAACGCATGAACATGCTGATTCAATTTGAACACGTGGGCTTGTGGGACACGAATCCGGATCAGCGATTCAACATGGCTGACTTAAAGCGAGTATTTAATAACTGGCAAAAAGGCCTTGAGAACATCGGTTGGAATGCTTTATTCGTGGAAAATCACGACGTGCCTCGTATCAACTCCAAATGGGGTGAAAATACGAACTTCTGGAAAGAGTGCAGCACTTCAATTGCGACGATGTACTTCATGATGCAGGGGACGCCGTTTATTTATCAGGGTCAGGAGATCGGTATGACCAACAGTCATTTCGACGGACCGGATGATTTCAATGATGTCTCTGCCAAAAATTATTTCGTGATGAAGCGCAAAGAGGGTCGTTCAGATGCAGATATCACGGCCGAGCTGAATCACACTTCCCGTGACAATGCACGAACGCCGATGCAATGGGATTCCTCTGCGAATGCCGGATTCACGACGGGTAAACCGTGGTTGAAAACAAATCCTAACTTCAAGCAAATCAACGTGGCTGCCCAAATGGAGGATCCTGAATCCATTTTGAACTATTATCGCCGCCTGATTCGTTTACGTCGCCAGCATGAGGGACTTATTTATGGGTCTTTTGATCTGGTGGATGCTGACAATAAAGAAGTCTTTGCATACACGCGTACTCTGGGGACGGAAAAGTTCCTGGTGGTTTCAAATATGACCAAGAATGCGGCTCGCTGTGAATTGGGTGCGATTGCGGTGAAGCCCGATAATTTGTTGCTGGCAAATATGCCGGTGACTGATCACGGTGTTGAGCACGGGATGAAGTTGAAGCCTTTTGAGGCACGTATTTATAAAATTTAGTTATTAGAGAGTGCAGTCCTTAGGATTGCATTCAGTTCCACGGGTTTTTCCAGGGGAACGAAGTGTCCTGAGCCCTCGATCAAATGCAGTGTCGATCGGGGGACAGCTTTTTGGAATGCTTCGAGTTTTTCCTTCGGGGATATTTTATCTTGAACACCACCAATCAGCGTGACTGGGAATGACAATCTGTTGAGGGTGATTTTTAAGTCCAGGCGATGTAAGGTCGCGTGAAGTTGGTTCAGATACATTTCTGTATTGTTACTGGCAGCCATGTCTAAGATCAGTTTTCGAATCTCATCGTTTTTCAGTGATTCATTGTGCAGGTAGTGTTGCAGAGCCTGGGCACTTATTCCGGCGAACTGAACCTTTTTTAACATGTTTGCCATTTGTACCCGGGTTTTGAACTCGCTGTCGGACAGTGGGCTTCCCGTAACTCCGATCAGGATGATTTGTTCGACCCGGTGGGGGAAGCGTGTGGCAAATACCTGTGCCACATATCCACCCATGGAAAATCCCAGAAGAGTCAGGGGGCCGCTAAAGGACTCCTCGATCAAGCCCAACATGTGGTTCAGGTCTTCTGAGTGTCTGAGGTCCAGAACTTTAAATTCATGGTCGGCCAGCAGTTCCAATTGGAACTGCCAAAGCCGTTCGTCACATAAAAATCCCGGAAGGCACACGATGGATTTTGACATATGTTAAGGATAGCAGAATTAAGATGTGAGCGGCAATTCAGCTCTGAGATATTTGACAAGGTCACCAAAAGAAATTTGCTAAAAAAGAGTCAAATTCAGCAATATGAGGAAATTCAAGGAGTGGTGAGATGAACATTCGTCATGATGTCTCCGGCCAAAGGTTTGCGACAACTGTTCAGGGCGGTGATGCTCATATTCTTTATCGTAGAGGCCCGAATAATGCCTATGACCTCTATGCTACTTATGTTCCTGTGGAGTCACGGGGACAAAACATCGCGGATCTACTTGTCCGTGAAGCCATTCACATCGCCAAAGAAGAAAAGGTCCAGATCATCGCGACTTGCCCTTATGTAGCAAGTTGGTTTCGCAAGCATCCTGAGGAGAACAAAATTCTTTCCACAGAATCCGGTGATTCTATCATTCAGGTGTTTTAACAAACAATTCTATGATGTACGCTTGATTCATGAGTAAAAAGTTTCATGAATTGATCGCGGAAGCATCCAAAGTCGTTTTGGATAAAGATGTTGAGGTTCGCCTGGCAATCACATGTTTGTTGGCCGGGGGACATTTGCTGATAGAAGACATGCCGGGAGTGGGTAAGACAACACTCGTGCAGGTTCTGGGAAAGTTAACCGGACTAAAAACGCAAAGAATTCAGTTCACCATTGATCTTCTGCCGGCGGATGTTCTGGGCAGTCAGATCTTTAATCCGCAAGATCATAAATTCTCATTTCATGCGGGACCGATTTTTTCACAATTAGTGATGGCCGATGAGTTGAATCGAGCCAGCCCTCGTACACAAAGTGCTTTATTGCAGGCGATGGAAGAGGGCGAAGTTTCGGTGGATGGAATGACCTGGGAACTTCCGAAACCATTTTATGTTATAGCGACGCAGAATCCGCATCAACAAACCGGCACCTTTCCTTTGCCGGAAAGTCAGCTGGACAGGTTTTTAATGAGCCTTGAGTTGAACTATGCCTCCAAGGGAACTGAGGTGCGCATTCTTCAAGGAGAGGATCCTCGTGCTGTGATCAAGCGCATGAATTCCCTTTTTGGTGAAGGCGAGTTCGAAGCGGCCATTAAAGTTATTGAAAAGGTCAAACTGTCAGAAGCCGTTGCCAACTATATTGCGAATATTCTGGAAGCCTCTCGCAAAGAAGGCTTCGATGGAGCTCCTCTGTCCACGCGATGTGGTATGTCGTTGGCTCGGGCGGCGAAGGCCTGGGCGTTTTTGGATGACCGGGATTATGTTCGTCCCGAGGATGTACAGCAAGTTCTGGTTCCGGTTCTGGGGCATCGCTTAGGAGGCAATCATGGCATCAAACGTGGTCGAGAGTGGGCGGCAGCTCTTCAAAAGGCAACGGCAGTCCCAGTCTAAGAAAGCCCGTACCTATATTTTACCGACGGGCTTTGGGTTGGCATTTGGCTTGATGGGTTTGGTTTTGTTCTTTATGGCTGTCGGCTATGCGAACAACCTGATTTACATTTTCTTTTTCTTTTTGATATCCATTGCGGTGACCGGAATGGTCGTGACCAATAGAAATGTCGAAGCTATTCAGTTTCAAAGAATTCTGGCAGGAGATATCTTTTCCGGGGAAGACGGCAGAGTCCGAATTCAAATTGTGAATAAATCAAGTGCTGTCAGTTATGGCATTCAGGCGGTTTTTAATCGCAAGGCCACGGAAGTGGATGCGGTGACGGTGGAGGCCGAGGATGAGACGGCCTTGAATGTGCACTGGACAGCTCCGCACCGAGGGCAACAGTCATTACCAGCCCTGCGAATTCAGGGATCCTATCCCTTCGGCCTTTTACAAGCCTGGAAGCAGATAAAAAGTCCCGGGACTGTGCTGGTTTATCCGGCACGCAAAGGCACCGTGGAATTTCCCATGGGATCTGGAGCTGATTCAGTCGCGCAAAGTGTGGGATTGTTTTTGAATCACAAACAATATCAATCTGGAGACCCTGTTCGACGCATCGACTGGAAAGCCAGCGCCCGACGCAATGAGGTTTTAATCAAGAAATTTGAGGAACCCGAAAAACCGGCTTTGAATTTTACCTGGGAGCAAACGGAATCAATTCGCGATCCCGAGTTGCGACTTTCGCAGTTGGCGCTGTGGATTGATCAGGCTGAAACTCAAAACTATGTGTACTCCATGCGCTTGGGCGGCGTGCAGACGCCGTCAGCAAAAGGACGTGAGCATTGGCGGCGGTGTCTGGAAATTCTGGCACTGGCCAGAGTTGGGGAGCTGGGGTGAAAAGAGAGTTTTTCGCGCAGACATTTTTCAGTCTGGCCATTGTTATGTCCATGTTAATGGTCGCGGTCGAAGTCACTCCTTGGGTGGCATTCCTGAGTATGGGGATGCTGATCTGGAAGTGGGGGATCGAGAAGTATCATTGGCAGGGGCTGTCGCGCAGATTCACATCGGTGTTGAGCGTGATTTTGCTTGCGCAGGTATTGATTCAGTATCGCACTATCGTGGGGCAGGAACCGTCATATACGCTGCTGTTGGGATTAAGCGGTTTAAGAATTATGGACTATTCCAATGAACGCGACCATCGCTTCGTCGCGATGTTGGGTTTTATCCTTATTTCAGTGAAGGCCTTGTTCAGTATTGATATCTACTGGATCATTCCTTCGATGTTTGCGTTCTGGGGGATTTGGTATTCGTTACTGCCTCAGCAGTTGCCCAATAAAGAACGCATGTTGGGAAAAATGTTTTTGCTATCAGTGCCACTGGCAGTGATTTTGTTTTTTGCCTTTCCACGAGTGGTGATTCCGTGGGCGATGTCCCGTGGTAGCACCTATGGACAAATTGGTTTCACGGACGAGGTGAATCCCGGTCGAGTCGCAGAAATTGCCGGTAGTTCGCAATTGGCCTTTCGGGCCAAGATAGACCAGCTGCCTCTTGAAAGTGCCAGTGATTTGTATTGGAGAGGATCGGTTCTGACTTCAACACGTGGATTGGTTTGGCGGCCGACTCCGTTTGGTGCCAGATCCGCTGAGACCACCACGGGAAGTGGAAATCTTTCGTATGAAGTGGCGATTGAACCCACCTCACAGAACTTTTTGTTTGCGTTGGAGGGAACACAGATTCTGACTTTGGAGGCGGGACGGGTGACAAACTTAAGTCACGCGGTTTTCAGAACTTCGCGTCCCATCGTTTCAACTCTGGTATATCAAGGGCAGTGGACTCGGGACTATCAGGATCGCAGTCAGCCTACGGTGGTGGATTTGAAAACTCCGGAATTTAAAGGCCGCGTGCTTGAGTGGGTCACCGAGGCAAATAAGAAATCCCTTAAACCGGAAGAACGCCTGGATTTACTGCGAAGCTTTTTCGTGGAGAATAAGTTCGTTTATACTCTGAATCCAGGAACCTATGGCGCGAACGATCTGGAAGAGTTCCTGTTCGAAAGACGTCGGGGATTCTGTGAGCATTTTGCCGGAGCCTACGCGGTCTTGGCGCGTGGTCTGGGTATCCCTTCACGAGTTGTGGTGGGATATCAGGGCGGAAAGTTCAATCCTATCGGAAATTTTTGGAGAATCGCGCAGCGTGATGCCCATGCGTGGGCTGAAGTCTTTGTCGGTAATTCGTGGAAGCGTGTTGATCCGACTTCATGGGTGGCACCGCTTAGACTGGTGATCGGTGCTGAAGATTTTTTTGCGATGTCGGAATCTGATCAGGAAGTCTTCGCAAGAAAGATAGATTGGCGACCGCAATCCCAGGGCACCCGTTTGTGGTGGGACCGGGCCACGTTCTTTGTCGAAGACATGAACTACCGCTGGAGTTACTTCCTGATGGAGTTCGATCGCAGCTCGCAGGATTCGTTTTTTGCCCTGTTGGGACAATATAAACTGTTAAGCTTTGCGGGAATCAGTTTTGCATTGATTCTGTTCTTCGTGCTGGTTCAAAACCTGTTCAAGACCCGGGTGAAGTTATCAGCGGAACAGGAGCTTTTAAACATCGTTCAGGAGTGGGGAAGTCATCATCACTTGGTGCGAACAGCCAGTGAGGCGCCATTGCATTATTTTACCAGAGTGGCCGAAAAGTACCCTGCTCTTGGAAATGTCATCGGGGACATCAGCAAATACTACGATCAAAGAACCTATGCAGAACTTTCATCTTCTGAATCTCCGGAGCGGCTTAAAAAAAGATGGTTTGCAGAGTCTCGTAAAGTCAGTCCCTAAATCAGTCCCTAAATAAAATGGAAGCGGGTCTGATTTGATTCAGACCCTGCCTCGGACGATATCTATGTTTGGCAGGACTTTTGATGCCAGATTCAGATCTATCCTTTTTCAAGATTTCACTTAGGCTGCGCATATCCTGAGATATCGTTTCACCCTTCATTATACACTTCTAAAAATGAGGAAATTGAATAAGTGTTCAAGGACATGTGTTTCTTTGAATTCTGGTCGATCATCCAACTTTTCTGGCCTTCAAAAAACCTCATATATGGTTTCTTCTGATAGCACACGGGCAGGAGGAAGCATATGGCTAGCATCTGGAAAGGCTCGATCAGTTTCGGACTTTTGAATATACCCGTCACTTTGCAGGGAGCGCAGTCTGAAAAGGAGATTCACTTCTCCATGTTGGATAAGAAGGATCTGTCGCGAATTCAATATAAGAAAATAAACGCCAAAACTGGCAAGGAAGTCGCGTACGAGAATATCGTCAAAGGTTATGAGTACTCGTCAGGTCGCTATGTGCTTGTCACCGAGGATGAAATACGCAAAGCAAATGTGAAGGCCTCGCAAACAATTGATATCGAGGATGTCGTCTCACTCGAGGAAATTGATCCGATGTACTTTGAGCGTCCCTATTATCTGGTGCCGCAGAAGGGGGCTGAAAAAGGGTACTATCTTTTGCGTGATGCTCTGGCCAAGTCCGGGCGGGTGGCGGTTTCAAAGATTGTAATTCGAATCAAACAACATCTGGCGATGATTATGCCCAAGGGTGAATACCTGATGCTTGAGCTTTTGCGCTTTGGTCACGAAGTGAAAACTGAAAAACAGGTTCACTATATGAAAGACGTCACAAAAACCGCCAAATACAATCCGCGGGAATTAAAAATGGCCGAAGACCTGCTGGAGGGTATGACCGGTAAGTGGAAGCCAGAACAGTACAAGGACACTTACTATCAGGAAGTCATGAAGATGATTGATCGTAAAGTAAAAACCGGCAAAGGACATCGTATCGCGCCTGTTAAAGAGGAGCATATCGAAGCAACAGACAATGTTGTGGATTTGATGCCACTTCTGCAAAAAAGTCTGGCAGCCAGAAAGACTGCCAGAAAGAAATCTCCTGCAAAGCGGGCGTCGAAAACCGTCTGAGTTTAAAATGGTTCAGCTCCCATTTCGGCAATGACGGCGCCACTGACGTAGCTTGAGTCTGCCTCCGAAGCCAGAAAGACATAGACCGGAGCAATTTCCTCGGGTTGGGCGGGGCGACCAATCGGCTGGTCCTTGCCAAAGTTTCGGACTTTGCTTTTTCGGGTGCCCTCGTCAGATACATTCAACGGAGTCCACACAGGTCCAGGCGCAACAGCATTGACTCGTATTCCTTTCGGAACCAGCATCTGTGCCAAAGATTTAGTGAACGTATTGATAGCACCTTTTGTCGACGAGTAATCCAAAAGTTGGGCGGGTGCTCGGGATGCGGTCTCAGAGCTTGTCGCAATTATACAAGAACCGGGCTTCATGTGTGGAACTGCAGCCTTGGCCAGGTGAAAATACGCATAGACATTGACCTTAAAGGTTCGGTCAAACTCATCAGTGGTGATTTCAGAGATATCCTCTTTACGCATCTGATGAGCCGCATTGCTGACTAAAATATCAATGCCTCCAAGCTTCTTGATAGTTTCCTGCACCGCTTTTATACAGAACTTCTCTTTGGAGAGATCTCCGGAAATTAGATGGCATTGACTTCCCAATTCCTCGATTTCGATTTTGGTTTCTTCCGCATCAATAACTTCTTCTGGCAAATGCGTGATGACAATACTCGCACCCTCTCTTGCGTAGAGCAGGGCGACGGCTCGTCCGATACCGGAGTCACCACCGGTGATCAATGCTCTTTTCCCCACCAGCTTCCCGGCGGCCTTATACTGGGGAGCGCGATATAAAGGAGACACCGTCATTTTCTTCTCCAGCCCAGGCGATTTTTGTTGATGCTCTTTAAAGGGAGGCATGGGCTTGCGTTTGTGTATACTGGTCATTTCGTCTCCTATAGTGTGTTTAACTCACTGGAATCCTCTTGCTTGCGGGATTTGCTGAGCAGATTTATTTTTTGGCTTAATTTCGAGTATCCCTGCCAGGGATCCTTTTTTCTTCGTCCCAAGTGCAACAGAGCTTTTTTTAAAGTGAAGTGATCGCCGCCTTGGATATTTTTAAGTTCATTCCAGGTTATAGGCATCGCAACCGCGCTGACCGCTCTGGCGCGAAGAGAATAGGGGGCCACAGCCGTTGCGCCCTGGGAGTTTCTTAAATAGTCGACGAAGATTTTTCCGGTGCGAATTTTTTTGGACATTTTTGAAACAAACAGATCGGGGTCCTGCAGTTCCATTTGTTGGGCCAGGGCATGGGTGAAGCTGTTGATTTGATCAAATGAATAGATCGTAGCCACGGGGACATGGACGTGGACTCCCTTGCCGCCACTCAGTTTGACAAAACTTTTTAGCCCAAGACCTTCCAGAAGTTTTTTTAATTTAAACGCGGAGTTCACGACAGTCTTCCAGGAAACTCCGGGCCCAGGATCAAAATCCATGACGAACTGGTCCGGCGTTGCCGTGTCGGGGTGTCGTGAATTGGAGCAGTGGATTTCAAAAGCATTCATTTGCACCAAAGCCGCAAGTCCCGCAGGATCGTGCAGGCTCATATAGGTGCCGTATCCTCCATGCTCCTTCATTTTGACCGGGGTTAGTGCCGCTGGCATATGCGTCTGATGTTTTTGAAAAAAGCATTGCTTGCTGGTGCCGTTTGGACAACGCACCAATGAAAGCGGGCGATCAGAGATCAAAGGAATAATCCAAGGTGCTGCTTTGGAATAGAAATCAGCGACTTGCAGCTTGGTGATCTTTTCTTTTGCAAACAGGATTTTTTCAGGAGAGGAAACCGTCCAATCCTCTGAGCTGGCGGTGACGGGTTTCACTGGAGATTCCTTCTTTATTTGTCTGGTGGGTTTATCCTCCCGCAGACCATGAAAGACTGGAACACGCAGGATTTCTTCGTGGGTCCAATTGGCAAAGGTGATCTCGGCACTTAAGCGGGGTTTAAGCCAATGAATTTCCTTGCCCTTGGGGGACTTCAAATCAAAGGGGGATGAGGCCGATTCCAGCGGTTTGATTTGTTTAAAGATTTCGCGCAGAGATTGCCGCGTAAATCCCGTTCCGACTTTACCCACGTATTGTAACTTCTTATTCTTATAGACACCTAAAAGTAGCGCGCCAAAATGATCGCGGCTTCCTTTGCTTTCGGTGTAACCACCGATGACAAACTCCTGCTGTTCGGTGCATTTGGTTTTTACCCAATTGGGATTTCTTTCTGATAAGTAGGGGCTGGTTCTTTTCTTTGAAATAATTCCTTCCAGTCCATGCCTTTTTGCCAGAGCCAGAAGACTTTTTCCCGATCCATCAAATTCGGAACTGAATCGGATGCGACTGACGGACTTCTTAATATACTTCTGCATTTCATCGCGCCTTTGTCCCAGCTCCAAGGAACGGAGATCCTTGCCATCAATGGCCAGAAGATCAAAAGCATAATAGTACATGTTGCGGGAGTTTTCAGATTTGATGGCATTTTGCAGAAGTTGGAAATCGCTGCGGCCGTCTTTATCGAGCACCACCATTTCACCATCTATCACCGCACCATCAAGATCCAGGTCTTTTAGTGCAGCGACAATCTCCGGAAACTTGGTCGACCAGTTTTGTCCCGAACGGGTGTACAGCTGAACTTGCTGGCCATTGACGTGGGCTTGCATGCGATAGCCATCGAACTTTAATTCATGCAACCATTCGCTGCCTGTCGGAGGTGTATCCACCAATAAGGCTAGTTCCGGAGCGATGAAGGGCAGTTTTTTCCTTTTGGATTTGGCAGAGGCTTTTATTTTTGGGACTTCCTTTGCATACAGATCATCCTTCTTCATTAAAAGCCATTGATTGTTTCTTGCGGGAGTGCGAGTGCGCACAAGGTGAAAGACGCCTTTCAGTTTTTTCCCTTTAAGGTTGATGACCAGATGGCCTTTTTTAAATCCCTTGGTGGCATCTTCCAAGGGCTCCCAGGTTCCTTTGTCCCAGATGTAAACTTCGCCTGCGCCGTATTCTCCTTCAGGAATGGTTCCGTGGAATTTTCCATATGAGAGGGGATGGTCTTCAACCTCCACGGCCAGACGCTTTACTTGTGGATCCATGCTGGGTCCTTTGGGGACGGCCCAGCTTTTAAGTACACCTTGCCACTCCAAACGGAAATCCCAGTGCAGATGACTTGCGTGGTGTTCCTGAACGACAAAAGACAGAGCCTTGGCCTTTTGGGATTTCTTAAGGCCTTTGGGCTCTGAGGTTATTGAAAAATTGCGCTTTCGATTGTACTTCGAAAGAGTCATTTTTTGCTCCGTCTAATACATGGACGGAGTATTGTGGCTGCGAGGTGACTCTATGGAATCGTCATAGGGCACATCAGCCGAAGTTTCCTGGTCCCAGCCGCGTTGTTGTTTGCGACTGTTTTCTTTGCTCGGCTTCGGAGCAGGCTTCTTGGCGGATTTGTTTTTCTTATTTTTGTGGGCCATGATGTCCTCCCTTGAAGTTACATTTTCCGTCGCTTTTCCTTTCACGTAAACGTCCTATGTTATTGATCAAGGAGCGGGTGACCTTGACTTGGATTTTAACTGTAAGAAACTATTTTTATGAATATATTCAAGTCCCTTCAGGCAGCCGAAGAATACATTGTTTCAAGTTTCGGGAAAGAACTGCGGTTTGCCATTCCCTTGGGGCTGGGTAAACCTAATCAGCTTGTAAATGCCGTGTACGAAAGAGTTAAAAGGGATTCGTCCCTGTCTTTGACGCTTTTTACGGCTTTGTCGCTGGATATTCCACAACCAAAAACAGACTTGGAAAAGCGTTTTACAGGTGATTTCTTTTCCCGGCATTTTGGCGATGATTATCCCAGACTGGGCTACCTGAAAGATCTCAAGGACAAAAAGGTTCCTGCAAATATTCAGATTCATGAATTCTATTTTCAGGCCGGTTCAATGCTGGCAAATCCTGTGGCTCAACAAAACTATATCAGCCTGAACTACACTCACGTCGCACAAAGTATCCTGGATATGAAACTGGACGGGGTCATGCAGCTGATCGCGAAGTCTTCTGACGGTCGCTACAGTCTGAGCTGTAATCCGGATCTGACCCTTGATGTGGTGGAGTTGTATAAAAACAAAAATAGACCATTTAAGGTCATTGGCGTGGTTCATCCCGATCTCCCTTTTCTTGGGGGAGACGCCGAAGTAGGAGCCGAATTCTTTGATGTCATTGTCGATTCAAATGAAGTGCGGCACCAACTTTTTGCGACGCCTAAAAATAGTATCGACGAAACTGAACATTTGATCGGGCTCCACGCCAGTCGTTTGATCAAAGATGATGGAACTCTTCAGATCGGTATTGGTTCTTTGTCAGATTCTTTGACGGCGGCGACCTTGGTGAGACATCGGGATAATGCTGTCTATAAAAAGATTCTAAAGTCCTTGGATATTTCGTTCATCAAGTTGCCCGAGGCGGAGTTTTACGACGACTCATTTCAAACCGGAATTTATGGGACCAGTGAGATGATCATGGATGGTTTCATGCATTTGCGAACAGCGGGAATTTTAAAACGTGAAATTCATGACCACGACGAAAATGAGCGACGCTATCTGCATGGAGCATTTTTCCTGGGTTCCAAAGAATTTTATGAGTGGTTACGGGGGCTTTCCGCAGACGATTTCAAGGGGTTATCCATGACCAGGGTATCGAAGGTGAATGACCTGTATGATCCCCATGAGATGGCACTGCGCCGGCAACGCAAAAACGCACGGTTCTTTAACTCCTGTATGCAGGTGGGATTGCTGGGCGGTGCAGCCTCGGAGACCTTGCAGAATGGGAACGTGGTGAGCGGGGTAGGTGGGCAATTCAATTTTGTGGCGATGTCACATGAATTGCCGGATTCGTATTCGGTTCTGATGATGAAAAGTACGCGTGAAAAAGCGGGTAAAAGAGAATCAAACATCGTCTGGAGTCCGGCACAGTTGACGATTCCCCGGCATTTGCGTGATGTTGTGATCACGGAGTATGGGATCGCGTTCTTAAAGGGACAAAGTGATTCTGAATGTATTAAAAGACTTCTGATGATTACAGATTCGCAGTTCCAGGATGAGTTATTGGAAACAGCCCGTAAGAATGGGAAAGTCGATCCGCAATGGAACATCCCGGAAATGGCTCGTACAAATACACCTCACAAGATTCGCGGTTTGATAAAGGAACTGGCACCGGAGTTTGTATTTAAGAAATTTCCATTCGGAAGTGATTTTACAGAAGCAGAAGAAAAACTGCAGGCGGCGTTGCTAAATCTGAAGGACAAAACCCGTTTGCAACTGATTAAGACCCTTGCAGTGGGATTCTTTGCGCAGAAGTCAGCTTACATAAATGAACTGGAGCGTATGAAGTTATTGTCGCCCCAGTCATTCAGTGAATTTATTTATCAACGAATTCTGGTGGGCTCATTTAAGGAGCTTGCTCATCAGAGTCTTCTTCAATAGTGCCTGAATCCTGTGTGCCGGCCTTTTTTTCAGGAGGTCGTTTCCAGGAAGCACTGGCTTCAACTTCGTTGATGGTGGTTTCGGTGCCACATCGGGCGATAATGTCATCCAGACGCTGCTCGGTTTCCTCGTGGGTTAAGCCCGTTTTCAAGGAAACCAAGTCCGTCAGTGAACTATAGTCATGTTCAATTCTTTCAATATCGGACTCATTTAGATTCGCCCATTTTTTTCGGACTTCCTGAGTGACCTGACTCCAATTTTGTTCATTCAAGCGGTGATCATTTGGTTGTTCCATTGAATCCTCCTGTGAAATAAGAATTGGGGCGGTGATGAATCTCCGCCCCTTTGTTCTTATTGACGGCGTCGACGGGCAATCATTCCCGCGACAAATCCCACAGCGCATGCGCCCAAGACAGTCGCAAGTGGATGATCCTTAACGAAGTCTTCTGATGACTCGTAAGCATCCTGTGCGCGATGTTTGATGGTCTCATAACGATCAGTCCATTCACGTTTCATCTCTGAACGTCTGTCTGACATTTGAGATTTGAGTTCAGATTTCGCTTCGCCATACAGGTTTTTACCTGTATCGACGGCTTGTCTGCCTGTGGATTTAAGATCGTTCATAAGTTCTCTTGGTGTTTCAGCCATAGCACCCTCCTTGGTTTTTCATAAGGCCTTAAGCTATCTTTATCACTTTTTGGGACGTGCGCCAGAAATCCTTGCTTGAGTTGTTATCGTTCATAAACTCGACTGATTCATCGGCCAGTGTTGGTACTCACTAGTCCAACACCGGATTCCATTTTTCAGTCTCTTTGGGAGCTTCGCCCAGTAAAATAAATGTGTTTCCGGCCTTGGCTTTGGCTCCCGCATTGGTTGGTGTCGCGAATTCAATCCCACCTCTTAACAATGCATCAACGGAATTCATTTTTACAAATGAGTTGAACAGTCCAAGCTTTGCCTGAAATCCGGCTTTTCTCCAGAACACCGTATTCGTTCGTACCAGTCGCGCGTATTCCCAAGGCACTCGTATTTGCACGTTGATGGTTTGGCCCGTTTTTGAAAGGGAAACTTTGGTCACGGTGCCGACATCCATGCCGCGATAAAACAACGTGTCTCCATCACTGACGGAATCCAGACGCTGAGTCTCGAGCTTAAACAGGGCGGTTTCTTCCAGGGGATTTTTCAAGTCAGTGCCGATACGTCCTTGAAAGTTTTCTGTTTTGGGTCCATCTCCGGGAACCGCTGAGATGTAGCTCCCTTCAACCAGTGTATCCAATCCGCGAATCTCCTCAAAGCTCACGCGGGGAGTTTCCAGCCAGTACTTGGTGCCTTCGTTCGCAAACTCTGCGGCATGTTTTTCAAGACGGGCAAACACTTCGACGGCTTTCTTGTCATCGGTTATGCGAATGTCATTGACGATACCAACGCGGACACCGCGGAAGCGGAGTTCGGTTTTTCCCGGTGTGATGCGCGAGCCCTCTTCAAAGCGGATTTTTACTTCGGGTCCCCGCTGTTCAAAATAATCATAAAGCAGATATCCTGAGATCAGGATTGCAAACAGAGGAAATACCCAAAAGTACCAGGTCGAACTAATGTTTTTCATCATAGGATTTTTTCCATATTGTGGTGGGATCGAAGGCTGCTGAAGAGAGCATTGTGAAAATCACGACAAGGGCAAAGATCCAGGCACCTGATTCAGGTTTCGCATTGGCCCAGGGGCCGAGCTTCATGATGGCAACCAGTACAGCAAGTAGAAAAATATCCAGCATCGACCACCGGCCGATGGTTTCCACGATATTATATAAGCGAGTTCTGAATTTCTTTTGATCCGATTTGCCAGTGGTTAAACCCAGGTAAAACAATATGATCAGTTTCGCCAAGGGGATCAGAATGCTGGCCAGAAAGACGATGATGGCGATACCCCAGGAACCAGCGCGACTGAGCGTGACGATTCCCTCCCAAATAGTGGAGGTGGATTTGTTGCCGTAAATTTCAAGGGACATGAATGGCAGTAGATTTGCGGGAATGTACAGGACCAGTGCCGCGGCGGAACAGGCAAGACTCAGCTCGCGACCGGCGCGAAATCCCAAGTGATTCAGGGTGCCGCAGGTTTCACAGGTAACATAGAGAGAAGAGTCTTCGACAGGAAGAGCTTCTCCGCATATTTTGCATCGATCTATGGCTTCGCTTTCTGCCATGCTGAATCTCCAATCAATGCATTTGATCAGTTTCCGGCGGAATCTCGTTGTTGCGTTCAGCGGCCTGCTGTCCCAATGCGGTCAGGAAGGAGCGGGATACGACTGATTCTGCATCTTTGCCTTCTAATGTCGTGCGCAGATCGTCCGTGGGATTCGGTAGCAACCAGTTGGCCACGGAGCCAAAGTCCGCGTAGATTCCCGGAAAGTGAGCATGCAACAGTGACAGGACCCGGGAAGGTGTGGAAACGGTTGTTTCTGCTTTGCCGGTCTTTATCGCCGAGACTATTTTTCGGGCGGCTCGATCTGCATTCATTGAAATAAGGGGTGCGGATGCCATCAACGAGAACCAGGCATGCTCTTTTTTGAATTGCCCTTTTACTCTGGCGTTGCGGGCGGAACCGGTACGCATCAATCCTGGGCAAACTGTGGTGACGTAAATTCCCTGGGGCATGAGTTCCAGTCGCAGACTTTCAGAGTATCCGCGCAAGGCAAATTTGCCGGTGCAGTAGGCTGCGTGGTGGGGGACAGGTACCAAGCCGCCGATAGAGGAGATGTTCACAATTCGTGAGCCTTTTTGCAGATGCGGAAGACAGGCCCTGTTCATGTAGTAGGGTGCCCAAAAATGAATATCCAGGGAGTCTTCAAAGTCTTTTTTGGTGGTGTTCTGAATCGGACAGGTGGAGATGATGCCGGCATTGTTCACGACGATATCGATTTTACCGAAGTAGCGAATTATGGAGGACACCGCCTGATTTACATCATGGGGTTTGGTGCAGTCGCACTCAAGGGTCAGCACCTGGGCCCCCGGAGCGGCGAGCTCAACCATTTTTTTAGCGCGGGCCAGCTCCTCATTGTCTCGGGCCAGCAGTGCCACTGAAGCTCCCTGTCGGGCGAACTCTTTGGCCAAAACCAAACCCAGTCCCCGAGATCCTCCGGTTATTGCAGCCACTGATCTTTTGATAGGGCGATAGCGGAATTGGTCGCGCAAAACCGAGTAGGCGAACCCACCCAGTAAACTCCACGAAAGATTTTTTAAGAGTGATCTGGTGACAGAACTCATAGGCACCTCTTTGACCCTATTCTAGAAGACGCAGCCGAGGTGCACAGATCCAGTGCAGGAAAGCAAAGTCCCGCTCAAAGGCGGGACTTTGCTCATCGATAAATTTCAGAAGAGTGAAGTTTTAGAGTTTGGAAAGAAAGTTGCCCAACAGTGAACCGACGATTGTCGTCACCACGCTGGCAGCAGGGGACGAGGCTCCCGCAATTTTAATCCCACCCATTAGAGCAGTCAGCAAAGTTTGTTTCAGTGCTGATGAGCCGGAGCCACTACCGACGATTGAACTCAAACCAGAGTTAGAGCCGGATGTGAAGGCGGCAATCAGATTCTGCAGAGTCGTGGAGGTATTGTTTGAACCCCCAAGTTTAGCAATCAATTGATCCAAGCCGGGCAGGGATCCAGAACCCAAGCTGCCAAGAATGGATTGCAAAACAGATGAGGAGTTGCCCAGGTTACCAAGACCAAGCACGGAACCTTTAGCAAGGCTTTCGACCACAGTCGCCAAGCTGCTTACATCAAAATCCTTACCACTTAGTTTACCAAGGATGGCTTGGATAATTGTGTTTGCTGCAGTGGCTTGGCTGCTGGAGCCGATGCCTGCCAATTTTAAATTAGAGAACAACGCTGAAGTCACCTTTTGAATCAAGGCCGTTGAAACCTCGTCTTCAGAAAGATTCACCAGTGAGTTCAGTGTACTGTCGCCAATCAAACCCAGAATATTGGATTTGTTAACCAGATCTGAAATATTCAAAGTGCCGACACCAGTGGTAGCGCCTTGAATAAGTACAGGAATGATTGCGGAAAGGTTGTTGCTGTTTCCAAGATTTGCTGATTCAAGTGCAGTCTGCGCACTCGCTATAATAGCTGCAATTTGTGTTGCTGACAGTTTACCAGCAGCTTGCACTTTCAGTTGTTCCTGCAGATCGCTGACCATGGATTGTGCAGCGACTTTGGGAGTTGATACAGTAGGGGTGCTTTGAGCACCTTGTGACGAACTATCGGCAGAGGAACGTTCTAAAGTTTCAAAGTTACTGCCACAGCCAATCAAACTTGTCGTAAGAGTCAGCGCCAGCAGTGAAGTGATTAATCTCATGGGTCCTCCGGTTATTGGTCCAGAAACAGAATAGTTCGATTCATGAAAAATAAAAATGGGCAGAACTCAGACAAAAAGGTCCTGTAAAAAGCCATGACGAAAAGCAGAATTGTTTTTGGCGGGAATGTTCACATTTGACGTGAATCGTGAAGTTTCTGTTTTTTCCTTTACCACTTTTATTCAATATTCACTGGTGTGGGCCCAAAAATCTGAGAAAACGGACTGAAAATAAATTCTCAATAGGGGACGTTGTTGTTGATAATCACGGAGTTTGAACTTCGCTATTCGCTAAGACTGTGGCGGAATCGGTTCAACGGGGGGGGGAGCATGCCAAGATCTACAAGTTCCCATACAGCCAAAGAGGATCGCATGGCCAAACATATTATGGACAGCGAGAAAGAATCTGGAAAGTCAGCGAAACGTTCTGAGCAAATAGCCTGGGCTACGGTGAATAAAAGAAGAGCGGAGAGCTCTGGCAAAAAGAAATCGCGTTCGAAAGCCAGTAAGCACTAAAGAAAAAAAGGCGCCGGTATTACCGGTGCCCTTTTTATTTTTCTATTATCTGTTGCAGTTTTCCAGACGTTTATTTTGAACTGTTATCGGACGCTCTTTGCGGTGGTCCCATACGTCGTAGGTATACTGCGTGTACGTGTCATCGAGTTTCACACTGCGGATGATGGACTTGGAGCAAACCGGGCGTGTAGAGTCATTGCGATTCCACTGAACACAAACGGCTTTGTCTTCAACCATAGGCACAGCAAGGTTCTGCTCTGGTGCGTGAACTTTAAGGGAATTCGTGTCTTGTTCGATACAAACTTTTTCGCGAACGATTTCACCCTGTTGTGGGATATAAGGGTTGGCAGAGCGATTATAAATGATTTCAGTCGCTGCAGAAGCAAAAACAGGTGCCATAAGCAATATAGACAGGATCAGTTTCACTTGGACCCCCTTAGGGTGGTTTAAGAAGCCATAGTTTTGACATATATGTTCTGACCAAACAAGAGACGGTTGCTGAAAACCTTTCACAAGGTTTGTGAAAATCCCGCAAAATTGCCGAAGTCCTCGTTTTTTAAGGTATATATTAGGCCCATATGACAAAGGCTGAAATCCTTAAATACAAAGACTACAGGCAGTTTCTGGCGGACTATAACGCCTGGAAGAGCCAGAATAAAGTGGGTTGGAGTCTGACGGTGTGGACCCGTCAGTTGGGGCTGTCTCATCCGTCAGCATTGTCGATGATCCTGAATCGCAAGCGCCATATCGGCGATAAGCTTGCGGAATCCATTTCAGAGTATTTTGATTTCAACGAAGGCGAGAAGTCCCATTTCTCGAACCTGGTGAAGTACGAAAAATCCATTGATAGCAATCATCTTCGCATCATGGTTTTGAATCAGCTCCAAGGGGAGAAGAATCACGCCATTGCGCGCTTCGTTTTGAATGAAGGCAATAAGCTGCAAAACATTGAAAGCCGCGAAGCCTTAGCGAAACTGCTTTCGCCGATCCTGGGGCTGAACAGTGATGAAGTGATTGCCTTGGAATCCAGAACCCCCGAGTCACCGGATCCCAAAGCCATGCACCAGGAAATTGTGAAAATTGTGGAGCGTTCCTACGATGTAGTGCCAAAATCCCAACGACAGTACGCAGCGACTTTCATGAGAATGAAATCAGAACGCATGCAGGAAGCGATGGACAAGCTCCGTGCATTCCAGAAAGAATTCATTGCGGAGTTCGACTGCGAGGACGCAAATTCTCTGGTTTGTTTTCAGAACTCACTGTTCTCCATGCTGAACGAAGGAACTGCGGAAGCTGAATCTGAGCTTCCGCATAACAAAAAGAACTAGTCATTCCCGCATTCATCTTCCCAAGCTGCAGTCATCATGCAAGTTGGGCTGTTGGCGATTCCACCAGCGCCATTTTTATTAATTGTGCAGGAAATGTCTTTGGCGATCTGATTCACGTGCCCTGTGGTTGCGTCGGGCATGACATCCATATCATCCAGAGCTTCAAATAAGGCCATTGCTGTTATCGGTCCCACAGCAAGGGGTGGCTTGCACTCATAAGCTGGCATTAGGTCCGGCTGAACGCCGCGGTTGGTTTCTGTGCATTTCATCTCGGTGACAGTCCAAGTGGTGTCATCACCGTTGATAGTCTTTTTACCTATCGGTGAGTTTTTTAATATATACGCCAAAGTAACTGCATCATCCCCTTTGAATGTTCGCGGTGACATATCTCCGCAAGCAGCAGACGCACTTTCAGCGATAATCAGTGAGACGAAAATTCCCAGTATTGTCTTAACTAGCATAGGATCTCCTTTTGAATAGGAGCATCTTATTACCGACGAACTTCAATTCTCAGTCCAGTGGCGGAAAAACATATTTGGTAATTCGTAAACTAGCTGATGTAATGAAGTTATGAGGTCCTCATTTATAGCTCTATTATTGGTGTCTGGTTCTCTGACGGCTGGTGCCGCAGTGGAAGTTTCTGTACAAAAACATATTTGTCCTGGCGGGCAGACATATCCTGTACATTTAACTTTTGACGATGGGCCCAGAATTCCCCAGACTCTGCAGATTTTGGATACTTTGAAAAAGAACAACATCAAAGCGACCTTTTTGATTTCCACGACGCGCTTCAAGTCACTTTTAAATGGAAAGCCCAACGAGAGTACAAAGAGGCTTATGGAAGTGATCGAACGAATGAAGACCGAAGGACATACGGTGGGCTCTCATTCCTTTGAGCACATTGAGCATGGCAATATTGCGAAGCACACTGAAGCAGAGATCAGTAGTAACATCGCTAAGTCTGCAGCAATTATTGATAAGCTGAAATTGCCGAAACCAACGCCATTTAGATTTCCTTATGGCAGTGGGTGGTTTCAGGATCCAGATTCCGCCAATCAAAGCATGGCCTCCAAGGCGATGCGGCAAATTAAAGCCCAAGGGTATCGCCCTTTTCATTGGGATATAGATACCTGGGACTGGAGTAAAATCAAACGCAAAGCCTTGCCAGGCTCGGTCCTGGAGCAAGTTTGCAATCACAAGGGGGGCGTCGTATTGGCGCATGATATTCACTCTTGGACGGTTGAGAACTTGCCGGCCATTATTGAATCCATAAATCTTTCTGGACACAAACTTGTGTCCTATTCTGAGATTGCCAAATACTCGGAACAGCAAGCTCCGGAGCCTCTCATGTCTTTTGCAGATCATGCCGGAGGTATTCGCTCTTGTAAAAAACACGTTGGTGATCTTGATCAAGTGGGGGCAGTCTGCGACACTGGTGTTTCAAACAAAAAAGACAATAGTCAGGACGGGGTTCAATAATGAAAAGTCTGCTTACAGGTGTTCTATTTGTTCTTGCAGGTCTTCAAGCCCAGGCAGCGGCAGTAATTCAGTCTGCTTCCAATGTTCATAATGGCAAAGTGGTCGTGGCTGTTGATATCTCAGATCCTGCGCGCCGGGTGTTCATGGAAGTCGATGCAAAATCCGGAAGAAAAGAAAGCTTGGGCTTTCCCAATGATCTTGTCTCTGAAGACATCATGGCGGTGATTTCATTACCTGAATATGTCGTGGTTTTGTCGCAATGGACGGCTGGCGATGGAAAAAAGCCCAAAGTTCATGAGTACGTCAGAAGCTCCAAAATCTGGATGGCGGCAGGGGAGTTGAATTGCCTGTCGTTCGATCAGATTGAAATTGAAAAGTCAGAATTGCGTGTGCAATGTGCCGATGAAAACAAAGAAGGCACCCTGGTGGGCACAGTCAAGATGGCCCTGGATTTCACGTCCAAGACGGCTGTAAAGGCGACGTTGCCAATTCAGGAGTCGTCAGCAGGGCCCGTCAGCTTCGCGCTTAAAGGTGGCTCTATGTTCAAATGGGCGGCTTTGGATTTAAAGTCAGGCAAGGCGAAAAAGACATATACGGCGGAGGATCTGTCACTATCCTCGGATGCCAAAATCAAAAAGACGATCAAAATCAAAGAAACGATCGGCCCGGCAGAGTAGTTCAATAAAAGAATGTAGAAACAAAAAAAGCCATCCTCATCGGATGGCTTTTTTTATTTAGAAGAATCTGTAACCCAGGTGTATCGCCAGGTTTTTATCTGAAAAGAAAGCTCGTCTATAAACCGGAACCTTGTAAGAGTCCTCCGGAAAGTAAAGCATCTTGGTTTCGATATCGCCCACAAAATTTGTTCCCGTAAAATTTCGGGAATCCATACGGAAATCATAGGGAGCTGAGACATTCGAATAGCGAGGGCCAAACAGGCCTCTTTGGTTTTCAACAGCATACTGGCTGGCGCTACTGTAGGCGGCGATCAGACCCTTATCAAACGGATAGATGAAGTACAGGTATCCCCAGCCTTCCTTTAGAATCTCCAGATTGACTTCGACGTTATTGTAAAAGACCCGGCCCAGGATGCGGTTGTGCTTGTCATGGCCGTTATCATCGTAAACCACAGTGATCTCACTGCCCGGAGGCACAAGCCCCGCAACAAAGTCACGGGCCACGTAGGCGGACTCACCCTGAGTGTTTCCAAAGTAATCCACTTCCGGAGTATCAACTCCAAGGAAGCGAACTTTGTACTTCTGTGAGCCGGATTGCACGTTGAGTGTGTCACCGTCATGAACATTGGTGACAGTGCCTTGAATAGTGTAGGCATGACCTAAAAGGGGCAGGGAAAGCAGGAGCGATAAAAGCAGATTAAATGACTTCATGGGGTCCTTTTATCAATTCCCGGGAGAGGAGCCTATGTGAACTCCTCCCTTGGAAAAAATTGCCGGACCGTATGATTATTGGACAGCTCTATTCGACGATATCGAGATAGACAGAGCGATCCAGGAATGGGAAGACAGGCACTGTATTAAAGACTTCATCATATGAGAATTTGAACTTGTTCAAACTCATGATGGAGACCTCGGCAATAACAGTTCCAGAAACATTGCCTTCATAGCGACTGTGAATCAAAGGCGCATTCAGAAGGATTCTTTCAAACGAGACATTGCGACCTTCCGTGCGGCAGGCGGCATCGTACAAGGCACCCTTTTTCGCTTCGATCAAAGCTGCTTCCGCAAGGACTGTGTCACCGAAAGCCTTGGGATTTGCAGAGGCTCTGATAAAGTTACCCGGTACCGTCCAG